>NZ_CP112881.1:2177500-2482500 GCF_026409565.1 Sneathiella aquimaris
GGTTATCTGATTTTTTCCCTTCTCGGCGATCAGGCACTTTTGATTGCGATTGGCCTCGTCTTTGTGATCGGGATGATTTCGACAGATATCTATCTTAAAAAAACAGGAGCGTCAGATCCGGGCGAAGTTGTTATTGATGAAGTTGCAGGTCAATGGATCCCCTTGTTGATTGCCGGTACCAACCCGCTTTATTATCTTTTTGCCTTTGTTTTGTTTCGGATTTTTGACATTTTAAAACCCTGGCCCATCGGCTGGATGGACAAACATATTAAAGGCGCTTTTGGTGTCATGTTTGATGATATCGCCGCAGGCATCTGTGCCGCCCTGATCCTATTTGTAATAACGCAGGTTTTGTGATGTATCTTTTTTCCGACGCCATTACGCAACTGGCAACTGATGTAATTCAGGAATCCCAAAAAAGAGGATGGTATGTCGCCACCGCTGAAAGCTGCACAGGCGGTCTCATTGGGGGTGCACTTACTGATATCGCGGGGTCCTCTGCCGTCGTTGATAGAGGGTTCATCACCTATACCAACAAAGCCAAAATACAGGTTTTAGGGGTCAAAGCCGAAACCTTAAAAGCGGTGGGTGCAGTCGCCGAACAAACAGCAAAAGAAATGGCGCTTGGTGCAATTCGCAAATCGTCCGCAAATATTGCGGTAGCGGTAACCGGTATTGCTGGACCTGGCGGAACCGCGGATAAGCCCGGAGGACGGGTTCATCTGGCCGTTGCAAACCGAGACGGTGTGATGGAGCATCGGCAAATGGATTATGGAGATATCGGGCGCCTCAATGTCCGCCTCGCAACCGTCACGACAGCCCTGGAAATGTTGCTGAAGGCAGCGAAATCCTAAATCGGGCTTGAATGAACAGACCGACAACCAGACGGATTATCCATACAGATCTTTTGCCCGGGTTTCAAAAGCCGCAATCATACGTTGGACCGCTTCGTTGAAAAGCATTCCAATTGTTTTTTGCAGAAGCATGGATTTAAACTCGAAATCGACAAAGAAATCGATATTGCAGCCTTCAGGATGTGGTTCAAAAATCCAGTGATTATTCAAATATTTGAACGGGCCATCCATATATTCCACATCGATCCGCATATTTTCCTGATCAAGGGTTACGCGGGACGTGAATTTTTCCCGAAACATCTTAAAGCCGATCACAAGATCCGCCATGATGACATCATCAATGCGGGAATTAATGCGCGCGCCAATACACCAAGGTAGAAATTCCGGATATTTATCGACCGCAGCCACCAGATCAAAAAGCTGCTGGGGGCTGTGAGGCAAGACGCGCTGCTCTGCATGTGTTGGCATGGTTACTCGTGCTTGTTTTTATCGTTTCAACTATTACTTAGCCTGAGCTTTTTCACGTGCAGCCCGCAACTTGGCAAAATCCTCGCCCGCGTGATGACTTGAACGGGTCAGAGGCGACGACGATACCATCAAAAAGCCTTTTGCATAGGCCTGACGTTCATACACGCCAAATTCTTCCGGCGTTACAAAACGATCGAGTGCATGATGTTTGACGGTCGGCTGTAAATACTGGCCAATGGTAATAAAGTCGATATCCGCAACACGCATATCGTCCATCACTTGCAGAACTTCTTCTTTTTCTTCGCCAAGACCGACCATCAGGCCCGATTTAGTGAAGATTGTGGGATCCAGTTCTTTCACCTGTTGCAACAATCGAAGAGAATGAAAATAACGGGCGCCCGGGCGCACCGTTGTGTACAATTTTGGAACCGTTTCCAGATTATGATTAAAAACGTCCGGTTTTGCTTTGACGACCACTTCCAACGCACCCTCTTTTTTCAAGAAATCAGGGGTTAGAATTTCGATTGTCGTGTTCGGGGACGTCTCGCGGATGGCCTGAATGACTTCGGCAAAATGCTGTGCCCCGCCATCGGCCAGGTCGTCCCGGTCAACAGAAGTGATCACCACATGCTCAAGCCCCATTGTTTTAACGGCTGTCGCCACATTAAATGGCTCAAACGGATCAAGCGCATTTGGTTTGCCCGTTGAAACGTTACAAAAGGCGCAGGCTCGCGTGCAGATTTCACCCATAATCATCATGGTCGCATGCTTTTTAGCCCAGCATTCACCAATATTTGGGCAGGCCGCTTCTTCACAGACAGTCGTAAGATTAAGCCCCCGCATCAATTCGCGGGTTTCGTGATATTGCTTTGACACAGGAGCCTTCACCCGTATCCAGGACGGCTTGCGTTTCACCGGGTTGTCAGGCTTGTGAGCCTTTTCCGGATGCCTTACACGTGCTTCAACTTGAGTATTCTCAGTCATGGCAATATCACTTTACTCGATCAAAGAAGGAAAACTGTCGATTTAACGAAGCTCTCCCTCACATATGGATAACCTTATCGTAGGCATCAAGAACAGACTCATGCATCATTTCCGATAACGTCGGATGCGGGAAGACCGTATGCATCAGTTCGATTTCAGTTGTTTCGAGGGTTTTAGCAATGCCGAAGCCTTGAATCAACTCTGTAACTTCGGCCCCGATCATATGAGCCCCAATAAGTTCCCCTGTTTTCGCATCAAATACGGTTTTTACCAACCCCTCGGGTTCACCAAGGGCGATGGCTTTACCATTTCCGATAAACGGAAAACGACCAACTTTCACTTCGTGACCAGCTTCAATTGCGGCCTTTTCTGTCAGCCCGACGGACGCCACCTGTGGGTGGCAATAGGTACAGCCGGGAATATTGGTTGTGACTAACGGATGGACATCTTTTTCGCCCGCAATTTTCTCGACGCAGATAATTGCCTCATGGGACGCTTTATGGGCCAGCCAGGGAGGGCCTGTCAAGTCGCCAATGGCGTAAACACCCGCCTCGCCTGTCCGACTGAATTCATCCACCTCAATGTGGCTGCGGTCAACTTTTACCTTCGTACCTTCGAGCCCAATATCTTCTACATTTCCAACAATTCCAACAGCCATGATCACCCGGTCAAAGGTGTCTGTGCTGGTTTTGCCCTTGGCATCCTTGAAAGTGGCAGTTACGTCCTTGGACGATTTTTTCAGTTCTGTCACATTGGTTGACTTTTTTATGGTCATCCCCTGTTTCTTAAAGGCTTTTTCTGCATGTGCCGAAATATCAGCATCTTCGACCGGCAGAATTCGATCCATGACCTCGACAACTGTCACATCTGACCCGAGCGCATTAAAGAAGCTGGCAAATTCAATGCCAATTGCGCCGGAACCAACCACCAGAAGTTTTTTAGGTGTTGTATCGGGCACCAACGCATCTTTATAGGACCAGATAAGCTTGCTATCCGGCTCCAGTCCGGGAAGGTTGCGGGCCCGGGCCCCTGTGGCAAGGATCGTATGTTTTGCTGAAAGAACGGTTTTGTTTCCGTCCTTTTCGACAGACACTTTTCCGGATCCTGCAATTTTCCCCTGTCCTTCAAAGACCGCGATCTTGTTTTTTTTCAGCAAACCGGAAATACCGCCGGACAACTGAGCCGCAACCTGACGGGATCGCTTGACAGTGGCGTCCAGATCGACAGAAGCCTTTTCAACCTTTATGCCATAACTTTCGGCATGCTGAATGTTGCGATAAACTTCTGCGGTTCTTAAAAGCGCTTTCGTCGGAATACAACCCCAGTTCAAGCAAATACCGCCAAAATGTTCCCGTTCAATAACCGCAGTCTTGAGGCCCAACTGTGCGCCCCGAATTGCGGCGACATAGCCGCCCGGGCCTGTACCGATGACGACCAAATCAAAATTTGTTTCTGCCATTTGTGCCGTCCTCTTTAAAGCATCATTGTCAAAGGTTCTTCGATATAGCCTTTGAAATATTTAAGAAGTTCTGCGCCAACAGCGCCATCAATAACCCGGTGATCACAAGACAAAGTCACGCTCATTACGGTCGCAACCGCCACAGCACCGTCCCGGATAACAGGCCGCTGCTCCCCCGCTCCTACAGCCAAAATGGCTGATTGCGGTGGATTGATCACAGCGGAGAATTCCTTGATCCCGAACATTCCAAGGTTGGAGATCGAGAAACACCCGCCCTGATATTCTTCGGGCATCAGTTTTCCGTCTTTCGCCTTGCCAGCCAAAGACTTCATTTCATTTGAAATACTCGCCAGGCCTTTTTGATCGGCAGTGCGGACAACCGGGGTAATCAAGCCCCCGTCAACTGCAACCGCAACAGCGATATCAATATCCTTGTATTGCAGTATTTTGTCACCGCCCCAGATCGCGTTGGCTTCTGGCAGTTTTTTCAATGCCAGAGCAGACGCCCGAATAACGAAGTCATTGACGGAAATTTTATAATCATCCCCCCGTGCGTTCAGGTCTTTGCGCATGGAAAGCAGATTATCCAGTTCACATTCAACCGTCAGGTAGAAATGCGGAATGGTTTGCTTGGCTTCGGTCAGGCGTTTCGCAATTGTTTTACGCATACCATTGAGCGGAATCTCTTCATGCTCTCCTGCATGCGGCGGTGTCGTTGCAACAGGCCCCGAAGAAGCCGTTGATTGAGCCGTTGTTCCGCCAGCTTTAGCACTGTCTTCCACTTTGGCATCCGGCTTACGGGCAGCGGCTCCCCCTGACTTCACAAAGGCTTCCACATCGGCTTTGATCACCCGTCCTCGTGGACCCGTGCCATCAATATCGGCAACATCAACCCCTTCATTCGATGCAATGCGCCGCGCCAGAGGGCTCGCAAAAACACGACCGCCTTCGGCGGCTTTGGCGTTCGGCGAACCGCCGGACTGCTTTATCGGCTTCTCAGAAGCCGGTTTTTCTTCGGACACGGCGGGTTTGTCCTCTGTTTGTGAAGAACCGGCTGACGGAGCACCGTCTGGAGAGTAATTGTCGAGAGCGCTTTGATCCTCCCCTTCCTCAAGCAGGATGGCAATGGGTGTATTGACGGCGACATTGTCCGTGCCACCATCAATAAGGATCTTTCCAAGAACCCCTTCATCGACCGCTTCCACTTCCATGGTTGCTTTGTCTGTTTCAATTTCAGCCAAAACATCCCCTGAAGAAACACTTTCCCCTTCTTTAACCTGCCAGTTGGCAAGTTTACCCTCTGTCATCGTCGGAGAGAGAGCTGGCATTGTAATTGTAATTGGCATCCGGCTTCCCCTTAAGAACGATATGTGACGGCTTTCACCGCATCGATGACGTCCTGCGCACTCGGCAGGGCCAATTTTTCAAGATTAGCGGCATAAGGCATAGGCACGTCTTTACCTGTTACCCGAATGACCGGCGCGTCCAGATAATCGAACGCTTTCTCCATGATTTGTGCGCTGAGTTCAGCCCCCACACCATGTTGCGGCCATCCTTCTTCGACGGTTACACAGCGATTTGTTTTCCGGACAGAAGCAAGAATTGTATCCATATCCAAAGGCCGAATTGTACGCAGATCAATTACCTCTGCATTTACGCCGTCCGCCGCAAGTTTTTCAGCTGCATCAAGGGCATATGTCATCCCCATTCCGAATGAAACGATGGTTACATCATCGCCTGAACGGGCGACTTTCGCCTTCCCGAGCGGCACAGTGAAATCTTCCAGAACCGGAACATCGAAGCTTTGTCCGTACAAAATTTCGTTTTCAAGGAAAATTACTGGATTTTCATCGCGAATTGCTGATTTCAATAGCCCCTTGGCATCTGAAGCGGTATGAGGCGCAACAACAATCAAACCGGGTACATGGGCATACCAGGCCGCAAAACACTGTGAATGCTGGGCCCCAACCCGTGAAGCCGCGCCATTAGGACCCCTGAAAACAATCGGGCTGGACATCTGACCACCCGACATATATCGGGTTTTAGCCGCTGAGTTTACAATCTGATCAATGGCCTGCATGGCAAAGTTGAAGGTCATAAATTCAACAATTGGACGTTGACCGTGAAAGGCCGCACCCACACCAATACCGGCAAAACCATGCTCAGTAATCGGCGTATCGATCACGCGGCGGGCACCGAACTCATCAAGCAAACCTTGCGTTACTTTATAGGCCCCTTGATATTCAGCAACCTCTTCGCCCATGACAAAAACGCGGTCATTGCTTCGCATTTCTTCGGCCATGGCATCCCTGAGTGCTTCTCGAACACTCATTTTGACCATTTCAGTGCCTTCAGGGATTTCTCCACTGGCATCATAAGCATCGCCCGAGCTTTCGATAACAACAGAAGACGAACGATCGTCTTGATTGTCGCTGCCGCCATCGTCATCGTTCTCTGCACTTTTGGAGGTCGCTTCCGGCGCTTCGGATGAATATCCGTCCAAAGCACTTTTATCCTCTCCCTCTTCCAGTAAAAGAGCGATCGGTGTGTTCACTGCGACATTGTCCGTGTCTGCATCAATCAGAATTTTTCCGACAGTGCCTTCATCAACGGCTTCCACTTCCATCGTCGCTTTATCTGTTTCGATCTCTGCCAGGACGTCACCAGAGGCGACAGTATCCCCCTCACTCACATTCCAGCGAGCAAGTTTTCCTTCAGTCATGGTCGGCGACAGAGCCGGCATTAAAATTTCTGTTGGCATTAGATACCCTCTTAATTCGAATTGCTCTGTGCTTAGGCTACGATATCAGTCATCAGTTCATCCGGATGAGGTTCCGGACTTTCCTGCGCAAACTCTACTGCTTTGGCAACAATTGCTTTTACGTCCCGATCAATTTCCTTCAATTCATCTTCCGTATAAACCTTGTCGTTCAACAGTTTTTCCCGAACCCGTTCGATGGGATCGCTTTCAGCCCGTTTTTTGTTCACTTCTTCTTTAGAGCGATATTTCGCCGGATCAGACATGGAATGCCCGCGATAGCGATAGGTTTTCATTTCCAGAATATAAGGACCTTTGCCACTGCGTGCCCATTCAACGGCCTTGCGGCCCGCTTCTGCAACAGCAAAGACATCCATGCCGTCTACCTGTTCACCCGGTACATTGAAACTTTCACCGCGACGGAAAAGTTCCGTTTGCGCTGAGGCCCGTTTGACCGAAGTTCCCATGGCATATTCATTGTTTTCGATGATATAAATAACCGGAAGGGTCCACAACTCGGCCATGTTGAAGCTTTCATAGACCTGACCCTGATTAACAGTGCCGTCCCCCATATAACAAAGGGTCACATTGTCCGTGTCATCATATTTCTGACTGAAGGCAAGCCCCGTTCCCAAAGGAACGCACGCACCCACAATACCATGTCCGCCATAAAAGTTCTTTTCCTTGGAGAACATATGCATGGAACCGCCTTTACCCCGGGAATATCCCCCTTCACGGCCCGTCAATTCTGCCATGACGCCCTTTGGATCCATTCCACAGGCCAGCATATGTCCATGATCCCGATAGGATGTAATAACGGCATCATCTGGATTGATGGCTGACTGCATACCAACCACAACAGCTTCCTGCCCGATATACAAATGACAGAAGCCGCCGATCAGGCCCATTCCATATATCTGGCCTGCTTTTTCTTCAAAGCGTCGGATCAGCAACATATCTGTGTAGAATTTTTTGACCTGTTCTTTATCCACTTTGGTGGACTTACTCCGGGCGGTAGTGGCTTTGCGCGCCATGATCTCTCCCTCTAGACAAATTTGGTCTGTTTTATAATTTAGGCGCCGAATAAGTTCCTGCGCGTCGAATAATGACTAAATGTGGCAACAAATATCTTAATAAACAAGAAATTCTGCGTAATTAACTAAATTATAGTTATTTCGGTTAAAAATGCTGCAAAGCAATGTAAAAATGCAGCTTTTCTTTCGATATGCAAAATATCGTAACAAGAAGATACTTTCAGAGATGTTTTTTGAAATATTTATTCTTTATTGCGGGTGAGAAAAGCAACTTCCTATCAGAAGTTCCGAATGTAACTTATTTTTCGGTGTATATAACCAGCTCATCCGGATGGGCGAGGCCCAGAACCTCTCGAGCTCGTTCTTCCAGCATATCCAAATCCAGATTCTCTGGATCAAGAAGTTTGACCCGATTTTCCAGCTTTTCTTTTTCAAGTTCCGTAATTTGAAATTCGGCTTCCGCTTTCTGGATTTCCATCTGTAATTTCAGGTAGGAGAATAGCCCCCGATCGCCTTCGATCAGGTGGTAACTAAAATAGCAGATTGTCAGCAGTCCCAGAATAGGACCCGCCCCTGCTTTTAGTCTTTTGCCAATTTCGTAACTAATGCTCATATTCTTAATGAATCAAATTATTTCATAAGGGTCAATGTTTATTCGATTATTTCAGCGAATATTTCAAAAGCGGCGCAAAAGTGTGGTCATTCAAGACAAATAAGCGATATTTCAAAGGAAAACCGAAGCCCACCTATCCGCCATAGCATCCGTTTACAATAAAGATGAAAGGACAGGTTTTGTGAAATCGAATGGGTTCATGCATCCATAAAAAAAGGCGGGAAACCCCGCCTTCCTTCAATAGGATTTTAACAAGAAAGTCTATTTCAAGATGGAACGGCCAGCATATTCAGCGGACGCCCCCAGGGCTTCTTCAATCCGGATCAATTGATTGTATTTAGCCAACCGGTCTGACCGGGCAAGGCTGCCCGTTTTAATCTGTCCGCAATTGGTCGCAACGGCCAGATCAGCAATTGTGGCATCTTCGGTTTCACCCGAACGATGGGACATGACGGCTGAGTAGCTGGCTTTATGGGCCATTTCCACAGCTTCCAGCGTCTCGGTCAGGGTGCCAATCTGATTGACTTTCACCAGAATTGAATTGGCCACTCCTTTTTCAATACCGTCCGCCAGACGCACAGGGTTCGTCACGAAAAGATCATCCCCGACCAGTTGAACTTTATCACCGATCTTATCTGTTAAGAGCTTCCAGCCATCCCAGTCATCTTCAGACATACCATCTTCGATAGAGATAATCGGGTAGTCACCGACAAGCGCTGCGTAATAATCAACCATTTCGCCGGCTGAGAGAACTTTGCCCTCTCCTTTCAGGTGATACTGGCCGTCTTTGTAAAACTCTGTAGACGCTGAATCCAGAGCGAGGTAAATATCTTCCCCTGGCTTGTACCCGGCGACTTCGATAGATTTCATAATGAAATCAAGCGCATCGCGCGTACCACCGATATTGGGGGCAAAACCGCCTTCATCACCAACATTGGTATTATGACCAGCATCGCTCAGCTGTTTTTTCAAAGTATGAAAAATTTCAGAACCCATGCGAACCGCTTCGCGGATATTTCCGGCAGAAACCGGCATGATCATGAATTCCTGAACATCGATCGGATTATCGGCATGTTCTCCGCCATTGATGATATTCATCATCGGAACTGGAAGCGTACGCGCAGAAGCCCCGCCGATATAACGATACAATGGCAGGCCGGTATCTTCGGCTGCTGCTTTTGCAAGCGCCATGGAAACCCCGAGAATTGCGTTCGCGCCCAAACGGCTTTTGTTCTGTGTGCCGTCCAGCTCCATCATGATACGGTCGATCGCAATCTGGCTGTCTGCATCCATGCCAGAAATCGCATCAAAGATTTCACCATTAACGGCATCTACCGCCTTGAGAACACCTTTACCCTTGTAGCGATCACCGCCGTCGCGCAGTTCAACAGCTTCATGAGCCCCTGTGGACGCTCCTGAAGGAACAGCAGCCCGGCCAAAGGCGCCGGTATCAAGGAGTACATCAACTTCAACGGTCGGATTGCCGCGACTGTCAAGAATTTCACGGCCGATAATGTCAAGAATAGCGCTCATTTTATAGGAGTTCCTGTTATCAGTGTCTGAGAAGTAAAATCAGAGATTTTTGGCGAGGGCATCAAAAGCCTGAAGTGTTTGTAGCAAGTTCCGCATTTCCTGAATTGGAACCATGTTCGGGCCATCTGAGGGGGCGTTGTCCGGGTCCTGATGGGTTTCCATGAACACCATTGCCACGCCAACCGAAACCGCCGCACGAGCCAGCACAGGAACATATTCCCTCTTACCGCCCGTGGTCGCCCCTTGACCGCCGGGCTGCTGAACAGAGTGGGTTGCATCAAAAACCACCGGATATCCTGTTTCGGCCATAATTGGCAGGCTCCGCATATCACTCACCAACGTATTATAGCCAAAACTGGCGCCGCGTTCGGTCAACAGGATTTGTTCATTGCCACTTTCCTGCATTTTGACAACTACATTTTTCATGTCCCAAGGTGCCAGAAACTGCCCTTTTTTAACATTAACCACCCGTCCGGTCTTTGCCGCGGCAACGAGCAAATCTGTCTGCCGGCACAAAAAAGCCGGGATTTGCAGAACGTCAACAACGGTCGCGACTTCAGCACATTGGCCGGGCTCATGAACATCTGTCAGAACAGGAATACCAAATTCTTTCTGCACCTGTTCAAAAACCGGTAACGCCCCGTCCAGCCCCATTCCCCGCTTTGAATGAATGGAAGACCGGTTGGCCTTGTCGAACGAAGATTTATAGACGAGGCCGATCCCAAGCTCTTGGGTCATTTCATGCAACTGACCCGCCATGTCCATGGCGTGTTCAGCACTTTCCATCTGACAAGGTCCGGCAATGATTGTCAGCGGCAGATCATTCCCAACCTCGAATTTACCGATCTTGATGTGATGCTGTTTTGTCATGATATGTCCTGTTTTCGACGTCTTAGACCAGTCTGGAATGATCCAGAGCAGCTTTTACAAAACTCTTAAAGAGTGGATGTGGATCAAAGGGTTTAGACTTCAATTCTGGATGGAACTGAACACCAATAAACCAAGGATGATCCGGGATTTCAACGATTTCAGGCAAATCACCATGCGGCGACAATCCAGAGAACTTGTACCCGACTTTTTCCAGCACTTCCTTATAGGCAATATTCACTTCATAGCGATGTCGATGACGTTCATCGATACGATCCTGCCCATAAATTTCATGAACCTTGGACCCTGGAATCAGATCACACGGATACGACCCTAAACGCATCGTACCGCCCAAATCACCATCCGCAGATCTGGTTTCAGTTTTATTGCCTTTTGTCCATTCAGTCATAATACCGACAACGTTCGGATCAAAGTCGCCAAATTCGGACGTGCCTGCATGAGGCATATCAGCCAGATTTCGGCACCCTTCGATCACCGCCATCTGCATGCCATAACAAATACCAAAATACGGAATTTTGTTTTCCCGCGCATAAGTTACGGCCCGGATTTTACCTTCTGCGCCCCGTTCACCAAAACCGCCAGGAACCAGAATGGCATGAACGCCAGAAAAACGATCCGCGACACTGTCCCGATCTTTTTCAAACTCTTCTGATTCAATCCAGTCGATATTGACCTTGACCTTGTTGGCGATACCGCCATGGGTCAAGGATTCCGTCAGAGATTTATAGGCGTCCTGCAGTTCAATATATTTACCGACAACTGCGATATTAACCTCGCCCTCGGGGTTGATACTGCGATCAACAATTTCTTCCCACTTGGACAAATCTGGATCTGGTGCATCCGTAATGCCAAACGCATTCAAGACAGCCGCATCAAACCCCTCATGGTGGTAGCTAAGCGGCACTTCATAGATTGTTCTGACATCCAACGCCTGAATAACGGCTTCTGGCGGTACATTACAGAACTGACCAATCTTCGCCCGCTGCCCTTCCGGGATCGGCATTTCACTGCGACACAGCAAAATATCCGGCTGAATGCCAATTGACCGCAATTCTTTAACAGAGTGCTGGGTCGGCTTGGTTTTAAGCTCGCCGGCTGCCGCAATATAAGGGACAAGTGTCAGGTGAATAAAAATCGCGTTATTCCGCAACTCATTGCCCAGCTGGCGAATAGCCTCCATAAATGGAAGGCTTTCAATATCACCAACGGTTCCGCCAATTTCCACCAGAACAAAATCTTCATCACCGATATCCGCTGTTGCGAATTCTTTAATGGCATTTGTAATGTGAGGAATAACCTGAACTGTACCACCGAGATAATCCCCTCGGCGTTCCTTGCGAATAACGGTCTGATAAATCCGTCCAGTCGTGACATTGTCACTCTGTTTGGAAGCCACACCTGTAAAGCGTTCGTAGTGACCGAGGTCGAGGTCTGTTTCAGCCCCATCATCGGTTACGTAACATTCCCCGTGTTCATAGGGGTTCATAGTGCCGGGATCGACATTGATATATGGGTCCAGCTTCCTCATTCTTACTTTGTAGCCACGAGCCTGCAACAGGGAAGCAAGTGCTGCCCCGGCAAGTCCTTTGCCAAGAGAGGAAACCACACCACCGGTAACGAAAATAAACCGAGCCATGGAATTATACTATATCTGAAATTTGTTACGTCGTGAAGTAAAAGAGGCGGCCAACTCGCCGCCTCGTGATTTTTTTTCCATCTAGTTGGAAATCGGTGCTGAAGGTTCTTGCGGAACCGCCGGCGCTGCCGGTGCACTATCTGTAGGTTGATCAAGGATGGATGTCGGTGCTGCGTGGTTTCCACTCAGGACTGCAAGCAAAATACTGGTCCCAAAAAAAGCCGCCGCCAGGATCGCTGTTGTCCGTGTCAAAAGGTTCGCAGCCCCGCGACCGGTCATAACACCGCCGCCACCGCCGCCACCGCCGCCGCCAATTCCCAAAGCACCCCCTTCAGAGCGCTGAAGCAATACGACGCCGATCAAAAAGACAGCGATCAAAACATGAACGACCAGCAGGATAGTTTCCATGATCCAATTATTCCCGGACTAATGCGATAATATCGCATCCAAAATATCAATAACAGTTGGTGGGCTTCTACACCAAAGCCAAACCGATTACCAGCTTAAACTCTATAAATAATCGCTTTAAAGAACGGTTTCAACAATTGGCCAGAAGTCTTCGGCCTTCAGGCTGGCACCACCTACCAAAGCTCCGTTTACATGGGCAACGTTCATCAACTCGGCCGCGTTGCTTCCCTTGACAGAGCCACCATACAATAGCCGAACACCATCGGCGTCTTTTAACAACGCCTGCAGATCATTCCGAATATGCGCATGAACGTCAGCAACATCTTCGACCGTTGGGGTTTTTCCTGTCCCTATGGCCCAAACAGGTTCATACGCAATCACAAGATTTTCAGCAGTTCCGCCCGCCGGTAATGACCGGGAAACCTGATCTGAAATAACAGATAAAGTCTGGCCGCTTTCCCGCTCTTGCAATGTTTCACCAACACAAACAACAGCAATCAGACCGGCTTTCAAGGCCGCTTCTGCCTTGGCTTTTACCTTTTCATTGCTTTCATCATGATCCGTGCGTCGCTCGGAATGCCCGACAAGAACATAGTCTGCGCCGGCATCTTTTAGCATCTGCGCACTTGTATCACCCGTATGGGCCCCTTTTTCATTTGCGTGACAATCCTGCCCACCAATAGAAACCGGCGAGCCGTTTGCCAGCTCGGCCATCGACGCGACCAAAGTCGCAGGCGGGCATATCAAAATGTCACACCCAACCGAGTTTTGTTCGCTTGCTTTATGTATCAACGATTTCAGTTCTTCGGCTGATTCACGCTTCAAACCATTCATCTTCCAGTTACCGGCAATTAGCGGACGCAATGACGAGCTCATTTTCCCTCACAGTTTAGTGTGTATTGGTCTTTCATATCTCTCTTTTTTGACCATATGCCACTTTTTTTTCAATAAAGATACCGCTTTACAAAATTCTATGTTTACGCGGGACACTTCAAGCCCCTATCATGTCGCCCCGCTGCCCCTATATAAAGGGCAGTTCAAATTTTATATTATGCGATAGATGGTTGATCATGCTGCATTCGATGCGTAAAGGGGCCGGTGGATGGCTCGCCAAAGGTTTATTAGTCCTTCTTGTTGCCAGTTTTGCCGTTTGGGGCATTGGCAGCGATATGTTGGGAAGTTCTGTTGGTGCAGATGTCATTGAAGTTGGCGATCAGACTGTCACGATTGGAGAATTCCGCAGGGAGTATCAAAATCGCATCAATACCATTTCACAATATGTTGGTCGCCGCATCACACCGGAACAGGCACAGCAGTTTGGTGTCGTGCAATCGACAATCCTTAATCTCAGCCGAACCTTACTTGAAAAAGAACGGGTCAATCAGCTTGGGTTAAATGTGGGCGACGACATTGTCCTGAATGAAATCAAAAATGGGCCTGCGTTTAAAAACAGCGCCGGTGCCTTTGATCGGTTTCGTTTTCAGGAAGTTCTACGTCAGAACGGATATTCGGAAGCCGAATATGTTGAAATCCTGAGAGCCGATATCAAGCGTCGCCAACTGGCCAACACTCTTGCTTCGGCCGAGAATGTTGCTCCTTCTATTCTGATTGATACCCTGCATGGTTATGCAGCGGAAAAACGCAGCGCAAATTATATCGAACTTCTGGATAGCACTATTGAAAATGCGCCAACTCCAACAGAGGATGTGCTGGCCGCGTTTGTAAAAGAAAACCCTGCCGCCTATACGGCACCTGAATTTCGGAAAGTTTCATATATTACGCTTACACCCGAAGCGTTCAAAGAAGGCATCGAAGTCTCCGCAGAAGAAATTCAGGAAGAATATAATGGCCGTCTGAGTGAATTTAATGTGCCTGAAAAGCGTACTATCCTTCAAATGATTTTCCCAAACAAAGAGTTGGCTGATGCAGCGTCTTTCGCAATTGCCTCTGGTGGTGATTTTGCGGACGTTGCCAAAAAGGAATTGCAGCTTACTGTTGAAGATATCGACTTGGGAGAAGTTTCCAAAACCGATCTTTTCGAAGCACTTCAGGATGCAGTATTCTCTTTAGAACTAAATGCCGTAACAGCCCCTGTTAAAACAGATCTTGGCTGGCATCTGGTTAAAGTGTCCAACATTGTTGAAGAAAATACAAAAACCCTGGAAGAAGTTACCGACCAGCTTACAAATGACATTGCCCTGCGTAAAGCTGCATCTGTCGTTTTTGAAAAAGCAACAGCATTGGAAGATGAATTTGCTGGCGGAGCGTCAATCGCAGAAGCAGCTGAATCTGCTGGGATCAAGCTGAACGTCACTGACTGGATTTCACAGGACGGAAAAAATCAGGCCGGCCAACCCGTCCCGAACCTACCGTCAGCTCCCGCGTTCCTGTCAACAGCCTTCTCAAAACAGGTTGGCGATGAAACCGATATTTCAGAGGCAACCAACGGTACTTACTTTGCGGTTGATGTCGTTGAAATTAAAGCCGCAGCGTTGCGCCCATTGGCCGAAGTCAAAACGGAAGCCACTGAAGCCTGGCAGGCCAGATGGCGTCACACGGAAAATCAAAAACGCGCGGATGCCCTTCTTGAGGAACTCAAAGGCGGCAGCTCGCTGGAGAAATTGGCAGGTTCTTTGAACAAAACGGTGGGCACGACACCGCCAACCTATCGCGCCTCCCCTATCCAATCGTTATCTCAGGATGCGGTTAAAAGTTTGTTTGATTTATCTGACAATGAATATGCGACAGCAGCGAACGCTGCAGGCAATGGCTTTGTTGTATTCGGTCTGAAGGAAATTGTTCCAGCGGACAAATCCACTTCCAAAGAAAGTATTGCCGCGCTGACACAACAAATTCAGCAAAGCATTCAGCAGGATATTTCAAGCCAATATCAATCTCACTTGGAAAAAACCATCGGTGTTTCTGTTAAAGAAGCTCTCATTCAGGATTATATCTAGACAATGTCCATCCAGCCTGCTTTCTCAACTTTTAGTGCGGGATTTGAAGACGGAAATTCTCAGATTTTGTGGACCACACTGGTCGCTGATCTCGAGACCCCCGTCTCGGCCATGATGAAACTCGCAGAAGGAAAAGCAAATTCTTTTCTTCTGGAATCTGTGGAGGGGGGCGCCGTTCGAGGCCGTTACTCCATCATTGGCATGAAACCGGATTTAATTTGGCGATGCGATGGGAAGCAGGCCCGAATAAACAGAACCGCCCGTTTTGATCCTGAAGCCTTTGTGGCGTGTGATCTGCCTGTATTGGATAGCCTGCAGGCACTGATCGATGAAAGCCATATCGATCTGCCGGAACATCTGCCGCCAATGGCTGCCGGTCTGGTCGGCTATATGTCCTATGATACAGTCCGCCTGATGGAAGATATTCCAGATAGCAACCCCAATGAACTGGGTGTCCCGGATGGCATGTTTATCCGGCCGACTGTGATGGCCATTTTCGATAGTATTCTGGATGTAGTGACGATTGTGACACCAGTCTGGTACGGGGATGGACGATCTGCCCAAACGGCTTATAATCACGCCGCTGAAAGATTATCCGATGCGGTCAATGACTTCTCACGCAGCCTGCCCCATACCGTGTCTACTGACACCAGTATTGCAGACTTGCCAGAGCCCGTGTCAAACACGACAAAAGACGAATATTTTCAAATGGTGGAGAAGGCCAAAGAATATATTCGGGCCGGTGATATCTTTCAGGTTGTGCCAAGCCAACGCTTTGAAATGCCCTTTGATTTGCCGTCACTCTCGCTTTACCGAGCGCTTCGCAGAACCAATCCGTCACCGTTTATGTATTATCTGAACTTTGGTGATTTTTCTGTCGTTGGTTCAAGCCCCGAGATTCTGGTTCGTCTTCGCGATGAAAAAGTCACTATTCGGCCCATCGCCGGCACCCGCCCAAGAGGCGCGACCTTTGCCGAAGACAAGGCCCTCGCCGAAGATCTATTAAGTGATCCCAAAGAGCTTGCTGAGCATTTAATGCTGCTTGATCTGGGCCGGAATGACGTCGGACGGGTTGCCCGCATTGGCAGCGTGTCGGTGACGGAAAAAATGGTGATCGAAAACTATTCCCACGTCATGCACATTGTCTCAAATGTCGAAGGCGACATTCAGGACGGCCTGACAGCAATAGATGCGTTAAAGGCAGGTTTTCCCGCAGGAACAGTGTCCGGTGCCCCGAAAGTCCGGGCGATGGAAATCATTGACGAGCTGGAAAAATCCAAACGGGGTGTGTATGCGGGTGCTGTTGGGTATTTCTCCGCCAACGGGTCCATGGATACCTGTATTGCCCTTCGAACGGCCGTTGTTAAAGATGGGAAAATCTATATTCAGGCGGGCGGCGGTGTCGTTGCAGACAGCGACCCCGAAGCGGAATATCAAGAAACCGTCAATAAAGCAAAGGCCCTTGTAAGAGCCACACAGGAAGCCATCCGCTTTGCATCCGAAGGCAGCGGAAACCGTTAAACTCTATCGACCGGGACATATCAAAGGGCAGCAAAACAAACGTTGCCCTTAGTCTTTTGGTGGCGAGGTTCCAATCCTTGACGAACCATGCACAAACAAGGACGCCTGCGGGCTTATTCGGTTTTTGTCGCGATCTTATTCTGGAAGGATAGGATATGACTTACAGTCGAAAAATTGTATCCCGCGCTCACTGCTTGCGGCATCCAGATTTTCAACGCGGAAATCGTTTCGGCATGAGGATGACCGATTGCAATGGCATGACCATTTTTAGCTGCCAGTTTTTCTACTTTTTTCAACTGCGTTAAAATATCCGGAACATTAATCACATTATCGATGAAAACGTCCCGGATTGCGGCAGGCACATTTTTTTCCAAGGCCAGACGATACCCGGTCGACGCTGACGTGGTTTTACTATCCAGAAAAAGCAGATCCCGCTTGGCAAGTTCATCCATCACAATTTGCATTCCGGGCTCATAGGCGGTGAATTTACTGCCCATATGATTGTTCACCCCCACATACCCCTCAAAACTATCAAGGTTGAGGATTACCCGGTCTCGTATTTCCTGCGCGGACAACTTGTTTAACAATGCGTTGGGGCCTGGATTAGCGGACGCCCGTGTTGGTTCCATGGGTAAATGCAGCATTGCTTCATGCCCCTTGGATCGCGTCAATTGCACGCTTTCCTGCAAGTTTGGCGCATATGGCAAAAATGAAAGAGTGATCACCTCATCCAATGCGACCAGCTCTTTGATGCGTTTCCGGTTTAATCCGACGTCATCAATCACAATGGCAATGGTTGGTTTTGTGGGATCAGAGCCGCCAGATCTGGCGGCATATCGCTGCCAGGCCGGTCCTTTTTCAATCTGCTGCGCCCCGCTTGGCGGCAACGCAGCAATAACCGTCTCTTTTTCAAGGGTTTCCGCCACACCCGGAAGAGACTCATCCCGCGGAACGGTGTACGGGTTATCATGGGATAACGCATCCACCGGCTTTGAAAGAGGGCGAATTGTTTCTTCACTTTCAAGGGGCGCGTCATCCACTGTTTGTGGCGTTCCTTTTTCAACCGACATAACAGGAACGGAATTACGCGCGGACGAGGACCGATTTTCTTTGACTATACTGCCAATAAGCATACCGCCCGCCAGACTGAAAATAAGCAAGGCGGCACAGAAAACGAGTAACCGCAACGGAGAGTCAACCAGAGACTCAATTGGTCCCTTTTCTTCTATCGGTTCTTTTGGATCTCTATTCTTGCTCATAAGCTGTCGGCAATTCCTTTTCGTCTACCCACATGGTTTTAGACGGTATGGTTAATGGAAACCATAATTTTCTCGGTTATTTCGCAGTCTTTCATCAAATGTAACCCCAATTGCTTGAATGCGTGCTTGACGGGAGCCAAAAGTAGTGGAAACTAGAAGCCCAAATTCATACATTCTGTTTTAAATTCAGACTGTTCTGCTCGTACCATCGGCAAGATAAAAAAATGATCGTATTAATAGATAACTATGACAGCTTCACCTACAATCTCGTTCATTTTATGGGCGAATTAGGGGCGGACATAAAAGTATTTCGAAATGATGTCATTTCAGTGGATGACGTTCTTGCGTTGAACCCAACTGGTATTGTTCTGTCCCCGGGTCCGTGTACACCGGATAAAGCTGGCATCTGCCTGGATATGGTGAAAACCGCAGCGGCAACAAACATGCCGTTGTTAGGTGTTTGTCTGGGCCACCAGTCAATTGGTCAGGCCTTTGGCGGCAAGGTCGTACGAGCCGATGAACTGATGCACGGAAAAACATCCCCCATCCAACACGAAAATGTTGGTGTTTTCAAAGGGCTTCCAGATAACTTTGTGGCGACACGATATCATTCCTTAACAGTGGCACCAGATACAGTTCCTGACTGCCTGAGCGTAACCGCACGAACAGAAGATGGTGTGATTATGGGATTGCAGCACAAAGAAAAACCACTGCACGGGGTTCAGTTTCATCCTGAAAGTATTGCGTCCGAACATGGTCATCAATTATTGCGTAATTTCCTTGAATTGACTGGCGAGACGTTAAAGGCAGTTGCGTAATGAGCGTGAGCAAAGACTTCAAAGGATTATTGTCGCAAATCGGTGCGGGCCAATCTCTAAGCGTGGATGAAGCGAAACTGGCTTTTAATACAATCCTGTCGGGCGATGCGACCCCTTCCCAGATGGGAGCGTTCCTGATGGGCCTGCATTTACGCGGCGAAACAGTGGATGAACTGATTGGCGGCGTGACCGTTTTACGTGAAAAGGCCAACTATATTACGGCGCCGGAGGGCGCTGTTGATGTTGTTGGGACCGGTGGTGATGGCCATGGAACCCTGAATATTTCAACCGCCGCGGCTTTTGTGACGGCAGGTGCAGGTGTTCCTGTTGCCAAGCATGGCAATAAAGCCGCGTCTTCACGATCAGGAACTGCTGATGTTCAGGCTGTACTGGGTATTAATACAGAATGCGACCTTGCTCTTACTGAACGGGCCGTTCATGAAGCCGGTATCGGTTTTATGGTTGCTTACCGTCATCACGGTGCCATGCGCCATGTTGGTCCGACCCGTGTAGAACTTGGATTACGGACAATTTTTAATCTGTTGGGTGTCATGTCCAATCCGGCGGCGGTTAAACGTCAACTGACCGGAGTTTACGACCCGCGCTGGATGCGTCCCATGGCGGAAACCCTGAAAGAACTGGGATCAGAGCGCGTGTGGATCATGCATGGCGCTGATGGTCTGGATGAGCTGACAACAACCGGCCCTTCTCAGGTGGTTGAGCTAAAAGACGGTGCGATCACTGAGTTCGAAATTACACCTGAAGAGGTTGGGCTTCCGCGCGTTGGCCTGAAGGATATCAAAGGCGGCACACCGCAAGAAAATGCCAAGGCGTTGCTGGCCCTGCTGAACGGCGACAAAGGGCCTTACCGAGATGTTACGCTGCTGAATGCGGGCGCAGCCATCCTGATTGGCGAAAAATGCGAAACCCTTAAAGAAGGCATCGCGCTTGCCGCCCAATCGATTGACAGTGGCGCAGCCCGCCATGCCTTTGAAGAAATGAAACGCATTACAAACCTGAGTAACTGATTTTATGAGTATTCTCGCAAAAATTTGCAGTGATAAAGCTGAGCATGTTGAAAACTGCAAGAAAAAGACATCCTTAAGCGATTTGGAAATCGCTGTAAAAGACGCGTCCAGTCCACGTGGATTTGTCCAGGCGTTAAGGAACGCCCGTGCAGAAAACCGCTATGGTTTGATTGCGGAAGTAAAAAAAGCTTCCCCGTCAAAGGGCCTCATACGTGCTGATTTCGATCCCCCAGCCCTTGCCAAGGCATATGAAGAAGGCGGGGCAACCTGCATGTCCGTTTTAACCGATATCCCATATTTTCAGGGTGCTGATGAATATCTGGTCGCTGCCCGATCCGCGGTAAGCCTGCCGACGTTGCGCAAGGATTTCATGATTGACCCCTATCAGGTCACTGAAGCCCGCGCGTTGGGCGCTGATTGCATCTTGTTGATCATGGCGGCGCTGGACGACGGACAGGCTCAGGAGCTTGAGGCGGCGGCGTTTCACTACGGCATGGATGTCCTGATTGAAGTGCATGACGCAGAAGAACTCGAACGCACCTCGGTTCTGAAAAGTCCGTTGATCGGCATCAACAATCGAAATCTGAAAACGTTGGAAGTGGATATTGCAACCACTGAGTTATTATCCCAAAAGTTGCCTGAAAATTGCCTGCCTGTCAGTGAAAGCGGCCTTTATACAACGGACGATCTTAAGCGGATGGAAAAAGCCGGATGTGGCTGTTTTCTGGTAGGCGAAAGCCTGATGAGACAGGATGATGTGGCCGGTGCCGTTCGAACCTTGCTTGGAAACGGATAATTCTCATGGCCGGATTTACACATTTCGATGATAAAGGATCCGCCCATATGGTGGATGTGGGCAACAAAGACATCACCGAACGCAGTGCAACGGCAACCGCCCGCGTTCTAATGTTACCAGAAACCTTTATTCTTGTGCGGGATGGCAAGGCAAAAAAAGGGGATGTACTGGCCGTTGCCCGTTTAGCCGGTATTATGGCGGCAAAAAAAACACCCGATCTAATCCCGCTCTGCCATCCGCTGGCGCTGACCAATGTCTCTGTCGAGTTTGAATTGGATGAGGCTGCATCGGCAATCGATATTCTGGCGACTTGTAAACTCAAAGGCCGTACCGGTGTGGAAATGGAAGCACTGACAGCCGCAACGGTTGCAGGCTTGACAATTTACGACATGTGTAAAGCCGTCGACCGAGGCATGGAAATCACAGGGGCCAAACTCCTCTCCAAAAGCGGCGGTAAATCAGGAACCTATACAGCATCATGATTTCAGTCGAAGAAGCCCGCAATAATATTCTCTCCGCCCTTTCCTCTGTGTCCACCGAAACCATAAGCCTGCATACTGCATCGGGCAGGGTTTTAGCAGAAGACATTATGGCGCGACGAACACAGCCGCCAAGTGATATGTCCGCGATGGACGGTTATGCGGTCAAGATATCTGATTTAACCAAGATCCCTGTGACGCTTACCGTTATCGGCGAAGCCCCTGCAGGGGGATCATATGATGCGACCTTGCAATCTGGGCAAGCCGTCCGCATCTTCACCGGTGGTCCAGTACCAAACGGCGCGGATACAATTGTCATTCAGGAAAATACAAGCCGCGATGGCGACTCGGTCACGATTGAAGAAGGCACTGAAAAAGGCCGGTTCATTCGAAAAGCCGGTATCGATTTCAAAGAAGGTGGAAAAGGGCTTTCCGCTGGCAAAACTTTAACGCCGCGGGACATCGGTCTATTGGCGGCGATGAATATTCCCTGGGTAACAGTGCGGCGGAAACCTGTCATCGCCCTTTTATCCACGGGTGATGAACTTGTTCGTCCCGGGGAACCTGTCGGTCCGAACCAAATCATTTCATCAAACGCCCTTCTGGTGTCGGCTATGGTCGAAATGGCCGGTGGCATGCCTATCGACCTTGGCATCGCACAAGACAATGAACAATCCCTCCGACATATGGCGGAAGGTGCCAAATCCGCCGACTTACTGGTAACTCTGGGCGGCGCATCGGTTGGCGATCATGATCTGGTGCAAACAGTTCTGGGAAAAGAAGGACTGAACATCGATTTCTGGCGAATTGCCATGCGCCCGGGAAAACCCCTGATGTTTGGTGATCTGAACGGCACGCCAATGCTGGGGATGCCGGGAAACCCTGTCTCCAGTGTTGTATGCAGCTATATTTTTCTATATCCGGCGATCGATGCCCTTTCGGGACGTTCACCCCGGAAAACGCTTGTCTCACCCGCGATCCTTTCCCATGACATTAAAGAAAATGATCAGCGGGAAGATTATCAGCGGGCCAAAATTATCGGGGAAAAAGACGGCTTACCATTGGTTGAACTTTTCAGCAATCAGGACAGCTCGCTTTTGTCTGCTTTATCCGCCGCCAATTGCTTCCTGAAACGCGCGCCATTTGCGCCAGCGTTGAAAAAAGGAAGTCAGGTCAGCATTATTCCACTGGATGAGGGATATCCCCGTTGTTGATGAAATGCCCCCTTGACGAACAATGAGAACTTTTGTAGAACAAAGTTAATGTTTTTGTTTTGTTCTTTCTGATGGGGCGGCATGTTAACAAAGAAACAGCACGAACTTTTGATGTATATCCACACGTATCTGGAACAGAAAGGCGTTTGTCCGTCATTTGATGAAATGAAGGAAGCGTTGGACCTCAAGTCGAAATCCGGCATCCACCGTTTGATCACCGGCTTGACGGAGAGAGGGTTCATTCGGCGTTTGCCGCATAGAGCCCGGGCTCTTGAAATATTAAAACTTCCCGATGCGGTTCTTCCCGTTGGGATTTCCAAACGAACATCCAGAATCTCTCCTGCCTCTGAATTTAATGTGGTGCAGGCAAATTTCGGGCATAAACCGCAAATCGGAAGTGGGTCGGATAGCACTTCCGCATCTCCGCCCGGGTCTTCGGACAATGGCATGGCCTCCCTCCCCCTTTATGGTCGGATTGCCGCTGGTACGGCGATTGAAGCATTGGCCGATCCAACCAGTTTTGTGGACGTGCCCAATGGGATGCTGGCGTCCGGCGTGCACTACTGTCTTGAGGTTGCCGGCGATTCAATGATTGATGCCGGCATCCATGATGGGGACACCGTTATCATTCGCGAAAGTAAAATTGCTGAAAACGGATCTATCGTGGTTGCGCTTATTGACGATCAGGAAGCAACCTTGAAACGGCTGCGGCGCAAAGGCAATACCGTTGCGCTGGAAGCCGCCAATCCAGATTATGAAACCCGGATTTTTGGCCCGGATCGCGTTAAGGTTCAAGGTCAATTAGTGGGATTATTCCGCAAATACTAGTGGTTTGCATCAAGCCATTTCCGATATACCAACGGCACCCATGGACGATCCCCACGGAGGGAATTGACCGTTTCCAGGCGGGCGTTCCCCTTTTCATCCAGGTAGAGGGCATGACCGCCTTCGCGCCAAAGTGAGAATTTATCCACAATTTTAGTCGGGTTCCGGCAGCCTTTTGGTACGGGAACCCGACTGATTATGATATCGGCCCTGTCACAATCAGTTTTAATAGTATGCGCGTTGTTTAAAAACGTGATTACTTTTGTATTTTTCAAGTAAACACACCCCGTCCCGTCACAGCGAAAAAGAGGCGTTTTCCAATTGGTCAAACGTTCAAATTCGTGAATACCCAATAGCTGGGTCCATCTTTTACGCTCGAACCGTTCAGAGCGAAAGGTTGACGCTGCCGTGCCATACTTCTGGTCATTAATGGCAAACAGGGCGCCGGATTGAGAAAAGAGAATGGCTGGCCTTTCGGCAAAGAGAACCAAGGCAAGTATGAAAGGGGCTGCCCCTAATGCCAGAAATCGCACAGAATGCCGCCAATTGAAAAACCAAAGGAACGCAAGGATCAGCACAACAAGGCCGGATAAGGGAAGCACACCAACCTTCAGGACGGATGCTGTAAATCCCGAAGCGTAATGCGCAATAAATAGGATCATCGATATCCCGTCCCCTGCGAGTTCCAAGGGTACCGCCGCCACGCCAAAGGGCATGAGGCAAAAAGCAATCAGGATCATTGGCATCACCCAAAAGCCCATAATGGGAACGGCAATCAGATTGACGGCAACACCAATCACAGAAAATTGCCCAAAATGAAAAATGGCAAAGGGCGCCGTCGCAAAAGACGCGATCAGCGACGTGAGAAAAATGCCCAGAAAATAATAGGTGAAGCGTCTCAAAACTCCCCTTTGATTGCTTTTCAAGATAAGCAGATGCCCCCACCGTTCATACCCGGCTATCAGACAAAAAACGGCAGCAAAGGACATTTGAAAGCTTGCGCTCAACAAGGTTTCTGGCAGAAAAACTAAAATCAACAGGGCCGCAAGTGCGAGGTTCCTGAGTGATAGAGCCGTTCGGTCAAAACAGATGGCCACAAAGACCATTGAGATCATCAAAAAAGCCCGTACGGCCGAGATACTCATGCCGCTTACCGTGAGATAGAAGCAAATACCGAACAACGCCACCATTGCGGCCCACTTCTTGATCGGATGGTTCAGCGCAAGGGTTGGAAGGGCACTGAAAACCAAACGGACGGCAAAGAAAATTATACCGCCGATCATACCCATATGCAGCCCCGAGATGGCCAGTAGATGGGCGAGCCCGGAATTTCGCATTTCTTCCAGTTGGCTTTTAGGCATATGACTTCGATCGCCCGTCATGATCGCCATGATGAAACCCGCTGACGTTTCCGTGCTGTTCTCCAATATGTAACGATTGATCTTATCGCGCAGCAAAGCGGACATGGAGGAAATCCGCGCCCAAAGAGTGACAGCGTCACGGGTCAGGATCTCCGGACGACTGATCGTGTAGCCGACTGCACCGATTTGCTTGTAATAACTGTCGCGCTGAAAATCATAGCCGCCGGGATAGGCTGGTGGGGGGGGCGGTAACAAAACGGCTTTAACCGATATTTTGTCCCCTGGATGTAGGGACCGAACATCCGAACGGGTTGAAACCCGTATTTTTTTCAAGTCAGAGATCGAAGCCAATTCGAATTCAGGTTGCGCGATGGTTAATCGAACTGACTTTTGACCCGCCGATTTTTGAACAACGATCCCCGTAACCATACTAATGGACTTCTTTTGAAGGATCGGGGCCGCAACCCATTCAGTACGAAGAATTGCCCCAGAAAATCCCGCAGTGACAATTGCCAGAGACAAAACAGGGATCAAAAGACCTTCCCGTTGTCGGACAAATCGAAAAAATAACAGGGAAATTAGGAAAAAGGGCCATCCGCACCAATATAAAGAGGGATGCCATAAAACTGAATAATAAGCCCCTATTCCGACCGCGTACAGCACAGGAACCCAAAGAAACCAACGACTTCGGTCCAAGAAGAAACCAGCAAGCAGCCAATTAATAAGGGATCTCGTCATACCATTCACAGCTCTAATCCAACACGGGCTTGCTCATTTGGAGTACAAATAGTAAAAATGCCCCAGAAATGGGGATAGTTTAGATACTAAACCTATAATTGAATTTAATGCAAAGTAAATTGCCATGACCGTTGTTACCAGATTTGCGCCCTCTCCTACGGGTTTTCTTCATATTGGAGGTGCCCGTACAGCCTTGTTTAATTGGCTATATGCCCGTCATCATGGCGGTAAGTTCGTTTTGCGGATTGAAGACACGGATCGGGAGCGGTCTACGGACGAAGCCATTGATGCTATTCTCAAAGGCATGAAATGGATGGGGCTGGACTGGGATGGTGAACCTTATTACCAGTTTGCCCGCCGCGAACGTCATGCAGAAGTTGCAAAACAATTACTGGAAAGTGGCAATGCCTATTATTGCTATGCCTCAAAAGAAGAATTAGCAGAGATGCGCGAAACAGCCCGGGCTGAAGGCCGCGCACCTGGCTATGATGGCCGTTGGCGGGATCGGGATTCATCAGAATCCCCTGCAGGCGTTGATCCTGTGGTCCGCTTTAAATCCCCGAATGAAGGCAACACCGTCATTGAGGATGCCGTTCAGGGAACGGTTACGATCGCCAATGCGCAACTTGATGACCTGATCCTGCTTCGGGCAGATGGAACACCGACCTACATGCTTTCTGTTATCGTGGATGACCATGATATGGGTGTGACGGATATCATTCGAGGCGACGATCACTTAACCAACGCTGCCCGCCAGTTGCAGTTATATGATGCTTTGAATTGGGCCGCGCCCAGAATGGCTCATATTCCGCTTATTCATGGACCGGATGGGGCAAAGCTCTCCAAACGGCATGGTGCTCTTGGCGTGGAAGCCTATCGAGATATGGGGTATCTTCCCGAGGCAATGCGGAATTATCTGCTTCGTCTGGGTTGGTCACATGGAGACGACGAAATCATCTCAACGGAACAGGCTATTGAATGGTTTAATCTGGAAAATATCGGAAAATCCGCGTCCAGATTTGATTTTGATAAGCTTGAAAACCTGAACGGTACGTATATTCGACAGGCCGATGATGGTTACCTGACAGACCTTATTTTACCTCTTTTGGAAGAGAAAACCGGGCTTTCTGTAACCGATCATCAACGCTCAATGATAGAAAAAGCCATGAACGGCTTGAAAGAACGGGCAAAATCAGTAATATCCCTCGCAGACAGTTCGCATTTCTTAATATCCCAACGCCCGTTGTCTCTGGATGAAAAGGCGTCGAAACTAATAACGGCAGATAGTAGCGGTGTGTTAAATCGTCTGGCTGAAAAGCTGGAAGCACTATCCAACTGGGATAAAGATGCAATCGAAGCAATTGTCCGCGAAAGCGCAGAAGCTGAAGACCTAAAACTTGGTAAAATCGCGCAACCGCTAAGGGCTGCGCTTACAGGTACAACGGTGTCACCAGGCATTTTTGACGTTCTGGAGATACTCGGAAAAGAAGAAGCTCTCGGGCGAATTCGGGACGCGGCGAAAATCTGATTTTCGCCATTCGGAATATCAGCCGTTTCAAAAAAAACGCTGAGATGTGGAATCAGTTTCGAAAGAAACTGAACAAACCTGACGCCAGAATAAGCTGGCTGAATAAAAAGGAAAAATTATATGAGTGGCTCTGAAGTTACTGGCTCCGTAAATCTTGAAGACAAAAGCGGCGAACCACTAAGCCTTCCTTTAATTAGTGGCACAGTTGGCCCGGATGTTATTGATGTTCGCAAATTATATGGTGCGACAGGTCATTTCACATATGATCCTGGATTTACATCGACTGCCTCTTGCGATTCTGCCATCACCTATATCGATGGTGACCAAGGCGTATTGATGCACCGCGGATATAAAATTGAAGAACTGGCTTCGAAAAGTGACTTTATGGAAGTTTGCTTTCTTCTGTTGAAAGGTGAATTGCCAACAGCCGAAGAAAAAGCCAAATTTACGCATGACATCACTTATCACACGATGCTTCATGAACAACTGACCCAGTTCTTCAAAGGCTTCCGCCGCGATGCTCACCCGATGTCTATTATGGTTGGCGTTGTTGGTGCCCTTTCTGCTTTTTATCATGATAGCACCGATATTAACGATCCGAAGCAGCGTATGATTGCCAGCTACCGGTTGATTGCTAAAATGCCAACCATTGCGGCCATGGCGTACAAATATTCTGTTGGTCAGCCCTTTATCTATCCTGACAACGAATTGTCTTACGCAGAAAACTTCCTGCATATGACCTTCAGCGTGCCTGCTGAAAAGTATAAACTGTCTCCAACAGTGGCCCGGGCGATGGATCGTATCTTCATCCTTCATGCGGATCACGAACAGAATGCATCTACCTCTACAGTGCGTCTGGCCGGTTCATCAGGCGCCAACCCATTTGCCTGTATTGCAGCTGGTATTGCCTGCCTTTGGGGTCCTGCCCATGGCGGCGCAAACGAAGCCGTTCTGACAATGCTGGAAGAAATTGGCAGCGTAGATCGTGTTCAAGAGTTTATTGCAAAAGCAAAAGACAAAAACGATCCTTTCCGTCTGATGGGCTTTGGTCACCGGGTTTATAAAAACTACGATCCGCGCGCAAAAGTCATGCAGGAAACCTGTTACGAAGTTCTTGAAGAACTTGGTATCAAGGATGAGCCTATGCTTAAACTGGCAATGGAGCTTGAAAGAATTGCCCTTGAGGACGAATATTTCATCGAGAAGAAACTCTTCCCGAATGTGGATTTCTACTCTGGCATCATTCTAAAAGCTTTGGGCTTCCCAACCAGCATGTTTACGGTTCTGTTTGCACTCGCCCGGACGGTTGGCTGGGTCGCACAATGGAACGAAATGATGGAAGATCCGGGACAGAAAATCGGTCGTCCTCGCCAGTTGTATACTGGTCCAGGAGAACGTCCATTCGTTCCTGTTGAGAAACGCTGAACCATGCGGGCTTCTCAACCCAATGTGAGAAAAAATATGCCTTCGGCCTTGGCCGAAGGCAGTTCCTCCCGTGGGCGGAAGCTTATTCTAAAAGCAGCAAATGATAACAGGCCTTCGTGGGGATACCGGTTTAAAAAAGGACTGTTTTTTGCGGGTCCTGTTGTGGCCGTTCTATTCTTTGGTCTTATCTGGTTTATGTCCTGACGCGATTGTCGCTAGAACAACCTCGGCCGCCCTTATGCCCGGCGCTTTTTCCCCAACCCCCAATGCCTTAACAGCAGATGCATAACCATCCACCTGTTTCTGACGTGCCTCTTTGTCCATAAAGAGCCGAATAAGCGACGGCGCTAAAATTTCTGGCAAGCAGTTTTCCAGAATATGTTCCGGCACAACTTCCTTATCTTCCAGAATATTCACAAGATTGACATAGGGCAGCTTGATCAGACGTCTGGCAATCCACGCCGTCACGGGATGCATCTTATAGGCAATAACGCATGGCAAGGATGCTAACGCTAGTTCCAGACCAACCGTTCCCGATGCCGCCAAGGCAATATTACTCGCCGCCATAGCATCATATTTTTCGCTGCTGTCGATGACCACACTCGAAAACGGCCATTCATTCAACGCGTTCTCTACGATATCTGTGGTTTTTCCGATAACCGGAACAACCAAGGTAAATTCGGGAACCTCCGATTTCACAAGATCCAGCGTTTCTTTAAAGATTGGCAGATGTTTTACGACTTCGGTCCGACGACTCCCCGGTAAAAGCATCAGCAAAGGCTGATCTGATGTAAATCCATGTTTCGTTCTAAAGGCTTCAGCATTTCCACTTGCAGCCCCCGTTTCAATAACTGAATGACCAATAAAAGTTGCCGGTAATCCAACTTTTTCAAAATAGGCTGGTTCAAACGGCAGGATTGTCAAAAGGTGATCATATAGCGGGGCAATTTTTTTGGCCCGGCCGGAACGCCATGCCCAAACGGATGGCGCCACATAATGGATCTTTGGAAATCGTGCGTGACGGACTTTACGGGCAACCCTGAAGCTGAAATCAGGTGCGTCGATCGTCACGAACATATCCGGCTTGCAATTAATGGCGGCATCTGATGTTTGTTTTATCCGCTTCAGAAGGGCCGGGATTTTGGGCAAAACCTCTGCAACGCCCATCACCGTCAATTCTTCCATCGGAAACAGGCTATCAAGGCCCTCTTCTTTCATCAAGGGGCCGCCAACGCCAACAAATGAAATCGGCCGATCGCAGATCTGTTTCAAACCAGCCATCAACTTACTGGCCAAGGCGTCACCAGAAGGCTCGCCAGCCACTAAAAAGATCTTCAGGGGGTCAGTAACAGGTTTCATCATATGCATCCATGTCCGCCCCTAGCGCGGGACAACGGTACCCAAAAGGAATAGGCCTGCCTCATCAGCAAGGCGGATTGTTTCATCGCGATCAACAATCTGACTGGCTTCCGCTTCAATTGCAATTCCCCGCAAGTTAGCGTTGATTGCCTGACGCACCGTGTCCGGCCCCACAGTCGGCATATCAGCCCGCAGATCCTGTCCAGGCTTGGATAACTTGACCAGAACCCCCGCAGGATATTCAAATTTATGCGTTGCACAGCGTTTAATCAGGTTTTCAGTACCTTCAGCCGCTTCAATCCCCAACACATACTCGTCCCGGACAATAACCGCCTGACCGATATCAAACTCGCCCAGAGCCTGTATTACGGCAATTCCTTTGTTGATATCCTTAAGGTCCCCTTCATTGGGGTGATTTGCGCCAAGGGTTCCTTGGGTCGATAAGAGCTCCTGCGCAATTTCATGCGCCCCAACGATTTTAAACCCTTTTTCTTCAACAAAGGCTGTAATGGCCCTCATCAAACCATCATCCCCTTTACTGACCGCAGACGTAATCCGCCCCAGCAGCTTTAAACCTTCAAAATCAGGAAAAAGGTTCTTGAAATCAGGGCGTGCCACTGGCCCGACCATTGTCACACGGCGGCATTCTTCCCGTTTAAGGGCTTTCAGAAACTTACCAATTTTAGTGATGGGAATGATTTCGTGGGGATAATCTGTATATTTTTCAGGGTCGGCTTCACCCTTCACTAACAGAAGGAACGGCATTTCCCCACGATTTTTTAACGTCTCTGCCAGCGTCAGGGGAAGGTCGCCCTGACCGGCAATAATGCCGACACGACCTTCATCTATTGCAGAATTATGGTTGGCAAAAGCCACGTTTGGAGTCTCCATTAATGAAGTCCAAAACAGTTTTTACAACGACTGACTCTGGATATTCTGATGCAATAAGGGCAGTGCGGTCTTTAAACGTGCCCTCTTCTTCTGCAAACAATTTTTTATAAGCATTTCTCAACGCATGAATTTCTTCACGGGAAAAATTACGGCGTTTCATACCGGTAAGATTAAGACCAGATAATACCGCTCTGTTTCCTGTAGCAGATCCGAAAGGAATAATATCGGTTTCAACGCCGGATGCACCGCCAATCATGGCATGGGCACCAATTCGAACAAATTGGTGAACCGCCGACAAGCCGCCAATGATTGCAAAATCCTCAACAATAACATGACCGCCAAGGGTCGCATTATTCACCAGAATAACATTGTCCCCTACAAGACAATCATGCGCAATATGAGCACCGATCATAATCAGCCCGTTATCGCCCACTTTGGTAAGCGATCCGCCCCCTTCTGTTCCCGGGTTTATGGTCACATGTTCGCGAATAACCGTGTTATTCCCGATAATAACCTCGCTTTGTTCACCATGGAACTTCAGGTCTTGCGGAACATGACCGATGGATGCAAAAGGAAAAACCGTACAGCCCTTTCCAATGGTCGTTTTTCCGGCCACTGCCACATGGGATTTAAGAACGGTTCCTTCCCCAATGGAGACACCATTTTCGATCACGCAAAAAGGACCGACTTCGGCAGTTTCGTGAACACGTGCACCGTCTTCAATAACCGCCGTCTTATGAATGTTACCCATCAGGACCCAACACTTCTATTAAAATAAACTCTTTGCTATCAAGTTGCAGACAAAGTCTCAAATCAAGCTTTGTTTCAACGCGTTTCTTGGCAGCCCAGAAACAGCTTAATCTGTAATCATCGCTGCAAAATCAGCTTCAGCAACTTTCTTGCCTTCAACCTCGACAATACCAGTGAATTTCCAGACTGGCCCGCGCTGCTGTTTTTTCGAGACTTTAATATGCATGACGTCCCCCGGTGTTACCGGTGCCCGGAACCGGGCGTTGTCAATAGACATGAACAACACATGCTTGCCTGCATTTGCCGCATCCAGTGATTTGATAACGAGAACGCCCGCGGTTTGCGCCATGGCTTCAACAATCATAACACCTGGCATAATCGGCCGATTTGGGAAATGGCCCTGGAACTGAGGTTCGTTCATCGTGACATTCTTGATGCCCGTTGCGCTTTCGCCGGGATTGATGTCCTTAACACGATCAACCAGCAGCAAAGGGTAGCGATGTGGGATCATTTTCATGATTTCAATAATATCGATCGCTTCAAGAACTGTATTTTCAGTTTCGTCGCTCATTTGCTGCTTCCTCTATTCTTCATCAACTTTCTCAGTGTCGCTACACTTCTAAAAAACTCTTTGATCGGTCTTGCTGGAAACCCTGCATAGACCTGTCCTTTTGGAATGTCTGAAATCACTCCGGACATTGCACTGACCTGCGCACCAGACCCGATTGTAAGATGCCCCGTCACGCCGACCTGACCGCCTAAAAGAACGTAATCTTCGACGGTCGAACTTCCGGAAATGCCAGTTTGGGCCGCAATAATCACGCCCGTCCCCATTTTTACATTGTGACCAATCTGAATAAGGTTATCAATCCAGCAGTTGTCGCCAATGATGGTATCAGGCCCGGCGCCCCGATCGACACAGGTATTAGCCCCGATTTCCACGTTAGAGCCGATAATAACCCGGCCCAATTGCGGAATTTTCACATGCTTGACCGGATCCGGCGCAAAGCCAAAACCATCTTCACCAATGCGCGAGCCTGCATATAACGTTACATTGTCGCCCATATGACAGTAACGAACCGATACCTGAACGGACAGTCGGCACCCTTCTCCAATAATGACATTTTTACCAACGAAGCATTGCGGCCCAATTATTGTATTATCCCCGATTTTGGCCCCGGCTTCGACAACTGCCCCAGCCCCAATCGTCAGGTTTTTCCCAAGAATTGCTGTTTCATCGATAATCGCTGAGGAATGAATAGAACCATCCCCCTCTTCCGGTGGATAGAAATGCCCGGATATTTTTGCAAACGACTTGTAGCTGTCTTTGGAGACCAGTAATGTCATACCTTCTGGCGCATGTTTTACCGCAGATTCAGGCACAACACATGCCGATGCTTTGGAGTTTTTAAAGGCATCCAGATATTTCGGATTGCTGAAAAAACTAACCATGTCAGCACCAGCACTGTCCAGTGCCCCAACATCGGAAATTACCAGTTCAGGATCAGGGCCTTCGATGCGTGCATCGCTTATCTCAGCCAGATGTTTCAGGGTATATGGACCCTTGTTTTGGAAAAAGCGTTTATCAGCCATTATTGAGCAGGCAGTGGTACGAGTTTTACAGAAACAGATGGTAACTTTGCGTTTAGATCCGCAACAACCAAATCCGTGATTTCCAATTTGGTTTCACCAAACAGGATTTGTTTCTTTTCAACGATCATGGTTGCCCCAACTGATTTGGCAATCTTGGATACGATGGGCTCCATCGTTTTTTCGATCTTTTTGACCGTATCGGAACGCGTTAAGGCAAACTGCCTCAACTTGAGGCGAGCGTTGCGATTAAAGTCTGCCGCTTTTTTGCGAAACGCATCCCGTTTTTTCACAAATACATCCGGCGCCAGAATAGCCCGCTGCTGAGCAATTTGCTGCTCTTCTTCACGAAGTTTGTTTTGTGCGATTTCGTTTTTGGCCTTGAAGTTTTTCTCCATCGCCGAGATTTTCATATCGGCGTCCTTCATGGCTTTGGACTTCGACAAAACAGCCCCCAGATCCAGAACAGCAATATTCTGTGCATCCTGAGCTTGCGCAACAGATGTTACGCAGAATAAGCCCAGTAAGATCGCAAAACCCAGTTTGTTAAACATATAAAAAAAGTTCATTTTAGAATCTGGTTCCAAATTCAAGTTGGAAGATTTCATCATCATCGAAATCTTCTTTCAGGAACGGATAAGACACATTCACCTGCAACGGACCAAATGGTGACGTCCAGTTTACACCAAAACCAGCTGAGGCCCTAAGTGAAGCTTCATCAAGAATATTCGGATCATTGTCGTCAATCTGCGCCAATGTTCCGGCATGAATGAAGGTCCGACCCAGCAATCCAAACTCTTCAGGAAAGCCCATTGGGAAACGAACTTCAGCTTTACCCACAATATAGGCATTTCCGCCCAGAGAGTCACCGGTTACCCGATCCCGAGGACCGATACCTGATTTAGCAAAACCGCGGAAAGACCGGCCGCCAATATTAAACCGCTGAGCAAGGATGACATCTTCGCCCAAACCAAAGATATAACCAACGTCACCCCCGACACTTAACACGACATCTTTTTCATACAACGGGAAGAAGTGCATATAGCTTGCTTCTGTCGCAATCGAATATACATCACCGCCCAGACCGGAATAATTTTGCCCAAAGGTATATTGGTTACCTTCCGTCGGTAAAATAGTGTCGTCCAGATAGTTGAAGTTCAGGTTATAGCCAATTGAAGACGTCAGAAACTCGCCTTCAGATTTCTGAATAACGGTTGAAGCATCTGATTGTACGTTGTCGATTTTCTCGTTAATCAAAGAATAGTTTACGGATGCCGTGATATTTTCCTTGATCCTGAAACCGGTACGCAAACGGAAACCCAGACGGTCCAAGTCGTAGCCACTTTCATCCTGCAAGTCTTTACGAACATTGAAAATATCGAAGCCTGCCCGTAAATCCCGGCCCATGAAATAAGGTTCTGTAAAGCCCAGATCGATATTCTGGTTTTCCGCACCCAGTGAAATCTTGAACTTCAGATCCTGACCACGTCCCAACAGGTTGCGCTCGCGGATCGTCAGATCACCAGAAACAGAATCTGTTGTCGAGAAGCCTGCACCAATACTTAGCTCACCAGTTGATTTTTCCTGTACATCAACATTGATGATCGTTTTGTCGGGTGAGCTTCCTTCATCCTGCGTGACTTCCACCTTCTGGAAGAAGTTCAGTCCGCGGATACGCGCCCGTGACCGACGTAAAAGAGCGGTATTGAACGCATCGCCTTCGGCCAGTTTAAACTCGCGGCGAATAACGTGGTCGAGTGTACGAACATTACCAGTGATGTTGATCCGCTCCACATAAACCCGCGGGCCTTTCTTAATCTGGTAATTCACAGCAATTTTCAGGTTTTCAGGATCACGATCAACTTTAGGACGTACATTGACAAAGGCGTATCCCAATTTACCCAGTTCGAAGGTGATCGCCTGAATGCTTTCTTCGATTGCATCCGCATCATACGTCTCGCCTTCAAAGGTCGTCAGCAGGGCGCGGATCGCCTCTGGCTGCAGATCCTTGATTTCGCTTTCCACATCGATCTTGCCGAACGCATATTGCTGCCCTTCATCAAGAGCAAATGTAATGAAGAAACCATCACGATCTGGTGTCAATTCGGCAATTGCGGACACAACCCGGAAATCGGCATACCCCTTGCTGAGATAGTATTTACGCAAAAGTTCCCGATCGAAGGTCAAACGGTCCGGATCATACGTATCGCTGCTGGAAAGAAAATTATACCACCGGGTTTCGTCTGTTGAAATCTGACTCAACAGGCGTTTATCCGGGAAAATCTTGTTACCAACAAACCTGATTTTCTTAATGCCGGTCTGTTCGCCCTCATTGATCTCGAAAACCAGATCAACACGGTTTTGTTCCAGCTGGATCACTTTTGGTTCAACAACGGCAGCAAATCGGCCACTGCGGCGGTATACTGTTATAATCCGCTGAACATCGTTTTGAACACGCGCGCGTGTATAAACAACCCGGGGACGCAGCTGAATTTCAGAATTCAGGACATCATCATTAATACGGCGATTACCTTCAAAGGCGAGGCGGTTGATGATCGGGTTCTCGACAACATTTACGACAATAGCGGACCCGTCCCGGCGGATCGTTACATCGGCAAAAAGCCCCGTATTAAACAGGGCCTTCAATGACTTGTCGACGCGTGAGCGGTTATACGGAGACCCGACAGAGAACAATAAGTATGACTGAACGGTCGACGCTTCGATACGACGGTTGCCTTCCACACGTATTTCAGAAATGCTATTCGCAGTTTGCGCGATTGCCTGATTTTGCCCTGATACGGGAGTACCAATGGCTGCTAAAGTTAGCGCACAGACGAAAATCAATACTCGCAAATTTCCACCCCCCAGCGGATTCCGTTTTAACAGGATTTGAAATAACCGACGTTAAGAAAACAACCCGGTCAAGAAATCCAGCGAGTCCTTAAACAGGTATTTATTCAGATCATTCCACGTTGCGAATATCATTAGCATCAGAACGAGCGTTAGTCCAATACGGAAACCAAATTCCATGTATTTTTCGCCAAGCGGTTTTCCTTTAATGGCTTCAATGACATAAAACAATAAATGGCCGCCATCCAACATGGGAATTGGAAACAGGTTAATCAGGCCCAGACTGATGGAAACAAAGATCATGAAATTAAACAGGGACAGCAAATTATCCGAGAGGCTGGACCCTCTTTTTGCAGCATCCCCAGACATCTTCAAAATACCGATCGGGCCGCTTAGCTCTTTGGTATCCCGGGCACCTGTGATCATCTGGCCTGCCCCTTTAAGGGTTGCCGTGGTCACAAACCAGGTCTGGTCGACCGCGCTGCTCATCGCACTGAAAAGACCGTGCTGCCGGAATTCGCGTTTTTCCGACCGAATGCCCAACTGACCGATTTTTTGAACATTGCCATCGGCATCTACATGCTCAACAATTTTTGGAGTGATATCGAGAAAAACAATTTCACCACCCCGGTCAATTTTCATGTTCAACGGCTCGTTCAGGCCGACAACAACCTTTTGGCGCAACTGCTCAAAACTATCAATTTCATCGCCGTTTACCGACAGAATACGATCGCCAGGCTCGATCCCCGCACTCATCGCCGCACTATCGTCGATCACTTTCGTTGCAATCGGCGGCGTATGGGCCTGGCCCAGTGTCAAAAACAGAATTGTCAGGGCGACAATAGCAAACAAATAGTTCGCCGCAGGACCGGCGGCGACCACTGCGGCCCGTTGCCACAATTTTTTATGATGAAAAGAAACCGATTTATCTTCTTCTGAAAGTGCATCAAGACCAGTTTCCGCGTTACTGGCTACCCCTGCATCCCCAAAAAATTTGACATATCCACCGAATGGGATGGCACTAATACGCCAGCGACATCCATTTTTATCATACCAGCCGAACAGTTCTTTGCCGAAACCAATGGAAAAAACGTCCACTTTCACACCGCATAAACGTGCAATTTTATAATGTCCGTATTCGTGAACAAAAACCAGAATTGTAATCACCGCGACAAAGGCGGGAAAGTAAATCCAGTATTCAGATATTAAATCCATTAGGGCTCCATCACCTGACCTGGGGTCAGCTTCTTTGTTCAAGTGCAGTCTGAGTATAGGCTCTCACTCTGCGATTTTCTTCGAATATGTCTGCGATTTCGTTAAAAGTGACAAAATCAATCTTATTCAAAACCTCTTCAACAGTTTCAGAGATTTCCAGAAATCCAATTCGCCCCTTCAGGAAAGCGTCTACCGCGATTTCATTTGCTGCATTTAGGACCGCCGGTGCTGATTTTCCAGTCTTCAATGCGGATTTAGCCAGTCGAAGGGCCGGAAACCGTTCAAAATCCGGATCCATAAATGTCAGTGTTCCTATTTTTCCAAGCTCGAGTTTCTGAGCTTTAAAGGCGTGCCGGTTTGGCCAGCCAAGCGCATAAGAAATCGGTGTTCTCATATCCGGAGAACCCAATTGGGCCAATGTCGATCCATCTCGATATTCAACAAGACTGTGCACCACCGACTGGGGGTGAACCAAAATATCAATCTGGTCTTTTTCCACCGGAAACAGATGATAGGCTTCAATCAACTCCAGGCCTTTATTCATCATTGTCGCAGAATCAATGGAGATTTTTGCGCCCATATCCCAATTGGGATGCGCAAGGGCCTGCTCTCGGCTGACATCCCGCATGTCAGCGCGTGTCAGGTTCAGAAAAGGCCCCCCGGACGCCGTCAGGATCAATCGTTCAACCATCTCAGTCTGATGGGTGTCAAATACCTGAAAAATGGCATTATGTTCACTATCAACGGGCAGTAAGGTCGCCCCACATTTTTTTACGTTATCAAGAACCAGATCACCGCCACAGACCAGCGACTCTTTATTGGCAAGCGCAATGGTCGCGCCTGTTTTAACAGCAGCCAATGTTGGTGCCAGCCCGGCCGCCCCGACAATCGCGGACATTACCCAGTCCACAGGCGTTCCTGCAGCATCAATCAAGGCCTCTTCCCCGGCCTCTGCCTGGATACCGGTTCCCGAAAGGGCCTGCTTTAAAGTGTCATAAAGGGATGCATTCCCGATAACGGCGCGTTTCGCCGAAAATTCAATAGCCTGCTGCGCCAGGAGAGAAACATTGTTGTGTGCTGTCAGGCATTCGACGTCAAAATCCTCTGACGCCTCCCTGATCAACTTTAAAGTACTGACACCGATGGATCCAGTAGAGCCCAAAATAGTAATGCGCTTTGTCGCCGGATTTTTCAAAGCAGCCCGTTCTGCAATCCTTGCTGCAAATTCCATGTTACATCCTTACTACCATCGCCATAGAATATAGGGCGGGCGCGACAAATAACACACCGTCCAACCGATCGAGTACGCCGCCATGGCCTGGAATCATGTTGCTAGCATCTTTTATCCCAAAATATCGTTTCCAGCCGGATTCAAAGAAATCGCCAATTTGCGCCAAAACAGCAAACGCCGCTCCGAGCAAAGCAACCAGCCAAACCGGAAATCCGGAAAAATCGATATAGAGGGTTGAAACACCTGCGACGATCGCCGCGCTGATCATTCCACCGATCAAGCCTGCCCATGTTTTATTCGGGCTGATGGACACAGCAATCTTCGGACCGCCAATCCTGCGGCCCGCAAAATATGCCCCGGTGTCAGTGGCCCAAACAATCGCAAACAACAAAATTGTCAGGCCAAGCCCATCCGGGTCCAATGTCCGTAACTGCAAAAAACAAAGGACAGGAATACCGATATATAACGGTCCCAGAAAACCGCCCAGCCATTCATTGTCCCGCTTTGAAAAGAGACCAACAACGAGGATTATGGATGCAGAAATATACAAAGGATACAAAGCGGTTAAGAGGTTTTTCTCACTTTGCAAGTAAATAGATACCAATAGCGATACACCGATCAGCGCGCCATACAGATACCCATTGTTTTTAAAAGATGTTTTGCACCATTCATAGATCATTGCCAAGCCGGCAACGGTCATGAAAACAGTGAAATACAATTCTCCAAAATAAACAGCAGCGATTGCGATTGGGGCGAGTACAAGCGCTGACATCACCCGCAATTGTAACGATGAATAGGATTTAGCCACTAATCGCTCCAAACCGACGATTACGACCAAAATAGTCGTCAATTGCATCTTCAAGATGCCGTTTCGTGAAATCAGGCCAAAGAACGTCCTGAAACACCAACTCAGCGTAGGCTGATTGCCAAAGCAGGAAGTTGCTCAGTCTTTTTTCGCCGCTGGTTCTGATGATCAAGTCTGGATCCGGAATATCACCGGTATCCAAGCTCTTGGAGAACAGGTGCTCTGTTATTTCTTCAGGCTGCAATTCTCCAGCCTTTACTTTTTCAGCCAGGCTCTGAACCGCAGATATTATCTCTGCTTGCGCCCCATAGCTTAACGCTATCGTGAGAACCAGTCCCCGATTATCCCTGGTTTCTTCCAACGCAACATTGGCCAGGTCTTGAATATCCTGGGGAAGCCGTTTCAGGTTTCCAATAAAATTTACCCTAACCCCATTATTCTTAAGCTCTTTCAATTCTCTTTTGATAAAGAATTTAAACAGCCCCATGAGATGGTTCACTTCTTCTTCCGGACGGTTCCAGTTTTCTGAAGAAAAAGCAAAGAGTGTCAGATAGGGCACGCCCAATTCACGGCATCCCTTGACAGCTTCACGAACAGCTTTTGCCCCTTGTTCATGCCCCTTTAACCGGCTCATTGAACGACGGGTAGCCCACCGTCCATTGCCATCCATAATGATGGCAATGTGGGTCGGAACTTCAGATATGGATTGACTAGATTGCGCAATCTCCATCAATCAAACCTGCATGATTTCCTGTTGTTTTTCTGACAGCATATCGTCCACATTTTTTACATATGTGTCCGTCAGCTTTTGAATGTCTTCTTCAGCCTTTTTCACATCATCCTTGGAGTAGTCACCGTCTTTTTCAGCCGCTTTGGCGGCATCGTTCCCGTGACGACGCACATTGCGGATAGCAACTTTTGCCTGCTCAGCGTATCCACTGGCAACTTTCGTCAGTTCAACACGACGTTCTTCAGTAAGTTCCGGAATAGGAACGCGCACTGTTAAACCATCTACGACAGGGTTCAGACCAAGACCGGCATTGCGAATGCCTTTTTCAACGGCGCCGACATTTCCCTTGTCCCAAACCTGAACGGCCAGCATCCGTGCTTCCGGAGTGCTTACTGTTCCAACCTGGTTCAAAGGCATCTCTGCACCATAGGATTCAACCGTTACAGGCTCGAGCAAACTGATATGCGCCCGACCGGTTCTCAGACCACCAAATTCCGTTTTTAGAGACTCTAACGCCCCCTTCATCCGTTTTTCCAGGTCCTTCATTTCTGGCCCAGCCATTACTCTCTCCCTAAATTAATAGATATTTCTAACATGCTATCTTAATTCAACAAATCGCTGTGACGGCATTATTATCAAGAAACTTCCGTAAAGCATCCGTCTTTTTTCAATACTCTAGCAAATGACCCGGTTTCCTGAATAGAAAATACGAGAATTGGAATATTGTTTTCCCGTGCCAGTGATATTGCCGCCGCATCCATGACCTTGAGATCGTTGGCAATTACATCAAGATGACTGAGCGTATCAAACCGTTTTGCGTCTGGCGAAGTGCGCGGATCTTTATCATAGACCCCATCAACATTCGTGCCCTTAAGCAGCGCATCACATTTCATTTCTGCCGCCCGCAACGCCGCAGCGGTATCAGTTGTGAAAAATGGATTGCCTGTTCCGGCTGCAAAAATCACAATCCGTCCGCGTTCCAGATGACGTTCTGCCCGGCGTCGAATGTATGGCTCACAAACCGCGGACATCGGAATCGCTGAAAGAACCCTGCTTTCCATACCTTCTTTTTCAATGGCATGCTGCAAGGCAAGGGCGTTCATGACGGTTGCCATCATCCCCATATAATCGGCATTTGCCTGATCCATGCCTTGAGCGGTCCCGGAGACCCCGCGAAAAATATTTCCGCCGCCAACAACAACGCAAACCTCCACCCCTAAATCATGGGCTTCACGGATATCCTGTGCAATACGTGTGGCAGTTTCCACATCGATACCATATTGCTGATTTCCAAGAAGAGCCTCACCGGAACATTTAAGAAGAACCCGTTTATATTGCGGTTCACTTGGCATTTTAACCCCGATTTCTAACAGTTGATCTGAATTGAATTTCGGGAAGACAGCATACAGGATCGGCGAAATATTGAAAGTAATCCTGTCATCCCATAAAAATATGGCGGCCTCGTTCCCGAGACCGCCATGTTCTTTAGAGTGGTTTTGCGCTTAGCCGCTAACTGCAGCAGCAACCTCAGCAGCAAAATCAGATTCTTCTTTTTCGATACCTTCACCAACCGCGTAGCGGATGACGCTTGCGATCTTGATGGAGGATCCAAGTTCCTTGCCTTTAAGCTCAACAGCTTTTTCGACAGAATTTTCACCGTCAACGACGAACGTCTGTTTCAGCAGAACAACTTCCTGATAGAATTTGTTCAAACGGCCTTCGACCATCTTGGCGATAATTTCTTCTGGCTTACCAGATTCGCGTGCCTGATCGGAAAGAACTGTCCGTTCACGCTCTACTGATGCTGGGTCCAACTCGTCAACAGAAACTGCTTCAGGGTTTGTTGCTGCAACATGCATTGCAATCTGCTTACCAAACTCTTCCAGTTTGGCCGCATCGCCTTCACTTTCCAAAGCAACAAGAATACCGATCTTACCAAGACCAGGGGCTGTTGCGTTGTGAACATATGATGCAACGACACCATTTTCGACAGACACGCTCACTGCGCGGCGCAGGTTCATGTTTTCGCCGATTGTTGCAATTGCGTTTGTCAGGGTCGCTTCAACAGTTTCGTCCGATCCCGGGAAAGTTGCCGCTTTAATTGCGTCCAGATCGCCAGACTGTGTAGATGCAACATCTGCGATGCCCATTACCAGTTTCTGGAAATCTTCATTCCGACCAACGAAGTCTGTTTCTGCGTTCACTTCAACGATCGCACCAGACGTTCCGGAAGTTGAAACGGCAACCAATCCTTCAGCGGCGACACGACCAGATTTTTTAGACGCTGTCGCCAGGCCTTTTGTACGCAACCAGTCAATCGCAGCGTCAAGATCACCTGCGGTTTCGGTCAGCGCTTTTTTGCAATCCATCATGCCGGCGCCAGATTTTTCGCGAAGTTCTTTAACTTTTGCAGCTGTAATTTCAGCCATAACCGATCCTCATTTCAATAAATGTGATTGATTTAAACTGTCACATGCCCATTGCGAGCATGTGACAATCGTCAAATTATTCAGAAGCCGCTGGTTGTTCAGCTGGTGCTTCGGCTGCTTCAGCAGGTGCGTCTGCAACTGGAAGCTCTTCTACTGGAGCTTCGAGTGCTTCGCCGAGATCTTCACCCTTCAGTTCCATTCCTTCAGAAATACCGTCGATAACGGCCTGCTTGAACAGATCACAATAAAGGTTGATGGCGCGCAAGGCATCGTCATTACCAGGAACCGGATAGTCAATACCATCTGGGTTTGAGTTACTATCAAGAATACCAACAACCGGAATGCCCAGTTTGTTTGCTTCTTTAACAGCCAGCTCTTCTTTGTTTGTATCAATCACGACGATGATGCTTGGAAGACCGCCCATGTCTTTAATACCACCAAGAGCCAGTTCCAGTTTGTCACGCTCGCGTGTCATTTTCAGGATTTCTTTCTTGGTCAGACCCATTTCGTCTGAAGAAAGACGCTCTTCAACAGTGCGAAGACGTTTGATTGACTCAGAAACTGTTTTCCAGTTTGTCAGCATTCCGCCGAGCCAGCGATGGTTCACATAGAACTGTGCGCACTGCTTGGCACTTTCAGCAACAACTTCAGATGCCTGACGTTTTGTGCCAACAAAAAGGACACGACCGTTACCAGCGACAACTTTGCGAACCGCCGCGAGGGCCTGGTCCAGCATAGGAACTGTCTGCTGTAGATCGATAATGTGGATGTTATTTCTTTTGCCGAAGATGTACGGACCCATTTTTGGGTTCCAACGACGGGCTTGGTGACCAAAGTGAACACCAGCTTCTAAAAGCTGCTGCATACTGAAGAGAGGCTGTTGCGGCTGCATAATGCATACTCCTTTTCCGGTTGAACCTCCGTGAGCCTTGGTCCAGAAACATTCTGAACACCGGATGGTCGTTACCAACACAGTAACTACCGAACTCACGTGTGAATTTACAAGGCGGTGTCTATAGCCCTAATTCCAAAGATGCAAGTGAAAAGTGAGCTTTTCTGTTAAATATCGTGAACATCTACAACACCGGGAACATATTTGATCGCCTGGCGTATTTCTGGAGAGATATTGTAGGTTCTAGCCAAATCCAGCTCGACCTCTTTTGAATCGCCCTCAAGGGTCAGAATAAAGGCCACCCGGCCCCGACCGACGCCACCATTCTGAAGAATATCCGAGACTTGCTTCAACGGACCATCATCATCGATAAAGATCTTGACCCCGTCGCCTGTCTGGGCTGCGACTGTCTCAAGCCGTTGAACTCCTTGCGCTGTCAGTCGGGGTTGTTCGTTGTCGACATTACCAAGGACGTTAATGACAAGAGAACTACCAACCTCCAGAATCTCGCGGCACTGAAACAGCACCTCTTCGAACATTGTGACCTCAAAGGCCCCTGAAGAATCTGACAGTTGAACAAAGGCGAGTGCTTTTCCTTTTTTCGTTCTCAACTGGCGCTTTCCCATAACAGTCCCGGCAAGACGCGCCGCCGTTTCCGATGCCCCAAGCGATTCCAGATATGTGGCGCTGCTGCGAACCCCTGCTTTTTCAAGTGTTTTCGCATAAGCATCGAGAGGGTGACCCGACAAATAGAAGCCAATTGCATCAAATTCGTGCTTAAGGCTTTCCATGGATGTCCAACGGGACGCTTTTGCCAAACTCGGCGTTACCTCTGCCACCGTGTCGGACCCTCCAAAAAGATTAACCTGTCCGCTGCCCCGCTCTTCCTCTGCTTGCTGCGCATATCGTAAAAGCAATTCCAACGAGGCAAAAACCTGTGCCCTGTCCGCATGCAGGGCATCAAACGCACCTGCCCGGGTCAGGTTTTCCGCCTGACGTTTATTCATATGCTTAGGGTTGATCCGGGACGCGAAATCGAACAGGTCCTTGAAGGGTCCATTTTCATAGCGTTCCTTGACGATGCCTGCCATTGCTTCACGACCAACATTCTTAACCGCTGACAAGGCATACCGTACTGCGCCCTCGTCGCCCTTGAATTCGACAGAAAATTCCACCTCTGAATGATTGAGACAAGGAGGGTAAACCGGGATTTTCATTCTATCCAGATCTTGCCGGAATATGTTCAGTTTATCTGTATTATTCAAGTCCAGACTCATGGACGCCGCCATGAATTCGACTGGGTAATTCGCCTTCAGATAAGCCGTGTGATACGACACCAATGCATAGGCCGCCGCATGGGATTTATTGAAACCATAACTCGCAAATTTTGCCACAAGGTCAAAAATGTGGCTGGCATCTTTCGCCTTGACCCCCTGCTCGACCGCCCCATCACAGAAACGCTCCCGCTGTTTGTCCATTTCTTCTTTAATTTTTTTGCCCATGGCACGGCGCAGCAGATCCGCTTCACCAAGGCTGTATCCCGCAAGAACCTTGGCAATTTCCATCACCTGTTCCTGATAAATAATCACGCCATAGGTTTCTTCCAGAATATGCTTCAGTTTATCATGCAGCAAATTCGGCTCTTCAAGACCATGTTTACAGCGAATATAGGTCGGAATATTTTCCATGGGACCCGGACGATACAAGGCCACAATCGCGATAATATCCTCAAACGCATCGGGTCGCATTTTTCGAAGCATATCCCGCATGCCCGAACTCTCAAGCTGGAAAACGCCAACCGTGTCGCCACTGGACAACAACTCAAACGTTTTAGGGTCATCAAGCGGGATCTTGGCAAAATCAATTGGAATATTCCGTTTTGCCAGAAGATCCTTGGCCCGGTCCAAGACAGTCAGGGTTTTCAACCCCAAGAAGTCGAACTTTACCAGTCCTGCCGTTTCCACATATTTCATGGAATATTGTGTAACCGGCATATCAGATCGCGGATCGCGATATAGTGGTACCAGTTTATCCAGCTCCCGGTCCCCGATCACCACGCCCGCCGCATGGGTTGAGGCATGCCGATACAGACCTTCAAGCTGCAGCGCAATTTCAATCAGTCGAGCAACATCCGCATCCGTATCCCGGGCCTCGCGTAATGGATATTCAGTATCCAGTGCCTCCTGAAGGCTCATAGGGTTGGCCGGATTAGACGGTATCAGCTTACTGATCCTGTCAACCTGACCATAAGGCATCTGCAAAACACGGCCCACATCACGAATGGCCGCCTTGGCCTGCAACTTACCGAATGTGATGATCTGAGCGACTTGATCATGTCCGTATTTGTCCTGAACATACCGGATCACACGCTCGCGTTTATCCTGACAGAAATCGATATCAAAGTCGGGCATGCTCACCCGCTCCGGGTTCAAAAACCGCTCGAACAGCAAACCAAAACGCAACGGATCAAGGTCTGTAATAGTCAAGGCCCACGCAACCACCGAGCCCGCGCCTGATCCACGCCCCGGCCCGACTGGAATATCATTTTCTTTCGACCACTGAATAAAATCCGAAACGATCAGGAAGTATCCGGGAAATCCCATCTGGTTGATCACACCGGTTTCATATTCCAACCGGTCGAAATATTCCTTGTGCTTGGCTGCCTTGACATCCTCGTCCATGTCCGCGGTAAACACTTCTTCTTCCAGACGCTTTTGCAAGCCCTGACGGGCCAATGCTTCCAGAGCCCCGGCCTCATCCCGACCCTCAGAGGAAGAAAAGGCGGGCAGGATGGGATCCCGCGCAGGCGACAACACCGCGCAGCGTTTTGCAATCACCAGCGTGTTTTGGATGGCCTCGGGTAAATCACTGAACAGAGCCTGCATTTCATCCGCAGACTTGAAGTAATGTTCGGGTGTCCGTCTTTTCCTCTCAAGATCCCCGACATAGGTACCATTGGCGATACATAATAGGGCATCATGCGCGTCATACATTTCCTTTTTCGGAAAAAAACATTCATTGGTCGCAACCAAGGGAATATCGTGCTCGTAAGCCAGATCCAGCATAAACGGCTCGGTCAGTTTCTCCAAATCCAGGTCATGACGTTGAATTTCCATATAAAGGCGGCCAGGGAAGATCGTTTTCAACCGAAGCAGATACGTTTCAGCATCCTCCATCTGCTCGTTCTCAATCAGCTTTCCAATGGGGCCTTCTGCGCCGCCGGTCAAGCAGATCAATCCTTCAGAACAACTTTCCAGATACTCAAGACTGACCTGCGCCGTATCGCCCGCCTCGGTTTCAAGAAAGGCATGAGAGGTCAATTTTAAAAGATTGTAATACCCAGCCTCATTCTGAGCCAAAAAAACCATGGGATCCGGATCCGGTTTCCGACCATTTCGGTCAAGCGGTCCGGTGCTGGTCACGGAGACCTGACACCCCATAATTGGCTGGACGCCGCCAGAGGGAAAAGACAGTGACATTTCCAGACTACCAAACAAATTATTAGTATCTGTCAATGCGACCGCAGGCATTTTAAAATCCTGACACAGCCCTAACAGTCTTTTGACCGGTATCGCCCCTTCGGACAGGGAGTACGCGGTGTGAACCCGCAAATGGACAAAACCGGCATGGGACAAGGAAACATTCTCCATCAGTGACTTTATACGTCCCATTATCACACATCCCTTTTAAAAGATCAGTCCTTGACACCCTCCGTTTTGATAAATTCTTGTGGATAAGTTGCGGTGGCTGGATCCCCAAGCCGCAACCAATCAAACTTCATCCTGTAAAGCTGTGAACAATTTCGGCCCAAAAAACCATGGTCGCCAAAGCACCCCCGAAAACGAGACATTCAAAACCGTTTTTCATCCAATTAAAGTTCGACATTTTCATCTCCATTGTTCTTATGGAGGCTATTTTGTTCTTGTTTTGTTCTTTTGTCAAACTAAAAAAAACACCCTCAAATAAAGGGTGCCTAAACTGATATTTATCAATGCCTTAGACCGCGCCCCTATATTTCGATCAGGCCACATTCCCGCATGACAGACAAAATATCACTCAGTGCCTGCCCCACATCCCGTCCTGACGTATTTACGGTCATCTCCGCCCGCGCATACAATGCCTCACGGCTCATCAGGATACTTTTCAATTCATCCATCGCTTCCGGATTACCCGCCATGGGTCGCTCGTCCCCTTGCCCCCGAACCCGTGACATATGATCATCAGGATCGGCCTTGAGCCAAATTGTGTGATAGTGACGTAGAAGATAATTGAAGGTTTCCGGTTCCGACACAATACCGCCCGCCACAGCAAGAACGATAGAATCATGTGTGGCAGCAATCCTTTCCACGGATTGTTTTTCAAGCCTTCGGTACCCCTCCTGTCCATATAAGGCAATCACCTCATTTACCGGCATACCACTAGCTTGTTCAATTTCCTCGTTCAGCTCCAGAAAAGGCACGCCAATTTCTTCCGCGGACATCCGTCCCAGAGTGGATTTTCCAGCCCCGCGCAATCCAATGAAAGCAATTCGCCGCGACCGTTTTATGGCGGGGTGGTCGGGATCAAGTATTTCCAGCACGCGATTTCGCTGTTCTTTCGTCGACTGCTGCAAAAGTGACAGAATGGGAATAATTTCTGAATGGTAAGGATCTTCTTCGCCAACAAGCCATTCGATTTTATAATCAAGGGCATCGGCCACCCGCCTCAACAAAACAATGGAAATATTCCCAGATCCGGTCTCCAGCTGCGCAAGATAGCGTTGCGACACACCCGAAATATCGGACAGGGCCTTCCGGGAAATATTTTTCCGAGATCGCGCCTCACGAACCCGCTGCCCCACCATCTCCATAAAGGGGGCCGCCAAATCGTTTTCAAAAGAGGAAGTCTCTTTCTCTCTTGTGAGTGTTTTACCACCAAAAGACGCAATTTCATTTTCCATAGGCTGTACACCAAATCGTTCATAACACGCGAAAAACACTATATTTCAATGGCTTCAACATATAACACGCAGTATTACAGAGGTCATTACTCAATCATCAATGGTTCAATAAGCGACCGAATATCCGGAGGAGCCGATTGCTTTTTGAAACTATCCGCCTCGACGAATACATTGACAAATGTCCCGGTGAAACAGTCAATCCCGTCCTGACGCCCGATGACCTGAAAGGTAACCGAGCTCTCGCCAACTTTGCGAAGCCTCACTTCACATTCCAGTGCAAATCGAGGCGTAACAGGAGAAACAAAATCAAGACTCAAATGAACAAAAGGAGTTCCAACATTTCGGTCCAGATTTAAACAATACCAATCCTGCCCCACATGCTCTTGCCACCAGGCGTCGATAGCCTCTAGTGCAAAACATGGAAGCCTGCCGGTATAGGCTATCTTCGCGGGGTCACAATCTCCCCAGCCAACCCGTACCGAATGAATAAAAGGAAGTGTGACCATTTAATCCTCAATATGTTTCCAGATGGTAACGGCCATTTTCCCGCAACTCATTTCGAATATCCTGCCAGTTAAGGCCAGCACTGCTTGCAATGGTTTCAAAGGCCTCTTCGACCCCCTCTTCCATGTCTTTCAGGCCGCACACATAAATATAGGTATGGGGCGAACTGATCAGGCGGCTGATCAAATCCGCTTTTTTGATCATTCTGTCCTGCACATATTCCTTGTCATGACCTTCCTCGCGGGAGAATACCAGTTCTTTATGAAGGAAACGATCGGGCACTTTTTTCAATGGACCAAAATAAGGGAGCGCGTCCGGAGTTCGAGCCCCGAAAAACAGAACCAGATTTGCATTACTTTCTGGTGCGATACGCTGGCGACGCATTGTAAATGCTCTGAACGGGGCTGACCCTGTTCCCGTGCAAATCATCAGTAAGTTCGCCTGAGGGTCATTCGGCATCAGGAAGGTCGCGCCAAAAGGACCGGTAACCTTAACCTTATCGCCCTTCTTAAGGTCACAGACATAGTTGGAACAGACGCCGTTTGTTTCGCGCTTTACGGTCAGCGCGATATTATTTGTGTTTGGTCGCTCGCCATCGCGGGGGCTGGAAAGTGAATAAAGGCGCGGTAAATATGGCATCCCATTTTCGTCCGTACCGGGAGGCGTAATTCCAACACTTTGACCTTCAAGAACAGGAAAGGTTTGTCCGCCCATATCCAGAATAATGTGCCGCACATCATTGTCGGACTGTTCGTTGGTCAGGCGAAAGTTTCCCTGTACTGTTGCTTCTGCAGGATTTCCCAGATTGAACAGGTTCACCGTTGGTTTCGATGCACTTGACGGTGCAATGGCTTTACCGCCTGCCCCGGCATGGGCTTCGGCCAGCAATGCTTCAATAGACTGATCAAGCGCCTCGATACTACCGCCGCCATCCTTATCAGAGATTTCTTCCTGTTCAGGCAACTCCATCCAGGAAAACTGATCTTCCAGACTGTAAGGGGTTGTCACTACCCGCCAGTTATCAATAGACCCGGTTGGGCATGGCGCAATACAATCCATACAAAAATTACATTTTGTAAAATCAACAACCACATTGTCATCATTATGCGTAATGGCATCAACAGGGCATGCATCTTCGCATGTGTAACACCGAATGCAGATTTCAGGATCGATTACATGTTGCTTCTGAGGAGTGCTCATAAGGTGATCTATTCCCTATTTCAGAGATGCATTGAGGACCGAGAGACCCGGTCCTCGACTTTATCTATCTGTTACGAGTCGTGCAGCTGTACATATTCAAAGTCGCCCGGCTTGTTGTCAATTCCAATACGGGGCGGTGCAATCCAGCCTGCATATTTCCCGGCCTCAAGGCAAGGCTTCATCAGGGATTGAATATAGGCCGCATCATCTGATGAGGGCAGCCACTCATCCCGGCGGGCATCATAGTCTGCCTGAGAAATAATATCACCGGCAGGCGTTGTCCGTACAGACGCAAATTCACCGATCTGGCGATGAAATGCCTGATGTGGAATGGTCATTTCGAACTGCACACCGGTTTTGGCAATCAGTGCATTCCAACGTTTCACCCCTCCAGCTGCATCTTTGATATAATCATCCCGCAGACGCATATTGATCGCTGACAATGCCGGAACCTCTTGCAGGGTAATAACCCCGTTTTGCAAGCGAGTTACCGGATATGTGCTGTTTTTCAACTGATGGTCATCATCAATCTTGGTTTCCTGAAAACGCCCCTTAATACCGGCGTTGAAGGCATTTGCCGCGTTTGTGGAGACCTCTGAACCAAACAGGTCCAAAGACAACGTATAATGAAAATTCAGCTTTTTCTGAATGGTTGGAAGGTCAATTACTCCCAGATTACGAACCGCATCGATATCATAAGGATCTTCAATGCCCGCCTCTTTCATCGCATCACAGGTGCGTTGAATGACCCGGCCAACGCCTGTTTCACCAACAAACATATGATGGGCTTCTTCTGTCAGCATGAAGCGGCAGGAACGTGACAAAGGATCAAAGCCTGATTGCGCCAGGCTTTCCAATTGCATTTTACCATCCCGATCGGTGAAATAGGTAAACATGAAAAAAGACAGCCAATCCGGTGTTTCTTCGTTGAAGGCCCCCAACATCCGCGGGGCTTCTTCCGATCCGGACTGCCGGCGCAATAACTCGTTGGCTTCTTCACGGCCATCCCGGCCAAAATACTTTTGCAGCAGATACACCATTGCCCAAAGATGACGTCCTTCTTCGACATTCACCTGAAACAAGTTCCGCATATCATACAACGACGGGGCCGTTTTCCCCAAAAAGCGCTGTTGCTCGACAGATGCTGGTTCCGTATCGCCCTGAATAACGATCAGACGACGCAACATGGAACGATATTCACCGGGCACTTCCTGCCAGACAGGCTCGCCGTAATGTTCGCCGCACGGAATTGTCCGATTTTCAACTTGCGGCGACAAGAGAACGCCCCACCGGTATTCAGGCATCTTTACATACCCAAATTTTGCCCAGCCTTTCGGATCGACACTGACCGCTGTCCTTAGATAGACCTGACTTTCATGAAAGCCGCTCGGCCCAAGATCTTTCCACCAGTTGATATATCCCGGATGCCAGCGTTCCAAGGCTTTTAGAACACGCTTATCCGTCGACAGCCCAACATTGTTGGGAATTTGTGTATCGTAACTCACATTTATCAGATCAACCATATCATGTTCCTCAGCCTAGTCAGTTATATCAAGTGGCGCTGCCACACATCTTTTTTTCGGATATTGCCTTAAACGCGGCGCATATCATATTCACCCCGAACACCGGTCCCGTAGCGCTGCAACGCACCACTTTCGCCCACCGCATTCGGCCGCTGGAAAATCCAGTTTTGCCACGCGGTCAAGCGTCCGAAAATTCGAGTTTCCATGGTTTCCGGGCCCGCAAAGCGAAGATTGGCTTCCATTCCGGTCATTGCATCTGGCGAGAACTTGCTTCTTTCTTCCAGGAAAATGCGGATTTCGTCTTCCCAATCGATATCATCGAACGAGTAAGTTACAAGCCCTTGCTCTTCCGCATCCTCCGCGTCGATCAATTGACCTTTCATCTTCTCCAGCATTGAGACCTGTGCCGGATCTCCCAGAAAACGGGTCTGTAATCGTGTCAGGTCGTTGGACATTGGATAAGGACCAAAATTCCCGTCGGTCAGCAAAAGGGTTGCTATTGGACGATTATCGCCCTCAAACTCGCCTTCCGCCATATAGCTGCGATCGACAGAAAACAGTATCTCAGCCAGCATCCCCGCGTAACAGGACCCCGGTTCCACCAAGGCGACCAAAGACCGGGATGTTAAATCAATGCGTTTTAAAACCCGTTTCCAATAAAGAGAGATTTCCTTGGCCAACCAATGGTCCTGATTGTCCAGAACCAGTTTTTCATGGGCTGCAACCTGTTCGGGGTCCCCTTGCGTGGAGAATAAAAGAACGCCGATTTCAAGCTCGTTGAGCCGCAATTGCAGGATCGCGTCATCCAATTCACGGGCGCAGCGTAAAATCCAAGCGTCCGCACCCTGATCCAACAACTCATCCATTGATTGAGGGACCGTCGATTTTGGACCAGTAATATTGATTGTGGCCGTTCCTGCATCACGGTCGATTTCCACTTCAACCGTTGAATAAACAAGATTGCCATTATCTTCGATTTCGCGCGTCAAAGGTGTCAAGGCAATCCCCTTTTCCGCAGGAGCCCGATTTGATTTCTCGGCAAATGCCAAGGCCCGTTCTTTTACCGTTTCATCAAATTTGGAGTTGGCGAGCACCTCATCTACCAAATTCCACTTTAACGCACGCTTTCCCCTGACACCTTCTTCGAGGGAACAGAATACATCAGCCAGGTCGCGGCGAACTTTACGTTTATCTGTGACACGCGTAAGGCCGCCCGTTCCCGGAAGGACAGCCAGTAACGGAACTTCTGGCAGAGCCACATTGGACGAGCCATCATCGGTCAGCATGATATAGTCACAGGCCAGAGCAAGTTCATAACCACCACCGGCACAGGCGCCTCTTATTGCGCTGATATAATGCTGCCCGGATTCTTCACCTGCTGCTTCAAAAGTGTTGCGTGTCTCATTGGTAAATTTACAGAAATTCACTTTATGGGCATGCTCAGCACCACCGAGCATACGAATGTTCGCACCCGCACAGAAGACCTTTTCCTTGCCGGATTGAAGGACCACTGTTTTGACTTCCGGGTGTTCAAATCGCATCCGCTGGACGATATCGGCAAGTTCAATATCGACCCCCAAATCATAGGAGTTGAGTTTAAGCTCGTAACCGTCAAACAGGCCCCCATTTTCATCAACATCCATAAAGAGACTGGCAATCTCGCCATCATACTCGATCCGCCAATGGCGATAAGATGTTGGGTCTACCTGAAAATCGATGCGCTTGCTCACAACTGTTCTCCTCTAGCGTTTAGCATTATGCATAATAATGCACTAAAATGCCACTTGTCCAGAAATTTCTCTCTCAAAATTGACAAAACAATGATTGAATTGTGCATTATATATCATTATTCGATTTAAAACCTTCAAAAAAGGGCGTGATATCCGCCAGTCTTATCTGGTATATGCTTTCAACTTTTCCCGAAAAGGCCTGCTCCAGCAACGCCCTGGACAATTTTCCCAATCGCACTGCCGCATCAAACCTTCCCAAATCCTTTTTAAGTTTTGCATTGGTAAGCTGTATCATCGCCTGCAAGAAAAATTTTTCGGCACTGTTTGGCAGACATTCCAGCCACACCCCTTCCCAAACTTCATGGGCTTCCCAATAGTATCCCGCTTCAAAAAACACGCATCCCAGCGATACCTTCTCCAGCGACTTCAGCGAGACCCGATCATCCCGACCCATGAAAAGCTCAATGGTCCGCTTCGTCTCAGCGTGAATACAGTCCCGATCTCCCACACGCCGGTGCATTGGGCCTTGCGGCAGGATATCCGCCGCCGAATAGGGCGCTTCCTTAACCAGTAATGTCATTTATTTTCAAAGACCTATTCTGTTATCTTGAATAAAATTCTTTATCGCATGCACGACATCTTCTGACATTTCCAGATGCGGACTATGCCCGCAATCGGGTAGCATAAAAACAGTACCATCGCCGGACAACTCTCTCTCAAATGCCTCTACCTGCCGGCAGGTGCCGTACTCGTCCTGCGCCCCCTGTATCATCAATGCCGGCACGGCTATGGTGCGCACTGACGACAGGATCTGCCAATTCAAAAACGCCGGATCAAGCCAGGCATCACACCATCCATAAAACGCACCATCAATATCTGAATGGTATTTCGCAAGCCTGTCTTTCAACCCTCCCTGCTCGAAAGCCTCTTTTATCAGGCGTATGGACTTCACGCTAATATCCTCTGCAAAGAAATGAGGAGCAATCAAAACAATCCCCGCCAGTCCCTGTCCCGCACACTCCCCCGCATATGCTGCGGCTATAGACGCACCATCACTATGCCCAATAACCACATAGCGTCGCGCCCCAACGAAGGAAATTACTTTCGGCAAAGACACCTTAGCTTCGATATTCATATAATCAAGGGCGCGGGGCAGCCTAATTGGATCAGACCGGCCATAACCCTGCCGGGAATAGGCAAAAACCCCAAACCCGAGGCTTTTTACCAGCCGAAGCGGAAAGTCACGCCACAGGTCAACACAGCCCAATCCCTCATGCAACAGGAAGATCGTTGGTGCGTCGTCGGGCGGCGGACCAAAACACCGCCCCTCTAACGACACACCGTCCACTTCAAAAACAAGGGAACTCTTGGTTTGCCAGATCATGGCCGGACTTACTGAGACCGTAGCTTAAATCGTTGCACTTTACCTGTGGCTGTCTTTGGAAGATCATCAACAATCTCGATCCAGCGAGGGTACTTCCATTTGCCAACAGCCTCTTTTACATGCTCTTTCAGTCGTTCCTCCAACCCCTCTTTACTGACAGCGTCTTTTAAGACGACATAGGCTTTCGGCTTTTCCAGATCGTTTTCATCCATAGCGGCAACAACAGCGGCTTCCAGAACATCTTTATGGGTAACCAGAGCCTGTTCGATCTCAAACGGGGACACCCAGATCCCGCTGACCTTGAACATATCGTCTGTCCGCCCACAATAAACCAGACGGCCATCCGCCTGCTTTTCATATTTGTCGCCGGTCCGGGTCCAGACGCCCTCAAAGGTAGACCGGGTCTTGTCCCTTTGGTTCCAGTATCCATCGGCAGCCGACGGCCCGTTTACCAGAAGTTCACCAATCTCGCCGGCGCCAACCTCGGCACCGGTTTCGTCAACCAGTCTAAGCTGATACCCCGGCACCGCCCGTCCGGATGTCCCATAAACTACATCATCCGGGGCATTCGAGAGAAAAATATGCAACATCTCGGTTGATCCGACACCGTCCAGAATATCAACCCCGGTGGCCGACTTCCACTTGCGGCCAATTTCAGCGGGCAAAGCCTCACCAGCAGAAATACAGCACCGCAGGCGCTCCATTCCGTTGGGCATCTTGTCTGGCATCGCCGAGACGAGCGCAGCATAAAGGGTCGGCACCCCGCAAAACACGGTGGGATTTGAGCGCCTGATGACATCAAACACCGTTTCCGGTGTTGGCCGCCCTGGATAAAGGACGGTTGTCGCCCCCACGGACATGGGGAACGTCATACCGTTCCCTAGACCATAGGCAAAGAATAGCTTGGCAACCGAGAACACCACGTCATCAACGTTAATCTTGAGGGTTTGGGCGCCATAGGTATCCGACGTGGCCTGAAGACTGCCATGTACATGACGAACCCCCTTGGGCTGCCCGGTTGATCCTGAGGAATACAGCCAAAACGCACATTCATCTGCACTCGCCTGTGTCGTTGGCCTTTCCTGAACCGTCGCCAGTTCATCATTGAAAGACAAAAACCCTTCCTGAGACTCACCAATGACAAAAACGGATTTCAGATATTTTCTATCTTTAAGCACAGGCTTAACAACATCCAGTAACACCTCAGATACAAATAGACTTTTAGCCTTACTATCATCCAAAATAAGGGCATATAGATCCGCGGCAAGAAGGGTATTGACCGGAACCGGTATGACGCCCGCCTTAAGGCTTCCCCAAAAAATAACGGGAAACTCGACAACGTCATGTACTAACATAACAACCCGATCTTCCGGCTGAATATGATACTTCTCAAATAACGCTGTCATCTTACCGGATTGTTCACCAAGCGCCGCATAGGTTAAAGAACGTCCTCCATCAACCGCTTCGGTGAACGCCACCTTTTCAGCCGCAGCACCCTTGGCATGCCTGTCCACAAAATAGGCGGCCGCATTTTCATTGACTTGCCCCAACTCTCCATCCTCCCAGTTTTGGCTTTTAATCCTACATTAAATGGCCAATTTTATCCCTGCTTATATGCAGGATTTCTTTTTCTGCATTATTATGCATTTCAGGAGAAGTGATGCAAGATTATCAGAGGGTACTAAACATAAAAATACTGTGATTGAAAATAAAAACTTTTATTTTCAATTGTTTACAATGTTTTTATAAGACAAAACATATCATGCAATATAATGCTTATGATAAGTCGCAACCAATAACAGTACGGAAAAATTATCGAATGGCGTTACCAGACTACTCTTCGATCAGCATATGGTCCCGAACTTGGACAATCCTGTCCATTCTTTTAGCAAGATCCCGATTATGGGTTGCGACAAGCGCGGCAACATTATGCTGACGGACAAGATCCATAAAGTTAGCAAAAACCAGCTCAGCAGTCTGCTCATCCAGATTGCCCGTAGGTTCGTCCGCAAGGAGCAAGGCGGGATCATTGGCTAAAGCGCGTGCAATCGCAACACGTTGCTGCTCCCCTCCGGAAAGCTTCGCTGGGCGATGGCTTAATCGATGTTCCAACCCCATTTTTGTCAACAGGGCAGTTGCTTTCTGCTTGGATACAGATCTGGAAATGCCTGCAATCAAATTTGGCATCATCACATTTTCCAACGCCGAAAACTCCGGAAGAAGATGATGGAATTGATAGACGAACCCAATTTTATCCCGGCGCATTTCGGTTCTGCGCTTATCGGATGCTTTTGTACAATCAGTCTGTGCGATTATCACGCGTCCACTGGTCGGAGGCTCAAGTAGTCCTGCAATTTGAAGTAACGTCGACTTGCCAGCACCGGATTGCCCCAACAAGGCGACAATCTCACCCGGCTTGATCTGCAGGTCCACATTATCAAGGATCTCAAGCGTCTCAGGCCCCTGCTTGAAGGTCCTACCTACTTTTTCCAGCTTCAAGACAGAATTACTCATAGCGAAGCGCCTCTACCGGATCCAGCCGCGCAGCCCGCCAGGACGGATAAATCGTCGCTGCGAGAGATATGACAAGCGCCATGATGACCACGGTTGTTACCTCTGCCGGATCTACTTTTGCAGGCAGGTTTGACAGGAAATAAATCTCGGCGGAAAAAAGTTCGGCGCCGGTCAATCCTTCAATCAGGTTTTTGATTTGGTCAATATTGGCGCAAAAGCCGAGCCCCAACAGAAATCCGAACAGAGTGCCAACAACACCGACACTCGCGCCAGCAATAAAAAAGACACGCATAATCATACCGCGGGTTGCCCCCATGGTGCGTAAAATGGCGACATCCCTCCCTTTATCCTTCACCAGCATAATCAGGCTTGAAATAATATTAAACGCTGCGACAAGGATGATCAGGGTCAAAATCAGGAACATGACATTCCGTTCAACCTCCAGGGCGTTAAAGAAACTGGCCCGGGACTGCTGCCAATCATAAATATACGCGCGGACATTGACCGCATTAATAATATCTGATCTGAGGGCAAGTGCCCGATCCGGATCGGTTGCAAAAACCTCAATGGAGGTTACCCCTTCGCCATGCTTGAAATATTTCTGAGCGGCCGAGAGGGACATAAACACATACCCGCTGTCATATTCATACATTCCCGTATTGAACAGACCCGCGACCGTATAGGTTTTCACTCTGGGAAAGGTGCCAAAGGCTGTGGAACTGCCTTTTGGCGACAGAAGCTTGATCTTATCGCCCGCCCGAACCCCGAGGGAGCGGGCAAACCGATGCCCGATAATAACGGCTTTATCCTCAGCAAAACCTGCAAGGGAGCCCGAGACGATATTCTTCGACAGCAATTCCAGCTTATCCAGTTGGTCAGGTGCCATACCGCGCACTAACGCACCACTGGCGTTTTTACCAGCCGCGGCCATCACCTGCCCCTGGATAAGGGGTGTAACCCGCACAATATCTTTCAGGGCCGCCAAACGGGCAACCAGCGGATCATAATCCACCAATACGCCATTTTCGGCGGCCTTGATTTCATAATGACCGTTCATTCCCAGAATTCTATCCAGCAGGTCTGCCCGAAATCCGTTCATGACAGACATGACGATGATCAGCGTGGCAACGCCCAATCCAATCCCGAGAAATGAAAATAGGGCAATAACAGAGATAAAACCCTCTTGCCTGCGCGCCCGCAAATACCGAAGCGCCATCGTCCATTCAAATCGGGAAAACACGGTCTATCAGCCCACCATTTTGGTCAGCGCATCTTCGGGGGTTAATTCCACTTTTTCCCCGGTCGCGCGATTTTTTACTTCAAACACACCAGATTTTAGTCCGCGTGGTCCAATTGTTACCTGCCAAGGAAGACCGATCAGATCCATCTTGGCAAATTTTCCGCCTGCCCGGTCTGAAGTGTCATCATACAGAACCTCAACACCTGCTGCGGTCAACTTCTCGTAAAAAGCATCACACGCAGCATCACACGCCTCGTCACCAGACTTAAGGTTGATCAGGCCAACTTTAAAGGGGGCAACTTCTTCAGGCCAGACAATACCGTTCTCGTCGTGACATGCCTCAATAATGCCTCCCACCAATCGAGAAACCCCGATACCGTAGGACCCCATTGAAACCGTGACATCTTTTCCATCAGGACCGGCTACAGTCGCGCCCATAGCTGCTGAATATTTTTCTCCAAAATGGAAAATATGTCCCACTTCGATCCCCCGCCGGGTAACAAGGTCACCCTCGGAAACCGTGCAGGTCTTCGGGTCATGCATATCATCAGCGGCGGCATAATAAGAAGTCCAGTTATCCACAATCTCCTGTAATTCCTCGGGACTGTGGTCTTTCTCTTCAGGTGTCGCCAGTGTCAGAATGTCCTTGTGATAGAAGACTTCGCTTTCGCCGGTTTCTGCAAGGACGATAAATTCGTGGGATAGATCGCCGCCAATTGGTCCTGTGTCTGCACGCAGTGGAATGGCTTGCAAACCAAGCCGCGCGTAAGTCTTCAGATAGGCCACGAACATACGATTGTAAGCGATCTTTGATGTTTCATAGTCCAGATCGAACGAATAAGCGTCCTTCATCAAAAATTCGCGACCGCGCATCACCCCAAACCGCGGGCGGACTTCATCTCTGAATTTCCACTGGATATGATAGAGGTTAAGCGGCAAATCCTTATAGCTTTTCACGTTGGAGCGGAAAATGTCTGTCACCTGCTCTTCATTTGTCGGGCCATACAGCATTGAACGATCATGACGGTCAGTGATACGCAGCATTTCCTTGCCGTAGTCGTCATACCGACCCGACTCCTGCCACAAGTCTGCCGGTTGGATTGTTGGCATCAGAATTTCCAGAGCACCTGCTTTATTTTGCTCTTCGCGAACAATTTTTTCGATATTTTTTAGAACCTTATGCCCCAGTGGCAGCCATGAATAGATTCCCGCGGATGATTGTTGGATCATTCCAGCCCGAAGCATCAACCGATGAGAAACGATTTGTGCTTCTTTTGGATCTTCTTTCAACGTTGGCATAAAATAGTGGGAAAGACGCATTGGGTCCTCGTGCTCAAATATGGAATACCGAATTTCAACGGACCCGGTTCCGGTGCCGTTTTTTCTAACTTTTATAGGGATTTCGCAAGATTGCAAGGCATAAGGCGCACATAGGTTCGCTTACGGCTTGCTATATTGTTTTCTGCATTCTTCCGCAATGGCATGGATCGCCGGATCTGCCAGTTCCTGACCATTAAATGTCAGGCGTCCAGAAAGCAGATTGTATTTCAGCGTTCCGATATATGCCTCAGCATTTTCAAGACCCGCTGGTGGATTAGTCAGTAAATCGGAAAGCGGCAGATTTAGATCAATGACGATATTTTCGGGCAGAACCAGTCGGTTGTCCTGTAAGTCTGCCGGGGCCACCGGGTTCCCATTTACATCAACACCGGGTTTATAGGTAACGTCCTGCTGTGCGACATATTTTTGGATATGAGAACAATCTTCTTTGCTGACCGTGATCGTTGCTGTTTCGGCGGGTGTGTCGCTTTTTTCCAATGTATCAGCATGCGCGGCAAAAGGCACGGTTGCCAAAAGCATCCAAGACAGCCTAACAAAAAAGGTCCGTAGCATCGTTCAACCTTCCCAAGAAACAGGTATATTGAACAGCATACGGACACTTTCATAAAAAAGCCTGAAGAAAACGAGGTCAGCTCTCAATCAAAGCCCGATAATCAATCAAGTCAAATTCCAGGGTCGACCAGAAGACAAGAAATAACAGCGCCGTCACAAGTGTTGTAATGGCGAATTTTCTTAATATCCTTGGCTGAACCGGAGCACTTTCCACCGTACCAGGTTCAATTTCAGTATTCTCATCTTCAAGTTGGGACCGTACCCCCCATGGCAGAACCATAAAAAGAACGACCATCCAAGTAATTGAAAAGACAACGATACCGCCAACAATGGTCATAATATTCAGCCTTTAATTAAACCTGTTCCAACTCGACAAGGGTCCCGTTGAAATCTTTTGGATGCAGGAACAATACCGGCTTCTTGTGAGCGCCAATTTTTGGCTCTCCGCTTCCCAAAATACGGGCGCCCTGTTCAACAAGCTTGTCGCGGGCCGCCAGAATATCTTCAACTTCGTAACACACGTGATGCATTCCGCCGGACTTATTTTTTTCAAGATATCCAGCAATCGGAGAGCCCTCTCCCAGCGGGTGGAGAAGCTCGATCTTTGTATTGTCCAACTCGACAAACACAACGGTAACGCCGTGATCCGGTTCTGCCTGAGGAGCGCTCACTTTAGCGCCTAATACGTCCCGGTAGGTTTTCGTTGCCGCTTCCAGATCCGGTACAGCGATAGCAACATGATTTAAACGACCAATCATTTTCTTATTCCTTGTGATCCGCTTATATACTTTATGTTCTTTTGTTAGCTTTTACACATCTTCTTCAATTCGCACAACATGCACATCGGTTATCGGCCGTCGGCCTGCAAGTTTCCGGAAAACTTTTCGAATGGAACGCCGTGCGGTTTCAGCGACCTCATCGTCCCTCAATCTATTCGGTTTTGACATTTCATAATGGCGCGCCAGAATTTCTTTCTTTAAATCGGCCTGCAGATCTGGAAACAGATCCACATCAACAACACCGCGCAAGTTAATCACCGGATCTTCTGTAATTTGACCCGCCTCATTAATAATGATCAACGCGTTGGCGGCCCCATTAAAAATCATGCGCCGACGGGTAGACAGAAAATCACCGTCCATGGGGGTCATTCCGCCCACATCCACGGCAAAACGCCCGGAAGGTACCGTTCCAACGATGAATGCTTCGCCAGGTGCCAGTTTCAGGACATCGCCATTTTTAATTTCGACTGCCTGCGACACTCCCAGGGAAAGTGCCAATTCACAATGCGCTTTCAAGTGACGGGCTTCCCCATGAACCGGGATCGCGATTTTCGGCTGAACGGTCTTGTACATCTGTTCAAGTTCTGATTTGGCCGGATGACCGGAGACATGCACAAATTCGTCTGCCTCGGTGATCACATTGACACCATTTTCAGTCAATTGATTATGCAAAGCATAAAGACTTTTTTCATTACCTGGAATAACCTTGGATGAAAATATGACCGTATCGCCTTTTTCCAATCGGACGTTCTGGTGATCATTCCGCGCAATCCTTGCCATAGCGCCGCGGACTTCCCCCTGGCTGCCTGTACAGAGGAGCAGAACGCTTTCACGGGGCAGATACCCTAGATCCTTTTCATTCAAAAAGGGGGGTATGTCATTCAAATATCCTGACTTTTTTGCCGCTTCCGTCATTCTGTGCAAGGACCGTCCGACAAGTACAACATGCCGCTGATGTTTTTCCGCAATAGCCGATATGGTTTTCAGGCGGGCAATGTTGGAGGCAAAGGTTGTTATTGCCACGCGCCCCTGTTTAAGGGTGCCCAGCAACCTATCCAGACTAGCCTGTACATCTCCCTCAGAACCCGAAGTTCCACTTTTAAAAACATTTGTGGAATCACATATCATGGCAAGGACATCGTTAGAAATATCCCCCATTTTACCCATGTTACTTTCCGGGCCAACGACCGGATCCGGGTCCAGTTTCCAGTCACCACTATGCAGCACCTTGCCATGGGGCGTTGTAATCATCAGAGCCTGCATTTCGGGTATGGAATGGGTTAAATCAACAAAATCCAGATGAAAATCACCGATTTGCACGGAACTGCCCGGTGAGACGATATTGACGATGACGTCATCCTCCAACCCTTCCTCGACCAGCTTATTGTGTAGAATTTGTGCCGTGAAAGGACTGGTATAAACAGGACATTGAAACTGGCGCCACATCCGCGCAACAGCACCAACATGGTCTTCATGGGCATGTGTCACAACAATGGCCAGTAAATCAGCCCGACGCTCGGCGATCCAACTGGCGTCCGGTACAATGAGGTCAATTCCTGGCGCCCGCTCATCAGCAAAAGAAATTCCACAGTCAACCATCAACCACTTGCCATTACAGCAATACAAATTGAGGTTCATACCAATTTCACCACTTCCTCCAAGAGGGAGGAAATGCAGGCTGTTATTAAAATCCATAAAAAAACCAATACCTAAAGGCGCAGAAAGGAATACCTAGCAGTAACCCGTAGAAACAGAAAGCCTGAAATTCAAGACGACCCCAATTTTCGCAGGCTGATAAAGGTCGGTACGACATCAATATCGGAAAGGGAAAGCCAATCCAGCACGACCTGTGGTGTCTTTATGAGGTTAATATCAAATATTTGATATTCGCTGTTTCCATTGGGCATGCGCGAATTAAACATCCGTGCTAAACCATGAGCCAGCGTAGTATCAACAAGATACGCCCCCCGGAAACTCAAATCCGAATATTGGGTAGTCAATTTTTTGGAAGATAAAAGCCTTATGTCATCCGAGCTTAGCTCCAGCGAACAGCCGGAAACATCAATCAAACGGTTCAGATCACCGCGATAAGCACAATCATCCGCCACGGCCTTATTACCGTTTATTAAAATTTCTTTTGTCAAAACACCGTAGTGCTTTACGAAAAAGCATTTGGCTTCCTTGACAATAGAATACTCAAAACCAGAATTAGTCACTTGCCCACTCAAAATTCAAACATTAAAAATTTAATATATTAGTATTAACCTTAATCACGAATACATACAGAACTCGAGCGATAGACACAAACTAAAAAGGTTATTGAATTATCAAAAATTCGGGCAGCAAATATTCGTCATTTAGTGAGAGTGCTTTTTTTACTTCAACACCTAAATTTGGCGCGTCCGCATAAAAAATAAGATATCGAACAAAATTCTCATCAAGTAAACCGCTTATTACGCGCCCAAAACCGAACGCCAATGCACTATCCACGATCAATATTTCCGTATAGGTCCCGCGCAGGGCGGATTGTTCCTTTATGTAACCAGCAACGGCCCTTATTCCAGCCGGATCAATCTCAATGCTGCAACCTGTTAAATCCAGAACTCTGTTCAATCCCGGTCGGTGATCAGGGTGGGCGCCAGCATCATTTGATCTTTCCCGCAAGCTATCAAAAGTAATTGACCCGTAATGCTTCACAAAAATACAGTTCGCGACCAGATCAATTTTGTATTTGTAGCCAGTTGTTGCCATTAGCCATTTACACCTAATTAGGAGTGATAGGAAACCACCTTCTTCTAAGTGATTGGTATTTAATATAATTTCTTTCGTTCAGACCTTATTTTTATGAAAAATTTCGACAAGACCGCTGAGGGTCAGATCTTTATCAATATAATCAATATACTCCGTATGCCTCCCGAAGAGGCTGGCCAACCCACCAGTCGCAACTGTTTTCAGCGATAAACCATATTCGTCACGGATCCGGTTGATCAGCCCTTCAATCATGCTGATATATCCCCAGAATATGCCTGACTGCATACATTCCAATGTATTTTTGCCGATAACCTGCTTTGGTTTTTCAATTGCAATTCGAGGAAGTTTTGCCGCGGCACTGTGAAGCGCGTCCAGGCTTAAATTAACGCCAGGGGCGATAATTCCGCCTGCATAATTACCCTGCTCATCCACTACGTCGAGGGTTGTTGCTGTCCCAAAATCCAATACGATAAGGGGCCCGCCGTATTTGGAGTGAGCCGCAACAGCGTCCACCAATCGATCAGCCCCCGCTTCTTGCGGATTATCAATCTGTGGTGTCATCCCCAAGTCCACGTTCGGCTCACCAATCACCAGCGGGGTACATCCGAAATAACGTTTGCACATACCCTTTAAATTAAATAGGGCGCCAGGCACAACGGTTCCAATGATAACGTCTTTTATATCAATGAGCTTTAAATCATCCAAAGCCATCGACTGGCTTAGCCAAACACCATATTCTTCGGCTGTACGCGTTCCGGATGTCGCAATACGCCATTCATTTACAAGGCTTTTTCCTGAAAAAGCAGCGAAGGTGATATTCGTATTTCCAACGTCAATTGCCAACAGCATGAGACCCTCACTTAATCATTGGGCAGAAAAAAAACCTCTCCTGCCGTTACCATTCTTTGTGATCCATCTTCTAACTGAAGCACAAGTGCCCCCGCTGTATCAAGATCTATAAATGTTCCATTAAACGTTTCATTGGGCAAGCGGACGGTAATTTTTTCGTTGATCCCAGATGCATATTGTAGCCATTCCCGGCGAATAGGGTCAAAACCTTCTTTTTGCCAAACCCGATAAAGCGCCAGAAAATGATCCGCATACAAAGCCAAAACCTGTTCGATAGAACAATCACTTCCCTGCTTTTGGAACGATGTCGCTGGCAATCCGTCAGTATGCTCGGGAAAGAAAGCAATATTAACACCCGTACCAACAACCAGCCATTCAAGATTGCCGTCAGATGCGCTTTTACTTTCAAGCAGGATCCCCGCCACTTTATGACGGTTAATTAATAGATCGTTGGGCCATTTTAATGAAAGATCCGCATCGTTTGGCAGGACCTCTTTCGCCGAACGGTATAATGCCAACGCAATGAGAAAGGAAAGTTTGGCGCCTTCCTGAACGGAACAATTTGGTCGAAGCATCAAAGAGCAATAAAGATTGCCTTCCGGGCTGCTCCAGCCTCGGCCCCTGCGACCGACACCCTGATTTTGAGAACGCGCCCATACTAGCTGACCTTCAACGGCCCCTTTATCAGCAAGTACCCGCGCTTCTTCATTTGTACTGCCTATACTGTCAAAGGCATGAAGGGTAAAAAAGGGCGGCAGGCTAATCTGTCGGCCGCCCTGATCCTTGGTCACTGAAACAGGGCTCCAGCGGCTGAAGCTGCGCCCGCCAACAATGGAGCAGGATACACAAAGAACAGCATCGTGAAGACACCAGACGCCCCCATAATAACAGCCAATGTTTTGTTGAGAGGTTCAAAGCCTTCTGCTTCATCATCAAAATACATGATTTTAACGATACGAATATAATAGAAAGCACCCACGACCGACGCCAACAAGCCGATAATCGCAAGGGCATACAGGCCAGCATTGATTGCCGCTACGAAGACATAGAATTTACCGAAGAACCCGGCCAACGGCGGAATGCCCGCCAGGCTAAACATAAAGATCATCAACAAGAAGGCCATCATCGGACGGGATTTACCCAGACCAGCCAACTGCGAGATGTCTTCCACCATACCATCTTTCTGACGCATGGACAGTATAATGGCAAACGTTCCGATATTCATCACAACGTAGATGGTCAAGTAGATCAGGACCCCTTTAACACCTTCTTCGGTGCCAGCGGCAAGACCAACAAGCGCATATCCGATATGACCGATCGACGAATAGGCCATCAGGCGTTTGATATTCTTCTGGTTTATGGCGGCAAACGCCCCAAGGACCATGGAAAGAATGGACACAAAAACAATGATCTGCTGCCACTGATCGACCATGTCACCAAATGGTGTCAGGAACGCCCGCATAAACAATGCCATACCGGCGACCTTGGGCGCGGCTGCAAAGAAAGCCGTTACAGGAGTTGGAACCCCTTCGTAAACATCTGGTGTCCACATGTGAAAAGGAACCGCAGAAACCTTGAAACACAGTCCTGCAATCAGGAAGACCAAACCAATCAACAAGCCGATATTTGGACCGTCATGCCCTTCAGTCAATGACTGTGCAATCAGATCAAAATTCGTAGTCCCGGTGAAGCCATATATCAGGGAACAGCCATAAAGCAGCATTCCTGAAGAAAGGGCACCCAAGACGAAATATTTCAGACCCGCTTCTGTCGAACGCAAGCTGTCTCTTCTGAAGGCCGCTGTTACGTAAAGCGACAGGCTCATCAATTCAATACCCAGATAAAGTGACATCAGGTCATTGGCCGAGATCATCAGCAACATACCCAGTGCCGCGATAACGATCAGTACCGGGAATTCAAACCGGTCAATCCGCTCCCGCGCATTGAAATCCATGCTCATGATGATCGCCAATGCCGACGCGCCAAGGGCAAGAACCTTCATGAAAGAACCAAAAATGTCGACCTGAAACAAACCATTAAAGGTTACGGCTGAATTGCCATTGCCCAGTAGCACCAGAACGGCTGCTATGATCAGGGAAATCGTTGCCATCCAGGAAACGGGCTTTGTCGCCCCCTTCCCTTTATACACACCGAACATCAACAAGGCCATTGAGGCCAAGGCCAGAAAGATTTCCGGAAGCGCGATTGAAAAGTCATGCAAATCCATTGTCAAATCCTACCTATTTAGCCGCTTGAACGGCTGTTTTGGCGGCATCTAGCGCCAGTTGATGCTGTTCCATGAGGTTCGTCACAGAAGCATGCATGATATTAAGAAACGGTTCCGGGTAAACGCCGATCCACATTGCGACAACAATCAAGGGCGCGAAAATCAGAAGTTCGCGTTTATTGACGTCCAGAATGTTTTTCAGGTCTTCTTTAACCAACTCACCAAAAACAACCCGGCGATACAGGTACAGACTATAAGCGGCCCCCAGAATTACACCGGTGGTCGCGAAGAAAGCCGTCCATGTGCTGACTTGATAGGTTCCAACCAGAATAAGGAACTCGCCAACGAAGCCACTTGTTCCGGGAAGACCAATCGTCGCCATCGTAAAGATCATGAAGATTACAGCGTATTTCGGCATCCGATGAACCAGTCCGCCATAGCGAGAGATTTCACGAGTATGAATACGATCGTAGATCACACCCACACATAGGAACAAAGCGCCGGAGACAATACCGTGACTGATCATTTGCAGTATGCCGCCTTCAAGCCCCTGTTGGGTGAAAGTGAAAATACCGATTGTGATGAACCCCATATGCGCGACAGAGGAATAAGCAATCAGCTTCTTCATGTCTTTCTGCACCAAGGCCACCAGGGATGTGTAAATGATGGCCACCACACTCAGGGCGAAGACCATCGGTGCAAAGTAATCTGATGCTTCTGGGAACATCGGGATTGAGAACCGTAGGAAGCCGTACCCACCCATTTTCAGCAAAACACCTGCCAGGATCACAGAACCGGCCGTTGGGGCCTGAACGTGCGCATCGGGCAACCATGTATGAACTGGCCACATCGGCACTTTCACAGCAAAGGATGCGAAGAATGCAAGCCACAACCAAGTCTGCAATTCACTGGCAAACTGAGTTTCCATCAGGACCTGAATATCCGTTGTACCAGCGATCTGATACATGGCGATCATCGCTGCCAGCATCAAAACCGACCCGACCAACGTGTACAGGAAGAATTTGAAACTTGCATAAACCCGGTTCGCACCGCCCCAGATACCAATGATCAGGAACATAGGGATCAAACCGGCTTCAAAGAACAGATAGAACAGCACCATATCCAACGCACAGAACACACCGATCATCAGTGTTTCCATGATCAGAAACGCAATCATATATTCGCGAACCCGAACCGTAATGGCATCCCAACTGGCGAGAATACAAAGGGGCATCAGGAAGGTTGTCAGGATGATGAACAGCATCGAAATACCGTCAACGCCCATCCTATACCGAATGGTTTCACCGAGCCAAGCCGCATCTTCTACGAGCTGGAAGCCCGCTTGAGAGGGGTCAAAGTAAACCCAGATCAAAAGAGAAACAGCGAAAGTCGCAACGGTTGTCCAAAGGGCAACATGCCGCGCATTCCGGTTGGCATCTTCTTTTTTACCGCCGGTAAGCAGGATCATTAACGCCCCTGCTAACGGAAAGAAGGTCACAAATGAGAGTATATTCCAATCAGCCATGACTTAGTGTCCACCTGCGAGGAAAAAGAAGGAAACGAACGCTGCAACACCGATCAGCATTGCAAATGCATAATGGTAAACATATCCGCTTTGAAGAACCGATGCCCGCTTGGCAAGGTCAACGACACGGGCCGCAACACCATTGGGTCCCAGTCCGTCGATAATTTTGCCATCACCGAAGGTCCAGAATTTATTGCCAAGCCAACGGGCGGTTTTGACAAACAAGACATCATAAAGTTCATCAAAATACCATTTGTTGAGCAGGAACTGGTACAGGGCAGAATGGGTTTTTGCCAATTGAACGGGAATGTCTGTACGGCGAATATACATATTGAACGCCACCAGCAAGCCAAGGAAGCCTGCGATAATCGGCAGAGCAATCACCCAGGTTGGAGGATGATGGAAGTCCGCCATTACAGTATTGGCTTCTGCGATAAAGATCGCATCTCCCCAGAATTCCTTATATCCGTCGCCAACCATCGGGCCATAGAAGAAGAAACCTGCAAACAAAGCGCCAATTGCCAACACATAGAGCGGGAACAGCATGACAAACGGGCTTTCATGCACATGTGACATAACTTCTTTATCAGCCCGTGGTTCACCATGGAATGTAAGAAACGCCAGACGCCAGGAATAGAAAGCTGTCAAAACCGCGGCAGCCACACCACACCAGAAAGCATATTCACCAACACCTGTTCCAGCAGCATATGCGGCCTCAATGACAGCATCTTTGGAATAGAAACCAGACAGGAACGGAAAGCCGGTCAAAGCCAGAGTACCGATAAGCATCATGGCATAGGTGATCTTGATGTGTTTTCCAAGGCCGCCCATTTTCCGCATATCCTGTTCATCAGACACGGCATGAATAACCGAACCGGACCCCAAGAACAGCAACGCTTTAAAGAAAGCGTGGGTGAACAGATGGAAAATCGCAATCGGATAAGCACCAACGCCAATGGCAAAGAACATATAGCCAAGCTGTGAACAGGTTGAATAGGCGATCACCCGTTTAATGTCATTTTGAACCAGACCAACGGTTGCTGCAAACAACGCTGTCGACGCACCGACAACCGTTACAACCTCCAGAGCGATTGGCGCAAATTCAAAGATCGGCGAGCAACGCGCAACCATGAAGACACCCGCCGTCACCATCGTCGCCGCATGGATCAGCGCAGACACAGGGGTCGGGCCTTCCATCGCGTCTGGCAACCAGGTGTGCAGACCAAGCTGGGCTGATTTACCCATTGCACCCAGGAATAACAGCAAACAGATTGTCGTCAGAACATCAACGTCATAGCCAAGGAAACCAAAGGTTTGGCCAACCATATCCGGCGCTGCCGCAAATACAGTATCGAAACTGATGGATCCGAAAGCCAGATAAATGCCCATGATACCAAGGGCGAAGCCGAAGTCACCAACACGGTTCACAACAAACGCCTTGATAGAGGCCGCGTTGGCTGAAGGTTTTTTATACCAGAAACCGATCAGCAGATAACTTGCCAAGCCAACGCCTTCCCAGCCGAAATACATCTGCAGGAAGTTGTCAGAGGTGACCAGCATCAACATGGCAAACGTAAACAGTGACAAATACGCCATGAAACGTTGTCTGTGCGGATCGTGGCTCATATAGCCCACGGAATAAATGTGAACCAGAGCGGAAACCGTATTAACAACAACCAGCATCACTGCTGTCAGGCTGTCAATACGCAGGACCCAGGACACATCGAACGTACCCGAAGAAATCCATGTAAAGAGCTGAACCGTCTGCGGATCACTACCAAAAGCCACCTGTATAAGGGCGACCCAAGACAGGATGGCACTGATGGCAACAGCACCGCAGGTAACGATCTGACTTCCCTTTACGCCAATCTGACGGCCAAAAAAGCCTGCCAGCATTGCTGCGATCAGAGGAAGGAATACAATGAGGACGTACATCATTTTCTCTAGCCTTAGCCTTTCATGTGATGGATGTCCTCAACCGCAATCGATCCACGGTTTCGGAAGTAAACAACGAGAATGGCAAGACCGATCGCAGCCTCACCCGCCGCGACAGTCAGGATAAAGAGGGTAAATACCTGCCCCACCATATCGCCAAGGAAAGAAGAAAACGCAACCAGATTGATATTCACCGCGAGGAGCATCAACTCCACAGACATCAGAATAACAATCACGTTCTTTTTATTCAGGAAGATCCCGAAGATACCAAGTGTAAGCAATATCGCTGACACAGTAAGGTAATGGGCAAGTCCGATTTCCATCTCGCTCTCCTAAATGCCTTGGCCGGGTTCGACTTTACGAACCGCCATTGACTCTTCTGGACGACGATAAACCTGATCGGCAATCACCTGTTTCTTAACACCTTCACGTTGACGGTGTGTCAAAACGATCGCCCCGATCATTGCAACAAGCAGGATCATGCCCGCAGCCTGAAACAGGTAGGCATAATCTGTATAGAGCAGCGACCCCAATTGCTCGGTATTGGTAAGGTTGCTATCCGCTGTCACCTTCGCTGTCGCAAGCTCGATGGCTTCGGGCGACAGTGACCAGCTACCAACAACCAGAAGCAGCTCTACAAGCAGAATAAGCCCGATCAATGCGCCGATTGGAAGATACTGAAGGAAGCCCTGCCGAAGTTCAGAGAAGTTGATATCCAACATCATCACAACAAACAGGAACAGGACAGCAACGGCACCGACATAGACAACCACAAGGATCATCGCCAGGAATTCCGCGCCAAGCAGAACAAACAGACCTGCTGAATTAAAGAAAGCCAAGATCAGAAACAGTACCGAATGGACCGGATTTTTTGACGCAATCACCATGAAGGCGGCGGCAACTGTCAATATGGCAAAAAGATAGAAAGCAAGAGTAGCGATTATCATTACTTTCCCCCCCCTGTTGATGAAGTCAACATTTTGATCACTGGAGACACAGCGTTCATCCTACCTTATCTGTATGGTGTGTCGGCGTTCAGGTTTTGAGCGAGCTCTTGCTCCCACCGATCACCGTTGGCAAGTAGTTTTGCCTTGTCATAGAAAAGTTCTTCGCGTGTTTCAGTCGCAAACTCGAAATTTGGGCCTTCCACAATGGCATCCACCGGACAGGCTTCCTGACAGAAGCCGCAATAAATGCACTTTGTCATATCAATGTCATACCGTGTCGTCCGGCGGCTACCGTCTTCACGAGGTTCGGCATCAATGGTAATCGCCAGTGCAGGACAGGCCGCTTCGCACAGTTTACAGGCGATGCAACGCTCTTCCCCATTGGCGTAACGGCGCAACGCATGCTCGCCCCGGAAACGCGGACTCAATGGCCCTTTTTCATAGGGGTAATTGATGGTCGCTTTTGTCCGAAACATATACCGAAACGTCATGGCAAACCCGGAGACAATTTCCCCAAGAAGCAGACTACGTGCCTGTTTATCTATAAAGCCCATTATGACAAGCCTTTACCGTTAAATTTTCTTTTCCAGCGTCTGCTCAATAACAACAGACACCTTCTCATTCATTCTATCACTGTCCTTTGGCGCTTTATCAAACGCCACGAGGAAACCTGCTGTCGCAACAACCCAGAACAGGGACAGGGGGAGGAATACTTTCCAACCCAAACGCATCAACTGGTCATATCTGTAACGGGGCAGCGCAGCCCGCGCCCAGATAAAGACAAACAACAGGAACGCAACTTTCAGACCGAACCAGACAACGCCTGGAATCCAATTGAACGGCGCAATATCCACGATCGGCAACCAACCGCCCATGAACAGGACAACACAGATACCGCACATCAGGATCATGTTCACATATTCGCCAAGGAAGAACAGTGCGAACGCCATGGACGAGTATTCTGTTTGATACCCTGCCACCAATTCTGCTTCCGCTTCAGGAAGGTCAAATGGGTGCCGGTTTGTTTCTGCCAGAATTGAAATGAAAAACACGATGAACATTGGGAACAGGGGTACAAAGAACCAACTGAACAGTCCAAAATCACCCTTCTGAGCCAAGACAATGTCCGTAAGGTTCAACGAGCCCACACATAGCAACACGGTAACAATGACAAAACCAATGGAGACTTCGTACGATACCATCTGAGCCGCAGAGCGCAGAGCACCAAGGAAAGGATACCGAGAGTTTGACGCCCAACCAGAAATGATAATGCCATACACACCAAGAGAGGAAATCGCAAACAGATACAGAACGCCCACATTGATGTCAGACAGAACCATGCCTTCATCAAACGGGATAACCGCCCATGCAATCAGTGACAGGAAGAACGTAATCATCGGAGCCATCAGGAACAAAACCTTGTTCGCGCCGGATGGAATGACAGTTTCCTTGAAGAAAAGTTTGGCACCGTCGGCAAAAGGCTGCAACAGACCAAAAAGACCAACAACGTTCGGTCCGCGGCGCAATTGCATGCCCGCCATGACTTTCCGTTCGTACAGGGTCAAATAAGCCATCGCAACCAGCATAGGCACAACAATCAGCAGGATCTTACCGATGATAATCAATGTCGGTAAAAGATATGTATCCCAGAACTCAACCATTGGTGCCGGTCCCCTCTTCGCTGTCCGCTGCAAAAGCAGCACTACATTCGGCCATGATACCGCTGGCCCGTGAAATGGAATTGGTCAGGTAGTTGTCTTTAACTGGATTGACAAACGGTGCATCATCCACGTTACCGGCTTTACCAAAATCACCCCATTCCGCTGAAGTAATTTCGTCAATCTGCGCAAAATGAGGAGCCGCTTCCACCATCTTACCCCGCAATTCAGCAAGGGAATTGTAGGGAAGTGTTTTGCCAGCTTCTTCAGACAACGCCCGAAGGATCGTCCAATCTTCCCGCGCATCGCCAGGAGGGTAAACCGCCCGGTTGCCAAGTTGCGGCCGACCTTCTGTATTAACCCAAAGGGCATCTTTTTCAGTATAGGCAGCGCCAGGCAGGATCACGTCAGCCACATGAGCACCCGCATCACCGTGGCTACCCTGATATATCACGAAGGCTTTTTCCAGTTTCGACGTTTCAATTTCGTCTGCACCCAGCAGGTAAACAACGTCGAGGTCCCCGCTCGCTGCTGCCTCCAGCATTTCGGCCACTGATTTACCGCCTTCACCCGGTGTTAATCCAAGATCAAGACCTGCAACACGGGCTGCGGCTGTATGAAGAACGTTAAATCCGTTCCAATCATCAGAAATGAGACCGAAATCATCCGCAACCTTTTTAGCCAATGCCAAAACCGCTGCGCCGTCTGCTCTGTTCAGTGCGCCCTGACCCAAGATAATCATTGGCCGCTCGGCTTTTTTCAGAACCTCTGAAAAGGAATGTTTGCCATCGGCAACTTCCTGCAACGTAGACGCACCGGCTCCCAGATACTCGTGATTGTACGTGAGGTCGACCTGCTCGCCGATCAATGCGATGGGGAAGTTCCCTTTTTTCCAACGTTTGCGGATGCGGGCATTCAGAAGTGCCGCTTCAACCCGTGGGTTTGAGCCGACGATCAACAGAGCATCTGCCTCTTCAATTCCGGCAATTGTTGTATTGAAAAGATAAGAGGCCCGGTTTGACGGATCCAGAGCAGCACCATCCTGACGACAGTCAATATTTTTGACATCAAAGGCATCCATCAGATCTTTAAGCGCCTTCATGCTTTCTGCGCAAGCCAGATCTCCCGCAATGGCACCGACTTTTGACGCCTCTGTCGCATTCAGCTTCTCAGCAACGACGGACAATGCCTCGGACCAGCCAACAGCCTGCAATTTACCTTCTTTGCGGACATATGGTGTATCAAGACGCTGACGTTTCAAACCGTCATATGAAAAACGGGACCGGTCAGACAGCCATTCTTCGTTCACATCTTCGTTCAGACGCGGAAGAACTCGCATTACTTCCTGACCTTTGGAGTCAATCCGGATATTGGCACCGACGGCATCGAGAACGTCAATGCTTTCCGTTTTGCGAAGTTCCCAAGGCCGGGCGGTAAACGCATAGGGTTTCGACGTCAGCGCACCGACGGGGCAAAGATCGATGATGTTCCCGGACAGTTCTGAATTCAAAGCCTGTTCAAGATACGTAACAATTTCAGTATTTTCACCGCGGTTCAGAGCGCCCAGATCATCGACACCGGCAACTTCCGTTGCAAAACGAACGCAACGCGTACAGTGAATACAGCGGGTCATGGTGGTTTTCACCAATGGCCCCATATTCTTTTCTTTAACAGCGCGTTTATGTTCCAGATACCGGCTGTTGCCTGAACCATACGCCATGGACTGATCCTGAAGATCACATTCACCACCCTGATCACAAATCGGGCAATCCAGCGGGTGATTGATCAGCAAGAATTCCATCGCGCCTTCGCGACCGTTCTTTACCTTTTCTGTGTTGGTGTGAATAACCATACCATCGCCGGCAGGCATCGCACAGGAAGCCACCAGTTTCGGGGCTTTCTCCATTTCGACAAGGCACATGCGGCAGTTACCGGCAATCGATAACCGCTCGTGATAACAGAAGCGGGGGATTTCTGCGCCTGCTTCTTCGCAAGCCTGCAGAATTGTCGCTCCGTTCTCGACTGTGACTTCTACACCATCAACTGTAAGTGTCGGCATGTTTCGCTCCTTAAGTAGCGTGCCAATCAGGCCGCTTTCACGGCTTTCTTGTTTTTGATTCGCTCTTCCACCAAGGGGCGGAAATGACGGATCAGACCCTGAATTGGCCATGCAGCCGCGTCACCAAGGGCGCAGATTGTATGACCTTCAATACGTTTCGAAACGTCGATCAACATATCGATTTCTTCAATTTCCGCATCGCCTGACACAAGCCGCTGCATCATGCGCCACATCCAGCCGGTTCCTTCCCGGCACGGTGTGCACTGGCCACAGCTTTCATGCTTGTAGAAATGCGACAGGCGTTCGATTGCCTGAATAACGTCCGTAGATTTATCCATCACAATAACGGCTGCGGTTCCAAGACCACTTTGCACTTCGCGCAGGCTATCAAAGTCCATCAGCACATCATCGCAGATGCTTTTAGGCAGAAGAGGAACGGAAGAGCCGCCCGGAATGATTGCCAGCAGATTATCCCATCCACCGCGCACACCACCGGCATGCTTTTCAATCAATTCACGCAGCGGAATACCCATCTCTTCTTCAACATTACAAGGGGTGTTCACATGCCCGGAAATACAAAACAGTTTTGTTCCAGTGTTATTCGGGCGGCCAAGACCGGCAAACCAGTCAGCACCGCGACGCAGAATTTCAGGACCAACGGCAATGCTTTCCACATTATTCACAGTGGATGGGCAACCCCAGGCACCAACATTCGCTGGAAAAGGAGGTTTCAAGCGTGGCTGGCCTTTATTGCCTTCAAGGCTTTCAATCAGGGCTGTTTCTTCGCCGCAGATATACGCACCGGCTCCGCGATGAACATAAATGTCGAAATCGTATCCGCTGCCGCAGGCGTTTTTACCGATCAGGCCGTCTGCATAGGCTTCCTGAATGGCTTCGTTCAGATGAATGGCTTCATTGACGAACTCGCCCCGAATATAGATGTAGGCGGCCACTGCCCGCATGGAGAAACCAGCGACCAGACACCCTTCAAGCAACCGATGCGGATCAAAACGCATAATTTCCCGATCCTTACAGGTACCAGGTTCAGATTCGTCCGCATTAACGATCAGATAATTCGGACGACCATCTGATTCCTTGGGCATGAAAGACCATTTCAGGCCGGTCGGGAAACCCGCACCACCGCGGCCCCGAAGACCACTGGCTTTCACCTGTTCAATGATTTCGTCCTGCCCCATTTCCATGAGTTTTTTAGTATTGTCCCAAACACCTCTGGCTTTAGCCCCGGCCAAACGCCAGTCCTGCTGTCCATAAAGGTTGGTAAAAATACGATCCTGGTCTTTAAGCATCAGGCATCTCCCGCTTTTTCAAGCAACGTCGTTGGACCGCCCACTGGTGCAGAATTGATCCGATCAATCTGCGGTCCGTGATCCGGCACGTCGCCTTTAGCAAGTTTATCAAGCAGAGTTTCGAAATTCTCGGCGTTCAAATCTTCGTAGAAGTCATCGTTTACCTGAATGACCGGCGCATTTACACATGCCCCCAGACATTCCACTTCCAGAAGCGTGAATTTTCCGTCTTCTGTCGTTTCTCCGTTTCCAATACCAAGCTTGTCTTTACAAACCTTCTCAAGATTATCGGACCCGCGAAGCCAGCATGGGGTTGTCCGGCAAAGCTGCAGGAAGAACTTACCAACAGGTTTCAGGTTATACATGGTGTAGAAGGACGCAACCTCCAGAACACGCATATATGGAACATCCAGATACTGACCGACATACTCGATCGCTTCTTTTGACAGCCAATTTTCGTTTTGACGTTGCGCCAGATCCAAAAGCGGCATGACAGCACTTTGCTGCCGACCTTCCGGATATTTTGCGATAAAGACATTGGCCTTTTCAATATTCTCTGGCGTAAACTCAAACGCCTTGCCAGTTTTAATGACCTGACTCATCGATCCACCTCGCCAAATACAATATCCAAACTACCCAGAATAGCTGATGCGTCAGCCAGCATATGCCCCCGTGTGAGGAAGTCCATGCCCTGCAGATGGGCAAATCCTGGCGCCCTCACCTTGCAGCGATAAGGCTTGCTGCTGCCATCTGCGACCAGATACACGCCAAGCTCGCCTTTCGGCGCCTCAATGGCCGTGTAAGTCTCTCCAGCAGGCACCCGAACACCTTCGGTATAATGCTTAAAGTGATTGATCAAAGCTTCCATGGAGGTCTTCATATCGGACCGCCGCGGAGGAGCAATCTTCGGATCTTCGCTCAAAACAGGTCCTTCAGGCATTTTATCCAGACACTGTTCCATAATTTTCAAAGACTGACGCATCTCTTCCAGACGCATCAGGTACCGGTCATAACAGTCACCGTTCAGCCCCACCGGAATATCAAAGTCCAATTCACCGTATACATCATACGGTGTCGCCTTACGAATATCCCAAGCCAGACCTGTTGACCGCAGCATGACGCCTGAGAAGCCCCAAGCCATAGCTTCTTCCTGGCTAACTACGCCAATATCAACATTCCGCTGCTTGAAAATCCGGTTTTCAGTCAGCAGTGTTTCAATATCGTTCAAAACCTTTGGAAAGCCTTCGATAAAGGTACGAATATCGTCGTCAAGACCTGCAGGCATGTCCTGATGAACGCCGCCAATCCGGAAATAGGCGCCATGCATCCGGGCACCGCAAACACGCTCGTAGAATTCCATCAGCGTTTCACGCTCAACAAACCCCCACAGCATCGGGGTTGTTGCCCCAACGTCCATGGCCTGTGCGCAAACATTCATCAAGTGATTCATCAAGCGAGAAATTTCCGCATACAGAACACGAATGAACTGGCCCCGGCGAGGCACATCACATCCGAGCAACCGCTCGGCGGCCAAAACAAAAACATGCTCCTGCGCCATCGGTGCGGAATAATCCAGCCGATCAAAATACGGCATGGCCTGCATGTAGGTTTTGTTTTCGATTAGTTTTTCGGTGCCGCGATGCAGAAGACCGATATGCGGGTCAACCCGCTCAACGATCTCGCCATCCAGTTCCAGAACCATCCGCAAAACACCATGGGCGGCTGGATGCTGCGGACCAAAGTTCAACGTATAGTTTTTAATCTGTACTTCAGCCATTAGCCCTGCTCCGTCGCTTTTTCATCACCCGGAAGAACATAATCGGTCCCTTCCCACGGGCTCTGGAAGTCAAATTTACGGAATTCCTGAACCAGGGAGACAGGTTCATAAACAACGCGTTTTTCATCTTCACTATACCGCACCTCAACATGGCCGGTGAGCGGGAAATCCTTACGAAGGGGATGGCCTTCAAAACCATAATCCGTCAGCATCCGTCGTAGATCCGGATGGTCTGAGAACATGATGCCGTACATATCCCATGCTTCACGTTCAAACCAGTTGGCTGTCGGGAAAATCGGAACGACGGTTGGCACAGGCGTGCGCGCGTCCGTTTGAACTTTCACAGTAATCCGCTGGTTGTTGCTGAGGCTTAACAAATTGTAGACCACATCAAAACGCAGTGGGCGTTCAGGATAGTCGACGCCACAGACATCACACAATACCTGAAACTTACATGTCGAATCATCACGAAGGAAAGCCAGCACTTTATCAATCACGTCCGCACGAACTTCAATAAAAAGTTCATTATGAGCGACGTCAGTCGATATCACCTCGGATGACAATTCACCTGCGATGTGGGCGCCAAGTTCCTTTAAAGCGTTTTCCATTTGTTTTCCGATCTTCGCGCTTTATCTGACGAAAGTACCGGTCCGGCGAATCTTCTTCTGCAATTGGAAGATACCGTAAACCAGGGCTTCTGCTGTTGGAGGACAACCCGGAACATAGACATCAACCGGAACAATCCGATCACATCCACGAACCACCGAATAAGAATAGTGATAATAGCCGCCACCATTTGCACAGGATCCCATTGAGATCACATACCGAGGCTCAGCCATCTGATCGTAAACTTTACGAAGGGCTGGCGCCATTTTATTGGTCAGCGTTCCGGCGACGATCATGACGTCAGCCTGACGCGGTGACCCCCGCGGCACAACGCCCAACCGTTCCATATCGTACCGAGGTTGCCATGCATGCATCATTTCAACAGCACAACAGGCCAGACCAAAAGTCATCGGCCAAAGAGATCCGGTACGGGCCCAATTCACCAATTTGTCAACTTGAGTAACAACATACCCTTTATCGTCAAGCTGGCTGCTCAAATCCCGGAAAAAATCGTCTTGATCATCTCCTGGGATTGCTGTTGGCATTCCCGTTGTTGAAGGATTTACTCCCATTCCAGGGCTCCCTTCTTCCATTCATAAACAAATCCGATCGTCAGGATGCCCAAAAACACCATCATCGACCAGAAGCCAAACATACCAACATCGCCCAAGGACACAGCCCATGGGAAAAGGAAGGCAACTTCCAGATCAAAAATAATGAAAAGAATGGCAACCAGGTAAAACCGAACGTCAAACTGATTCCGCGCATCATCGAAGGGTTCAAAACCGCATTCGTAAGGAGAAAGTTTTTCCGCATCAGGATGCTGAGCCGCTACAATCATCGAAGCGATAACGATAACGGCGGACAAACCGACGGCGATTCCCAAGAAAATCAGGATCGGCAAGTATTCTAAAAGTAGTGCTTCCATATCAACGACAATGACAATTTCCAGCAAATGGACGCTGGTTTACGTCACTCCCTCTAGCTCAATTTCGGGCGCATTATAGTGCTGGGTTATACGGAAAAATAGCCGCTTGGCAACATAATTTCGCCAAATTCTTTTAACGCATAAATCCAAGCATACCAATACTTGGGGCGCATTAATTATGTATTAACTATCGGAAAATTCACAGCGGGGAAAGTGGCGGGAGTGACGGGACTCGAACCCGCGGCCTCCGGCGTGACAGGCCGGCGCTCTAACCAACTGAGCTACACCCCCGCTGTGAGGCCGTGTTTTATTGAAGGAGGGCCCACCTGTCAAGCAACATAAACAGAATAATGAAAGAAAAATTACATCGCGGTTTCTCGAAGGCGAAAATCGCAGTTTTAAAGGTGTCCAGAATAGTTTACTTTTCTGATATGGGGGCCTTCTACAAATTATATTGGTCTTCAAAAGATTTTATTTCCGTCGATATAGAAAGAAAGTCTCGATTTTTTTGAATCACACACAAATCCAATTGAATCAGTTTTCTTCAAACCCGGTTTTATGAAAAATAAGAAATCTGCAAAACAGGTCAAAATGTGATTTTTCTAATAGAATCCGAGCGTTGCTATTTAGACACACATGGTTAACGTTCCCGTTCATTTTGGCAGTCAGTAAACCCGACCCGATTCAAATTTGAAGTCAGCACTCGAAACGACCCCTGCTTTTTCGCTCCGTTTTATTTCATTCAGCAATAACCCCCCAAACACCAAACCGGATTGAGAATGACATAAACGGATCAGATGGTCCTTATTCCGGCGCACGGTCTGACATCGACCTTTTTTATTGTAAACCTAATGACCTGGAACGACGTTCAGGCAAAATAAGGCTGCTGGGGATTACCCTCAAGGGGAGTGTATGATCACCCTATCGATTACACCGAACAGAAAATGTTGCAGACCAGATAGGACCTTTCCCAATTCCGGGATATCCGGGAAATTCGAGCCCATGACAGATAGGCCCGTACTGTAAAGCCCCATTGTTATAAAGGTGGACCTGACCAATACCGTTCTAGGTGCCCTTCACTATATCGGTGAATTCACGAACCCAGATGCCCCGCCCTGCTCTTCACTTCACCCTTCATTGAGCATACTGGTCGAATAGCGGGATACCCACTGACGCGGCGGCCGAAGTCATGCTTACCGTTCTCATGACGTCATGCACAACAGAATATGGTCTATCGGGGTTGGGATAGGATACACTCCAACCCGGTATCCCCTGACACCAACGGGAGGCGCCAGGGCGGCGAAGATTGACTTTAAATCACAGACCACAAAGCCGCAGATCTTCAGCCACAGGGTCCAACCACAAGAGAATGCCAGCATCGCATCGTTTCAGGCGGGCGGAGCGTCCAGCTTCAAGACCGATCAATCGCTTTTATCGGCGGTGGTTTTTCGATCTTGATAGATACCTGCCACATAATAGAGGGCGGCCCCTAAAAACGGGTCCGTCTCATCTTGTCTATTGGCCGTTCTACACAACAGATCCCTATGGAATTTGCGAACCTTTCTGCCATTCTTTCAACAGACCCGTGAGCCTCCCTCTCTGCTCTATATTTAGAGTTGAGACAAGGGATGCCTGCGTAATCAAATGATCTTCAAGCGTCGCATTGATGACAGTCAGGCCTTTTTCCGTCAAGGTCACGACCACGCTTCGCCTGTCCCTGTCACTTCGTTGACGTCTCACCAACCCTTGCTTCTCAAGCTGGTCTATCCGGTTGGTCATCGTTCCCGAAGTGACCATCATGCGCGCAAGCAACCCGTTAGGTGTCAGCGAATGCGGGGGCCCTTCCCTGACAAGAGTCGCAAGGACATCAAATCCTGCCTGGTTCAAGCCGTGTTTTGCAAAGGTGTTTTCCATTTGCTGAGAAACAAACTGAGAGACCCGCAACAAGCGACCAATTAATTCTGTCGGCTTGGTATCAAACTCTGGTCTTTGATCTGCCCATTGTTGTTTTATGTGATCAATATCATCCATTCGGTGATAGGTAGTGGCTTTTATCTTGATGTCAAGATATTCTGGTTTTTTGACATGAAAAGTTAGTGTGGACCCAATGAATAAAAACAGCACTCTTCTGATTACGGCACTCGCACCTATGATCTGGGGCAGCAGCTATATTGTTTCCACACAGTTTTTAATCAATCTAAGCCCTTTGACCATTTCGTTTTTCAGGGCTGTTCCAGCCGGCCTGTTGTTGCTGTTACTTGTGCGTGAACTCCCGAAGGGTATCTGGATCCCCAGAATGTTTTTGTTAGGAGCCTTAAACTTTTCAATTTTCTGGTCCCTGCTCTTTTTCGCAGCGCACCGTCTTCCAGGAGGCGTAGCCGCAATTCTTGGCGCACTTCAACCCTTTATCGTCATTTTTGCAGCGCGGTATTTTTTAGGAAGCCCCATCAGAATATGGTCATTGGTTGCTGTATTAGCGGGGTTTATCGGAGTTGCTCTTTTGATACTAACGCCAGATGCCACACTAAACTTTTCGGGTGTCATTGCCGGAATCCTGGGATCAGTTTCAATGGCTTTGGGCACTGTTTTAAGCCGTAAGTGGCATCCGCCGGTATCCTCCCTAACGTTTACCGCTTGGCAGTTAACTGCCGGGGGCCTTTTATTGCTCCCTTTCCTTCTTCTAAATCCCTCCGAATTAACCGAAATAACGACGAGAAATATCTGGGGATTAGCCTATCTCGGGTTGATCGGTGGGGCTATCACCTATGTCATCTGGTTGCGGGGTGTTAAACTCATTCACCCATCAGCCGTCTCTATTTTGGGATTTCTGAGCCCCACAACAGCAACTCTTCTGGGCTGGCTTCTGTTAGAAGAAGCATTAAGCGGCATACAAATCGTAGGAATACTTACTATTCTAAGCAGCGTATTCTGGGGTCAGTATACCTTGCGGGAAAAGAGCCCCGCGTAAAGGAACACTCGGTGCGATGAACCTTCATCCATGATGGGAGCCGTAGAATCAAAAAGGCCCGCAAAGAGCGGGCCTTTTTTGAAAGAATGGTGGGTGATGAGAGATTCGAACTCCCGACCCCCTCGGTGTAAACGAGGTGCTCTAACCAGCTGAGCTAATCACCCATCGTACGGTGCGAGGCAGTGTATAACAGGCCCGAAACACAAAGGGAAGATAAAAAAAGAGGCCAGCACCATTTTTTTTGGTCTGGCCTCATTTTATCGGAAAAAACGGGAGTTTTTAGCCGTTTACAGAGTCTTTCAGAGCTTTACCAGCTTTGAATTTTGGCTGCTTTGACGCAGCGATCTGGATAGTTTCGCCTGTACGTGGGTTACGACCCTCGGAAGCTTTACGTTCAGCAACGCTGAATGTACCAAAGCCAACCAGACGAACGTCATCCCCTGATGCCAGAGCTTTTGTTACTGCTTCCAGTACAGCGTCAACACCTTTACCTGCATCCGCTTTACCAAGACCAGAAATTTCAGCCACCGCGGCAACGAGATCGTTCTTATTCACTATAAGCCCCCTTTAGTTTTAATGACGTTTTTTACGTCGCATGTATTCCAACAAAAGACCGATGAATACTAGAGCGCACATTCCATTCGGTCAAAGGGAAAATGAAAGATATCCCCAGCTTTTCTGCGCATTTCAGAGAATTTTATTAAAACTTAGTGCGTTGTCAGGCCGTCTGTTCCTTTTTGTGCAGATGCAGCACTGGCCAGCTCCTGAGCAAGACGCTCTTCGCTCCAATTAAGAGGCTCTAACGGCTTAGTCAAAGCGACTTTTAACACCTCACTAACGTCAGATACCGGAATAATTTCCAACCCTTCTTTTACGTTATCGGGAATCTCTGCCAGATCTTTCTCATTATCATGAGGAATAAGAACTGTTTTGATACCGCCGCGTAACGCTGCAAGCAGTTTTTCTTTCAAACCACCGATCGGAAGAACACGGCCCCGAAGAGTAACTTCGCCCGTCATCGCCACGTCTTTATGTACAGGAATATCTGTTAGCACAGAGATGATGGAGGTAACCATCGCGATACCGGCAGACGGTCCATCTTTGGGGGTTGCCCCTTCAGGAACGTGAACATGGAAATCGTGTTTGTCGAAATCTGTTGGCTTAACACCCATTTCAAGACAACGAGATTGCACGAAGCTTTTCGCTGCCTGAACAGATTCCTGCATTACATCGCCAAGCTTACCCGTGATTTGCATCCGGCCTTTACCATAAAGCTTTACCGCTTCAATTGTCAGCAATTCGCCGCCAACTTCTGTCCAGGCAAGTCCTGTTACCAGACCAACGCGATCTTCTTCTTCGATTTCACCGAACCGATGACGACGAACGCCAGCATAGGTTTCAAGATTTTCCGGTGTAACCGTGATGGATTTGGTTCCATCGGTGATGATCTCTTTAACGGCCTTACGCGCCAGTTTCGCAATTTCACGCTCCAAATTACGAACGCCCGCTTCACGGCAATAATAGCGGATCAAATCCCGAACGGCTTCATCCGTCAGCGTCCATTCACCTTCTTTCAGGCCATGGTTCTTACGTTGTTTCTTGATCAGATGGCGTTTTGCAATCTCTACTTTTTCATCTTCCGTGTAACCGGACAGATTGATAATTTCCATACGGTCGCGAAGCGGTCCGGGCATGTTCAGCGAATTTGCGGTGCAAATGAACATAACTTCTGACAGATCGTACTCAACTTCGAGATAATGATCTGCGAAATGTGTGTTCTGCTCCGGATCGAGAACTTCCAGCAATGCAGAAGATGGATCGCCGCGGAAATCATTCCCCAACTTATCGATCTCATCAAACAGGAAAAGTGGATTTATCGACTTTGCCTTCTTCATGGACTGGACGACTTTACCTGGCATAGAGCCAATATAAGTCCGTCGATGACCGCGGATCTCCGCTTCATCCCGCACACCGCCCAAGGCAACACGCACGAAATTACGTCCTGTCGCCTTCGCAACAGATTGCCCCAATGAGGTTTTACCAACACCGGGAGGGCCAACAAGGCAAAGAATGGAACCTTGAATTTTACGAACCCGCTGCTGAACAGCAAGATATTCCAAAATCCGTTCTTTTACTTTTTCCAGGCCATAATGGTCGTCATTCAGGATTTTCTCTGCAAGCGCAAGATCCTTTTTAACACGGGTTCTTTTGCCCCACGGAATTCCCAGAATCCAATCCAGATAATTACGAACAACCGTAGCCTCGGCTGACATAGGGCTCATGCTCCGCAGCTTTTTCATTTCCTGCTGACACTTCTCACTCGCCTCTTTTGTCAGTTTGGTTTTACTGATTTTTTCTTCAAGTTCAGACAGCTCATCCCGGCCATCTTCGCCTTCGCCCAGCTCCTTTTGAATGGCTTTCATTTGCTCATTCAAATAATACTCGCGCTGAGTTTTTTCCATCTGCCGTTTTACACGGCTGCGGATTTTCTTTTCTACCTGAAGAACACCGATTTCGTCTTCCATCAAACTATAGACACGCTCCAAGCGCTCAGAAGTTCCTTCAATTTCAAGGAGTTCCTGCTTCTCAGAAATTTTCAGCGCCATGTGGGACGCCATTGTATCAGCAAGTTTAGACGGGTCATCGATCTGATTTAGAGAAACCAGGACCTCTGGCGGGATCTTTCGGTTTAATTTCACATATTGCTCAAACTGAGCAATAACGGAACGAGCCAATGCTTCCAGTTCCGCGGATTCATTTTCTTTATCGTCGATAACTTCCGCATGCGCCTGAAAGAATTCTTCGTTCTCTGTAAAGTGATGAATACGAGCGCGTTCGACACCTTCGACAAGAACCTTCACTGTTCCATCCGGCAATTTCAACAATTGCAGAACGGAAGCAATGGTTCCGACGCGGTGAATATCATCTTCGCCCGGATCATCCTGATTGGCATTTTTCTGCGCGACAAGAAGGATCTGTTTGTCATCCTTCATCACGTCTTCCAGAGCCCGAACAGATTTATCGCGGCCTACAAAAAGCGGAACAATCATGTGAGGAAACACCACGATGTCCCGAAGAGGCAGCACTGGAAAAGATTGAGTATGAGGTGTGTCGATCATTATGTTGCCTTAAAAGACACCATCGCCATTCTTTGCAAATGGGCAAATGATGGTCGTCCGAAGTGGAAAAATTGACTAAGGGACAGGAACGCCCCTTAGTCGAAAATAGTTAAGCACTACTGGTTGCGTCTTGCTTCTCAGCATAGATATAGAGCGGCTGTCCTGTTCCTTCAACAACATCACCACTAATCACGATCTCTTCGACGCCTTCCAGTGTTGGAAGATCATACATTGGATCTAGCAGGATATTTTCAAGGATTGAACGAAGTCCACGGGCACCAGTTTTACGTTCGATCGCTTTCTTCGAAATCGCGGACAAAGCATCTTCGCTAAATGTCAGCTTAACATCTCCCATTTCAAAAAGGCGTTGATACTGTTTTACAAGCGCATTTTTGGGAGTTGTCAAAATTTCTACGAGCGCGTCTTCGTCAAGATCTTCAAGCGTCGCAAGAACTGGCAAACGACCAACAAATTCCGGGATCATTCCAAATTTTGTCAAATCGTCAGGCTCAACGCCTTTTAGCAATTCACCAACATTGTGATCTTCTTCGCCGCGCACATCGGCGCCGAAACCAATAGACGTGTCTTTTCCGCGCGATCCGATAATTTTATCAAGACCGGCAAACGCACCACCACAGATAAACAGAATATTGGTTGTATCGACCTGCAGGAATTCCTGCTGAGGATGTTTACGGCCGCCTTGCGGTGGAACAGATGCAACTGTTCCTTCCATAATTTTCAACAAAGCCTGCTGTACGCCTTCACCGGACACATCCCGTGTTATGGACGGATTGTCTGATTTACGACTGATCTTGTCGACCTCATCGATATAGACGATACCCCGTTGAGCCCGTTCAACATTGTAATCCGCTGACTGCAACAGTTTCAGGATGATGTTTTCAACATCCTCACCCACGTAACCAGCTTCGGTCAGGGTCGTTGCATCTGCCATCGTAAAGGGTACATCCAGTATCCGCGCCAATGTTTGCGCCAGAAGTGTTTTACCACACCCGGTTGGCCCTACCAGCAGGATATTGGATTTCGCCAGTTCGACATCATCCGACTTAGCACTATGGTGCAAGCGTTTGTAATGATTATGAACTGCAACCGACAAAACCTTCTTCGCATGCTTCTGACCAATAACATAGTCGTTCAGCACTTCACTGATTTCAACGGGAGTCGGTACACCATCACTAGACTTAACCAGGGTACTTTTATGCTCTTCGTGAATGATATCTTTGCAGAGTTCAACGCACTCATCACAAATGAATACGGTAGGCCCTGCTATCAGTTTGCGCACTTCATGCTGGCTCTTGCCACAGAAGGAACAATACAGGGTATTATTTTTCGAATCTCCGCCACTCGTTTTGCTCATAGGCACTCCAATTATTCTTTGGGCAGTTCCATATTAGCCGCCGACCAGACAGTGGACAACAAGAATGTGTAATTCTTGTCACGAAGTACTGAAAATGACGACTTCCTTGCCCATAGAGGCCATCATATTACAGACGGCCTCAACATTTCGTTAACATCTAGATAATATCGGCCCTTGAAAGGCACAAGCTCACAAAAATAAAATAATGTGTGAAGCAACAATTATGATGATGTATCAGTCGCGAGAGAATCCGGGCGCTTGGAAACCACCTCATCGATCAAACCAAAATCTTTGGCTTCGTCGGCGGTCATAAAGTTATCACGCTCCATCGCATTTTCGATAACGTCCAAGGCTTGGCCTGTGTGATGAACATAAAGGTCATTCAGGCGGGCCCGGACTTTAAGAATTTCCCGAGCCTGAATTTCAATATCGGTCGCCTGCCCTTGTGCACCGCCTGAAGGCTGGTGAATCATGACACGGGCGTTCGGCAGCGCATACCGCTGGCCCTTTGTGCCTGCTGTCAGCAGGAAAGAGCCCATTGAAGCGGCCTGACCAATACAAACCGTTGCAATATCAGGTTTGATATATTGCATGGTGTCATACATCGCCAAACCAGAGGTAACGACACCCCCCGGTGAGTTGATATACATCGAAATCGGTTTGTTTGGATTTTCCGCTTCAAGGAAAAGGAGCTGCGCGGTGATCAGGCTTGCCATGCCATCATGAACTTGCCCGGTGATAAAGATAATTCTCTCTTTCAACAGACGTGAGAAAATATCATATGCCCGCTCTCCCCTTGCGGATTGCTCCACAACCATCGGGACCAGAGTGTTCATATAAGTATCAATCACATCGACCATCACGCATCTTCCTCAAAATAATAAGTGGTTATTTCAATTTGCATATCGTTTCAGAAATTACCACCCAAAATCCGAAATTTATTTTTCGGATTTTTTAGCTGCTGCTTTTTTAGGGGCTGCTTTTTTGGCAGCTGGCTTATCGCCATCCGCTTTTTTCTTAGCAGGCGCCTTCTTTGCAGGTGCTTTTTTAGCCGCAGCTTTTTTCTTTGGCTTCTCTTCTGTCGCTTCATCTGGATCCGCTGTCAGTTCCTCTACAGAAACTTTCTTTTCGGAAACAGTTGCAAGCTCAGCGATGAAATCGACAACTTTGTCTTCAAAGATCGGTGCGCGAAGTGAATTCTGCATCTCAGGATTTTTCTGGAACATTTCAAAAATCTGCTGTTCCTGTCCTGGGAAATTACGAGCCTGTACAAGCATTGCCTGCTGTACTTCTTCGTTGCTTACATCAATGTTGTTCAAACGACCAACTTCCGCAAGTAGCAATCCCAAACGAACACGACGCTCTGCGATTTCTGTGTATTCCGCTTTCAGCTCTTCTTCAGACTGGTCCTGATCTTCCATTTTCTGGTTAGACCGTTCCAGTTCCTGTTTGAACTGATCCCAAATGTTGTTGAATTCGGACTCTTTCATTCCAGGAGGAACTTCGAAAGAATGACCGTCAGCCAACGCATCCAGCATGTTACGCTTCAATGTCTGACGTGAAAGCTGGTTGTATTCGTCTTCCATCCGACCCCGCACGGCATCTTTCAATGCTGCCAGATCATCAAGGCCAAGTTTCTTAGCGAAATCGTCGTCGATCTCAACCGGAGCCGCTTCCTGTACTTCGTGAACAGTCACGTCAAACACAGCGTCTTTGCCGGCAAGATCCGCAGAACCGTAATTTTCAGGGAATGTCACATTAACAGCAACTTCGTCGCCGCCTTTTTGACCAATCAGCTGCTCTTCAAAGCCAGGAATGAATTGTCCTGAACCGAGCTCAAGCTGGTGTCCTTCTGCTGTACCGCCATCAAACGCAACACCATCCACTTTACCGACAAAATCGATCAGGACGGCATCGCCTTCTTTGGCTTTACGGTTACGGGCTACTTTTTTGAAGTTTTTCTGCTGACCAGCAATCTGCTCCAACGCTTCTGCTACTTTTTCGTCAGCAACATCGGCAACAAGCTTTTCAAGCTTCAGCTTGGAAAAGTCCATTGGTTCGAATTCAGGCATGATTTCTACTTCAATCGTGAATTCGAGATCCTCACCTTCATCAAATTTGGTGATTTCGATTTTCGGCTGCTGCGCAGGACGAAGTTCGTTGTCTGTCAAAGCTTTCTGGCTGGTTTCATTAACCGTTTCTTCCAGAATTTCACCCATGACTGAACGGCCAAAACGCTGACGCAGAATGTTCATGGGAACTTTACCTGGACGGAAACCAGGTAGTTTTACCTGCTGACCAACTGTGGTCAGTTTTTCTGTCACTTTGCTTTCAATTTCTGCCGCCGCAACAACGACTGTGAAATCCCGTTTCAGCCCCTCGGAGCTAGTCTGTGTAACCTGCATGAACGATTACCTGTCAATTCTGTTAAAAGATCTATTTTGGCACCGGCGGCCGACACATTCGTCAGCCGCGAAAATTTTTGGTGCGGGTAGAGGGAGTCGAACCCCCACGCCTCTCGGCACCAGAACCTAAATCTGGCGCGTCTACCAATTCCGCCATACCCGCATTTTTGTCCACACAGCCAACTGAAAAACAGCCGTTTCCACATGGAGCGGCAGTCTATAGCACAACATTTCTTCAATTGACTAGGGGAATTGTGGACTTCTGGAAAAGAAATCTGAAAAAAGCAACCGCGGCCGATTAAAAACCGCAGTTTTCTGCCAACTCATAAAATATGAAAATCGGAAAAAAATTACAGGAAAACAGGAATAGACCGTCTCAGTTGGTTAACCGGAAGTCTTTAACAAACGTATCCAGTGCCAAAACGCGCACGCCCTGTGGATCCTTATACCCACTTCCAAGAAGCGTTCTTTCAAAGTGAACGTGCGGAATGCCAAAATCATCGTCACTGACATACAGCACTTTTGCTTCTTCCTGAGCGTTAATCTGCATTGCTCTATAATAGATATCGCCTTGAACGATTTTCTCTCTTAAATCTATCTTCTTAAACAACATGGCCAATCCAAACGTTCAATGTAATCCGGTATTCTTTTGTAATATAAAGGAAAATCGTAAATAAACCCTTTATACGACAAAAACCGGTTTTTTGGTTGGATATACAGAACCCTTTATTATAGAGACTGGAGGATTGCAGGAATTTCCTTTTCGATGTCTTCAGCAATCAGTCCGGGCCCAAACCGATAGCCCGCCTGACCATGCACCCAGGTTGCTGCCATCACCGCCAAAAAGGGCTTCATCCCACCCGAGATAAAGCCTGCAATAATCCCGGCAAGGGCATCGCCTGAACCTGCCGTTGCCATCCACGGCGGTGCATGAACATTCAAGGCAACCGTTCCATCCGGGTCCGCGATTACGGTTGTCGCTCCTTTCAACAAAACAATTGCGCCAGACAGACGGGCCGCAGCCCGGACTGAAGCAATTGCATCGGTCTCTTTTTTGAACAAACGGGCAAACTCTGCACTATGCGGTGTCAAGACAACGGCACCGATTTTCTTTTTCTTAATGGCCGCAAACAGACGGTCAGGTTCTTCCTGAAAGACAGTCAGGGCGTCTGCATCAAGAACAACCTCTACATCTGATGAAACTGCCGCCAAGGCATTTTCTCTCGTCTTTTCAGTTACCCCATTCGCAGGCCCGACAACAATTGTCCCCAATCGTTTTTCTTCGATAATCTGTTCAAGCGGCTGATTGTCCTGCTTTAATAACATCACCGCTTCCAATGCTGCGCTATAAGTCATTATTGCAGACGGCGGCGATATAACAGAAACAGCTCCCGCTCCGGCTCTAAGCGCACAGCGGGCCGTTAATCGTGCCGCACCAGTATGGGTCATTCCACCGCCGCAAATTCCAGCATGTCCTCGGTCATATTTATGGCCGCTTCGCTGCGCAACGGGCATGGCATCAACCCATAAGCCAGGCTCGTTCAACCAACACAAATCGTCCAGCTTGTCGAGCACATCCTCCGGGATTCCGATATCAATCAGCTTCAAAAGGCCAATATGATCTTTGCCAGGATCCAGATAATGCCCACGCTTAGCCCGAAAAAAACTGACCGTCAAAACCGCTTCCGGGGTACCCGGACTGATCGCCCCTGTATTACCATCCAATCCACTGGGAACATCGACAGCAATAATGTCAGCCTTCTCGCGACGGATATGCTCAAAAGCTTCCACGACCTCAGCGGGGAGCGTTCCTCGAAACCCTGTCCCGAAAAGAGCATCGACAAAAACACCCGCTTCAAACTGCCCAATCTCAGAGAGGGGTGCTGTTGCAACAGAGCATTTTTCGTACATTTCCAACGCATCACCCGACAGTTTGGAAACATCCCCATAGACGAAAACCTGAACAGGCCAGCCAGCATCAAAGAGCGCCCGGGCAACGACATATCCGTCCCCCCCGTTATTGCCTGGCCCGCATAAAATTCCGATCGGGCAGAGATCCCAGCCTTCCTCAATGAATGCTGCAACCCCCTGCCCTGCATTTTCCATCAACTCTCGGCCCGGAACGCCTTTTTTTATTGCCCAGCTATCACACTGGTACATTTGTTCAACCGTTAATATTTCAGGACCAAGAGTCATTTTATATTACACCAGTCTGGAAAGGTCCGGGCGCGCGCCACGTGCCGGAGACATTTCTTCAAAAGCCGCAGCAGCAGCCAGCACCACGTCATCACGGTGCATAGGACCAACGATTTGTAATCCGACCGGCATTCCATCATCTCCGAACCCACAAGGGACAGAACAGGCAGGCTGCTGTGTCAGGTTAAAAGGATAAGAGAACGGCGTCCAGTCAACCCATTGCCCCCCTTCTGGACGAACGTCCGGCGTAAGCTGTGAAACCGGGAACGCGGTGACGGAAAGGGACGGCGTTAACAGCAGGTCATATTGTTGATGGAATTTACGCATCTTAATGCCCAGCTCAGTGCGGGCGACAGAAGCATCCATCACATCATTTATGCCATACCCTGCCGCTTCTTCAATTACTTGTTTAAGTCCGGGATCCAGCATATCCCGTTTATCTTCAGGAACATCTTTCATGGCGTAGGCCGCGCCGGAATACCAAAGTGTTTTGAACATTTCGATCGGATTTTCAAATCCCGGATCGACTTCCACAACATCCACGCCAGATGCCCGGATTAAATCGACCGCCTTATCGACGGCTCTGGCAACATCGTCATTAACAGAGGCATAGCCAAGATTTCGACTATAGGCCACTTTGCGACCTTTAAATCCGTCCTTGAGGGATGTTCGATAATCCACATCCGTGGCAGGAAGGGAAAACCAGTCGCGATAATCAAATCCGATCATACTTTGCAGCATTAACGCTGCATCAGCAACGGAACGGGTCATTGGCCCAACATGTGAGACAGTCCCAAAAGCCGACGCTGGCCAGACGGGCACCCGACCGAAGCTTGGCTTTAGACCAAATATCCCTGTAAATGCGGCTGGAATGCGAATGGATCCCCCGCCATCGCTTCCCGTATGAAGAACCCCCATACCCGCGGCACAGGCCGCGGACGCACCGCCACTGGAACCACCTGGCGTCATTGCCGGATTCCATGGGTTTCTGGTCGCTCCGCTTAACGGACTATCCGTAACGCCCTTCCATCCAAATTCCGGAGTTGTCGTCTTCCCCAATAAGACAGCGCCCTGCTCGCGCAGTCTTTGAACCGCTGGCGCATCGTCATCCCAGGGGCCTGCAGGATCAACGATGCAGGATCCCTTCAATGTAGGAAAGCCTTTCATCAGCATTATATCTTTGATGGTTGTTGGAATACCGTCAACTAACCCCTGAGGCGCGTTATTTTTCCATCGACCTTCCGACTGTTTTGCAGCAGCCAGCGCCCCTTCTTCATCAACAAAGACAAACGCATTTAACGCACCATCATACCGCCTGATTTGATCCAGTGCGGCTTGTGTCGCCTCAACCGGAGAGATATCTCCGGATGCATATCCTTCTAAAAGTTCTGTCGCCGATGCATAGGCCAATTCTTCCGACATAACGCCCCCATATTTGTTTTTATTTGCCATTTTCAAAGAAGAATAGAATTCAACACGGTCACATGCAATGGAAGAGACGTTGGCAAAAGAATATTCTTGGGAAAAACGTCGAACGGTTATATATGCAGGGGGTTAGTGACTTACCCAATTATGGCCTTATGAAAAATTTCAGAGAAAAATTTAAAATACCGAAAAAGAAGTCTCACAGGCTTCTCTTGGGCTGGGCTCTTATGTTTGGCGGGATTTTCGGCTTTATGCCGATTGCCGGCTTCTGGATGTTACCGCTTGCCATTATAGTATTGTCTGTTGATATCCCGTTTGCTCGGCGCTTGCGCCGCCGGATAGAGGTATGGTGGGGCCGCAGAAAACAGAATAAAACGAAACTTCACTGAACCAAATTGACACGTAAGGCCCGGAAACGGGCACAACAATCAAGGCAAATTGGACCTAAAGAGTAAACCTACACTTCCCGGAAGCAAAAAACCCCCGAAAAACCGAAGCTTTTCAAGGGGTTGTTTGGGGCGAGTGACCGGGATTGAACCGGCGACCTCCTGAGTCACAGTCAGGCGCTCTAACCAACTGAGCTACACTCGCCATCGGGTGGCGCTTTATTTACCGATCATATCCCTACCGGTCAAGCAGGTTTCTTCAATTGTTAGAAAAAAAATCATTCAGTCGGGACACTGCATCTGACAAGACTTGCTCTTTCTTACAGAAACAAAAGCGGACAAAATGATCAACCGCGTTATCGGACGTATAAAAAGCGCTCACAGGCAGGGCTGCGACACCGGCCTGCTCGATAATCAACTGACAGAATTCAGCATCCGTTCCCTTAAAACCTGACGCCCTGATATCCGCATTGATAAAATAAGTTCCGTCGCAATCTGCTGTTTGAAGACCCGCAGATTCCAAACCAAACTTCATAAAGTTCCGTTTCGCCTGCATATCTTCTCGCAACGTTTCGTAATAATCATCATCTTTGTTCAAGCCATAGGCAACCGCATGCTGTAAAGCAGGTGGGGTTGTAAAGGTCACAAACTGATGGGCCTTCGCAATCCGTGCGATCATTTCGGTGCAGCCGGTCACATATCCCACCTTCCATCCGGTCAACGAAAAGGTTTTGCCCGCCGAACCAATACGAACAGTTCTCTCTCCCATCCCAGGAAGGGTCGCAATCGGAATATGGCGGGTCAATCCAAAGACGATATGTTCATACACTTCATCACAGACAACATAGGCATCATTTTCAAGCACCCGGTCCGCGATCATCTGCAATTCATCCAGATTAAACACTTTGCCAGTGGGGTTCATGGGAGTATTCAACAGAACAAGTTTGGTTTTTTCAGAAAACGCCCCTGCAAGCCGGTCCGCATCCAGAGTCCAATGAGGAGGATCCAGACGGACAAATTTTGGAATACCCCCGGCCCGCAGGACAAGCGGTAAATAGCAGTCATATAAGGGCTCGAATAAAACAACTTCATCGCCCGGCTCGATCAATGCCATCAGACTGTCATTCAATGCCTCAGTCGCGCCAGACGTGATCAGAATATCTGTTTCAGGATTAACGGCGATTCCATAAAAACGGTGATTATGATCGGCAACAGCTTGCCGCAACTCCATTGTACCCATCATCGGCGGATACTGATTGGGGCCGTCCATTAAGGCTTTTGCGGCGATGGCACGAATGTCTTCGGGCCCATCCTCATCCGGAAATCCTTGCCCCAGATTAATCGCCCCTTTTTCATTTGCGAGCGCGGACATGACTTCAAAAATTGTTGTCCCGAAACCTGATAAGGCACTGTTTGTCTGTTTAACCATTGCTGCTCTCAATCTTCCCTTGCGGTCATTGATTTCAACAGGCATATCTTTCCCTGTCAATGGACGCAAGCAATAAGGACACAGGAATGGGCATCTCATCAAAAATCTCGCTTTTGGGTACTGAAACGGCTTTTGATGTCCTGGCAAGGGCTGCAAAGCTGTCCGCCTCGGGCATGGATGTTATCAATCTGGGCATCGGGCAACCCGATTTTCCTACGCCCGATGCGATTGTGCAGGCCGGCATCGACGCCCTGAAAAATGGTCACCACGGTTATACGGCGGCCAATGGCACTCAGGAACTTCGCGAAGCAGTGGCGCAAGACATTTTAAAATATCGCGGCGTCCCTGTCTCTGCGGACAATATCCTGATCATGCCCGGCGGAAAGCCGACCATGTCCTTTGCCATTGAGCTTTTTGGCGAAGCCGGCGCAGAAATTCTATACCCCAATCCGGGCTTTCCCATTTATGAAAGCATGATCCGATATTCCGGGGCAAAGCCTGTCCCCATTCCACTTCTGGAAGAACAGGGTTTCTCCTTTGATGCAGACCAGGTTCTCTCTCTTGTGAATAACAATACAAGACTGATCATCCTGAACAGCCCGGCGAACCCCACCGGCGGTATTGTCGACAAAAGACAACTGGAAAAGTTGGTGGATGGCCTTAAGAGATGGCCAGATGTCTATATTCTTTCGGATGAAATTTACAGCAGGATGACCTATGATGGGCAGCAACATGTCAGCCTTCTGTCCTTCAGTGATCTTCGAGAAAGATTGATCATTCTGGATGGCTGGTCAAAAACCTACGCCATGACAGGATGGCGTTTGGGTTGGGGACTCTGGCCTGAACATCTGGTGCCGGAAGTCACTAAACTATGCGTCAACTATCATTCCTGCGTGAATGCCGCAGCCCAAATGGCGGGCATCACGGCGCTGACCATGGACCAATCCCCAGTTAACGAAATGATGTATGCTTTTAATGAACGTCGTTTGCTTATCCATCAACGGCTCAATGATATGCCGGGTATCTCCTGTGTGCTCCCAAAAGGCGCCTTTTATGCCTTTCCCAATATACAAGGAACCGGAAAAACCGCTAAAGAGTTGCAGGATATCTTATTGAACGAACAAGGTGTGGCCAGTATTGCCGGAACGAGTTTTGGATCTTTCGGTGAAGGATATCTCCGTTTTTCATACGCCAACTCGCTGGATAATATCAATAAAGCCATGGATCGTGTCGATGCCGTCGCCCGGCAGCTTGCAAAAGGATAAATACATAATGTCAGAGATTGAAAAACGCCTTATGACCCTTGAACTCAGCGTTGCTGAGCAGGATCAGGTCGTGCAGGATTTAAGCGATATGGTCAATAATCAGTGGCAGGAAATAGAACGACTGCGCGCTAAACTCACAACCGCTCATCAACGGATCGTTTCTCTGGAAGAAAGTGTCCCAACGCAGGGCGGCCAACCTGAAAAACCACCCCATTATTAATGTCGGACCGTGAACCGGGCCCTGCCACACGATTTTTGAACCTCGGACTCTCTCTCGGTATCTGGATTATGTAGGCTGAAGACCCCACCTCTATTTCAGCATATGCTTGCTTTTCTTGACAGTTGGACGTACAAGCCCATCTACTTTTAAATGGATGAAATGGCAGGTGAAACGCAATGGCATCAGATAAATCAAACAATACTTCTGATCAGGATCAGGAAAACGCTCCCGAGGATCCGGTGGTTACCTACATTCTGAATGCCGTGGACGGCGGCGGAGAAGTATCCCCCAATCACATCGCTCAGAAAATTGCATCCGACCGGTCTAAACCAACGGATCCCAATGATATCTGGCGGAAATACATGACCGCAGTTCGCCAGCAGGCAATCCATCTCGCCCGTACAGGCCGGATTGAAATCGTAAGAAAAGGTGTGGCCGTAGATCCAAACGATTTTAAGGGTCTCTATAAATTGAGACTGCCTCAAAAATAGTCGTTTCGCTTCGGTTTACCAACGCATCGAGACCCTTTCATTGCACATTATTTAGGCGATTGATGAAATTTTGATCAATTTTTTTGACCAACTTTTAGTCATTCGTAGTATCCAAGGGGAAAATTTCGCAGTTTTCTGCCTTTGTATTTTTTTTAAAACAACCGACAAAACTGGCACGCCTCATGCTATATAGAAGGTAGTTTTGAAAATATCCCCTTTGCGGCACCAACTGAAGAAGTGAACGATGAAAAAAATTGAAGCGATCATTAAGCCCTTCAAACTGGACGAAGTTAAAGAAGCCCTGCATGAAGTAGGCCTTCAAGGCATTACTGTCACGGAAGCCAAAGGCTTCGGTCGTCAGAAAGGGCATACTGAACTCTACCGCGGTGCTGAGTATGTGGTAGATTTTCTACCCAAAGTTAAGATTGAAATCGTTCTGGAAGAAGAACTTGTAGAACGGGCTTTGGAAGCCATTCAAACCGCTGCCCGAACCGGCCGAATTGGTGACGGAAAGATCTTCGTATCTTCCGTGGAAGAAGTCATCCGTATTCGTACGGGCGAAAAAGGCCCTGAAGCAGTTTAATCTTAAAAATAAAAAGGCTGTCCGATTCAGGTTAGCCAATGAATAAGTTCGTCAAACTCTCAAATCAGAAAGAAAGACATAGATATGAGCACGGTTTCTGAAATTCTCAATGCTATTAAAGAAAATGAAGTCGAATATGTAGACCTTCGTTTTACCGATCCAAAAGGTAAATGGCAGCATCTTGCAATGCATGTGGATGCCGTTGACGAAGACATGTTCGAAGACGGCGTGATGTTTGACGGCTCTTCCATTACAGGGTGGAAAGCAATTAATGAGTCAGACATGACACTGATGCCAGACGTTACTTCTTTTGTAATGGATCCGTTCGCAGCCCGTCCAACAATGATTGTCTTCTGCGACATTCTCGATCCAACAAGCGGCGAAAGCTATGAGCGCGACCCACGGTCTGTTGCTAAAAAAGCAGAAGCCTATCTTGCAAGCACAGGTATCGGTGACACTGCCTATTTCGGCCCTGAAGCTGAATTCTTTATGTTCGATAACGTTCAGTTCTCAAATGACAGCCACAACACATTCTTCAAACTTGAAGATGTAGAAGCACCAATCAGTTCAGGTGAAGAGCTGGAAGGCGGAAATACAGGACACCGTCCTCGTGTTAAAGGTGGTTACTTCCCAGTGCAGCCTGTTGACCAAGGCGCAGACATCCGTTCAGAAATGGTTTCTGTTGCTAAAGAAATGGGTCTTTCTGTTGAAAAGCATCACCATGAAGTTGCTCCTTCACAGCACGAACTTGGTTTTAAATTCGGTACGTTGGTCGGCGCCGCCGATGACATGCAGAAGCAGAAATATGTAACGCACAATGTTGCACATGCTTATGGCAAAACAGCAACCTTCATGCCGAAACCAGTCGCCGGTGATAACGGCTCTGGCATGCATGTTCACCAGTCAATCTGGAAAGATGGCAAACCTACTTTCGCAGGCTCAGGTTATGCGGCGCTTTCTGATACAGCCCTTTTCTACATCGGCGGTATCATCAAGCACGCAAAAGCAATCAACGCCTTCACAAACGCTTCTACAAACTCCTACAAGCGTTTGATCCCTGGTTTTGAGGCACCGGTTCTTCTGGCATATTCAGCCCGCAACCGTTCCGCATCATGCCGTATTCCGTTTGCACCAAGCCCGAACGGCAAGCGTGTTGAAATTCGCTTCCCAGACTGTACTGCCAACCCATACCTTGCTTTCGCAGCAATGATGATGGCTGGCCTTGACGGCATTCAGAACAAAATTCACCCTGGTGATGCAATGGACAAGGATCTGTATGATCTTCCAACAGAAGAATTGGCAGACATCCCGACTGTTGCCGGTTCACTTCGTGAAGCTTTGGAAGCCCTCGATGCAGACCGCGAATTCCTGAAAAAAGGTGGTGTTTTCACTGACGACATGATCGACGGTTACATCTCCATGAAATGGGAAGATGTTTACAAATTCGAACATGCACCTCACCCAGTAGAATTCGATATGTATTTCAGCGTCTAAGCGTTCGAAACAAATAAAAGAAAAGGGCTGCCATCTGGTGGCCCTTTTTTTATGGGCTCGCTATACTCGAACAAACAATAAGCTGGAGGGATAGCAACAATGCAAACAGCACTTATCACGGGCGCCAACCGGGGAATTGGATTAGGCATGGCAACCAAATTCCTTGAAAGCGGGCAGTGGAATATACTGTGCTGCTGTCGAACACCGGAAACCGCTGACAAACTACAGTCATTGAAATCATCCGCACCGGATCGAATTGAAATTTATCAACTGGATGTATCCGATCCTAAATCAATCAATGCTTTGAAACAGGCATTACACGGCAGGCCGATCAACCTACTCCTGAACAATGCTGGCATTATGGGCGGGCGGTCGTCCTCAATTCAGGAAGTTGATTTTGACGCTTGGGAAGATGCCCTTCGCATTAATACCATTGGTCCCTTTCGAATGGTTCAGGCATTTGTTGATAATTTGAAGCAAAGCCATAATCCGCGGGTAGTTACAATTTCAAGCCAAATGGGGGCGCTGAACCTTCATTCCACGGGTGCCTTTGCCTATCGCTCTTCCAAGGCTGCGGTCAACAAAATAATGCAGACCCTTTCATGCGAACCCGAACTAACGGGCATCATTTTTACACTGTTTCACCCGGGGTGGGTTCAAACTGATATGGGCGGTGCCTCCGCTGACATCACCATTGAACAAAGCACATCAGGTCTGTTTGACAAAATCATGTCTCTTGCAAAAGAGGATAATGGAAAGTTCTTCAAATGGAACGGTGAGGAACATCCCTGGTAACAAAATCCAGACATAAAAATTACGCATTATCGGGCAATTTATCGTAATTCCCGTCACAAAATAGTGAACTTGATACTGACCTTCTACCATCACCGCACTAACGTGACAGCCGTTGAGGAGGCGTATTATGGAACAGAACACCGTTGACCAGGACTATCGGGACGCACAACGCCGGGTTAGAAGGCTCCGGCATTTTCTGCAACACCTTACGACCTACTTTGTGATGATTGCCTTCCTGCATATCATTAACCTTCTCACCTCAGATTATTACTGGGCCAAGTGGCCGGCGCTGGGTTGGGGTTTGGCCGTGGTTTTACATGGTATCCGGCACGCAAGATACTTTCCGTTCTTTGATAAGGAATGGGAAGAGAAAAAAATTCAGCAGATACTGGAAAAAAAATCAGCTGATCGCGGAACATCAACGCACAGGTAAGGAAGGATCTGTTCTACCCAGATAATCAGGAAATCTGCGCTTGATACAACGTTAAACGCTCAGTTGCCTGTGTGAAGTCAGGCTCCTTGATCAAAGCCTCTTTCAGGCTTTCTACTGCGTCCTCTTTCTGGCCCACTTCCCAATATAGAATACTCATCAAATACTGGACTTTGGCCGTCAAACCAAAATGACTGGCCGATATTTCAAAAAGTCGCAACGCCTCATGATACTCACCCATTTTTCCAAGCAGATGACCACATTGCAGATGGATATCAGTTTCCTGATCGGCTCTGTAAAAAAGAGTTATGACGGAGTGGATCACCTGTTTTAAATACTCTCTCTCCGTCGTTTTCATCGTAGGGACAGCCGCGTTCAACTGATCGAAGATCATAAGAAAAACTCTTGAATCAAATTGGCTCAAACGTAGAAAAGACATCATATGCTTTAAATCAAGCGTTTCGTTCGGCGCCTCCAGCACCTCTTTCATCAAATTGAAATCATCCGGACTAAAATCATCAATATAATCCTGATAAGCCTGTAGAAGATTTGGGTAAGCATCATCGTGATTACCGAAAAGATAACCCACGGTGGCAATGGCACTTGGTTTGCAGGCAGGTTTCAGAAAAATTCCGTTCCCTTTCTCGCTCAGTCGGCCGATGAAATCAAAATTCGCGGGCACAGTGTAGGCTTTGTTCATCACGACTTTAATCTGACTGTTATGTTCCTGCATCGCTTCTTTGGATAAGGGCCCAAAATCACTGGCCAGCACAAACAGGGGACCACTTGTAAAGGATTTCAATGTTTCAAGGCACCGGATAAATCCGATGGGTACCGCGAACCCAAAGTCATTTTCCCCCTCAACATACCCCTCCAATATCTCTTTCAGATGTTCATTACCATACCAGTCTGACGGACAGGGTGTGTCCTTATAGGCAATAAAAGTCTGATCCAGAACCTTTTGAATATCTGGTTCGTTCTCGTTTATTCTGGCTGCCGCCAGTCTTTGATGAAGCTGGTTGTTCCTTATCTGAAACAGATCTGACGGTAACGTATCGATCAAATAATTCGCGACAACAATGATTGGAACCCGCCCACAATCTGACGTCAAACATTCCCCGGCTTCGATCAATTCGATCTGGCGCTGCTCGCTGGCATCGAAGTAAGCAAAATCAAGTTCTCCTGACGTTACAAAGGGTTTTAGTTTCTCGTGTTGCCGCCAAAAGTTAATGTTCGCTTCGCTGATATCAGTCATTACGTAGCGAAAGGGTTGGGTTACGCTCAGTTCTGACAAAGCCTGTTGAATGTGATGCAGGAAAAAGTGCGCAAAACGTCCAGACCCGGCGCCCAGTTCAAGGATATTAACGGGCTCGTCTTTATTCCCGTGCTTCAGGCACCAGTCTCTGATCATCGCCGCGACAACCCGGGCATAGCGATGCGCGATGAAAGAATTTGTCGTTATAAAATTGGGCACCTGTTGCGGACGCCAGGCATCCATGCCCAGTTTTTTATAGAAATCCTGCTGGAACTTCCAAAGCGGAGACTGTGAAAGAGGCTTAAACTCAGAAGCTTTAAAATCAGAAGTCTGATAGGGCACCGCCGTGACGTTGGCCGCTGATTTGTCATCTTTCACAGGACACACTCATTGTTGTTCAATTGCTTCGCCGTTTATCTTCAGGCCTTATTCTGCAGGAACTTCCCGGGGATTCCCCTCGTCATCAATCGCGACAAAAATATAGGTTCCCTCAGTCACCTTGATTTCCGCTGGATCCAGCTTGCGGGCAACAATTGTTGTCAGCTTGATATGCATGGACGTTCTTCCAATTTTTATGATGTCGCCGTAAATACTCACCACATCCCCGGTTTTGATCGGTTGATGAAAGGTCATCGCTTCGACAGCGACAGTGACAACTCTTCCCTTTGCCCGCCTTGCCGCAATGACACCGCCTGCAATATCCATTTGGGATAAAACCCAGCCACCGAAAATGTCTCCATTGTTATTACAATCACGGGGCAATGGGGCTGTTCTGATAATTGGGTCACGGAATTCCGCAGTCATATTTTTTACATCCTGAAATAACTTAAACACTTAATCTGAAATTATACACTTTCCTTGAGCGTAGAGAACAGTATTCTATAGTCTGCAATTTTCAGTTCTTCAGAGTAGTGATCGCATAATCAATGTCAGACCTTTTTCAGACGCCAAAATCAGAAACTTCCGATTATTCAGCAAAGGATATTGAGGTTCTCGAAGGGTTGGAGCCTGTCCGTAAACGCCCTGGCATGTATATTGGCGGCACGGATGAACGGGCCCGGCATCATTTGGCTGCCGAAGTCCTCGACAATTCCATGGACGAAGCTGTGGCCGGTTTTGCAACCCGCATCGATGTTGAACTCTTTGCCGACGGGTCTCTTTGCATTCGCGATAATGGCCGAGGCATACCGATCGACCCGCACCCGAAATACAAAGATAAATCTGCTCTGGAAGTTATTCTGACGACCCTGCATTCGGGCGGTAAATTTTCCAACAAAGTATACCATACAGCCGGTGGCTTACATGGTGTGGGTGTTTCTGTCGTCAACGCGCTTTCTTCCAAAACGATTGTCGAGGTTGCGCGCGATAAGGTTCTTTGGCGGCAGGAATATTCTCGTGGTTTACCACAAACCCCACTTGAAAAAGTCGGCGCCGCCCCCAATCGCCGAGGCACGTCCATCCATTTTCATCCGGACGAAGAGATTTTCGAAGCAGGTACGGCCTTGCGCCCAAACCGGCTTTATAAACTGGTCAGGTCCAAAGCGTATTTGTTCCGCGGTGTAGAAATTCGCTGGAAAGCCGCGTCTGAGCTGATTAAAGATGAAACCCCGGCAGAGGCGACCCTTCATTTTCCGGGCGGATTGTCGGACTTTCTATCGGCCACGATAGAAGGCCGTCAAACAGTAACAGCGGAACCCTTTTCCGGACGGGTCGAAATCGAAGGTGATCGGGGCCGTGTTGAATGGGCAATTGCTTGGCCAGCTGACAACATTTCTTTTTTGAATTCATATTGTAATACAGTTCCAACACCAGAAGGTGGCACCCACGAGGCCGGTTTCCGTATGGCACTTGTGCGCGGTCTGAAAGCATACGGCGAACTTATTAACAATAAAAAAGCGACCCAGATTAATGCCGATGATATTCTGAACGGCGCAACCTCGGTTTTGTCGGTTTTTATTCCGGAACCGCAGTTCCAAGGGCAGACGAAAGAAAAACTGGCGACGCCGGAAGCATCTCGTGTGGTTGATCTTGCCATCAAAGACCATTTTGATAATTGGCTCGCCTCTGCCCCGGATCAGGCAAATAACCTGCTGACCTGGATTATCAACAAATCTGAAGAAAGACTGCGCCGCCGGGCAGAGAAAGAAACAAGTCGTAAAACCGCGACAAGCCGCATAAGGCTGCCAGGAAAACTGGCCGACTGCTCCCAAAATGGGAAAGAAGGCAGCGAACTGTTTATTGTGGAGGGTGACAGTGCGGGCGGCTCTGCCAAACAAGGGCGCAATCGGAAAACGCAGGCTATTTTGCCATTGCGCGGTAAAATCCTGAACGTCGCGTCCGCTGTTTCTTCAAAAATCAAGGCAAACCAGGAACTTTCCGACCTGATGCAGGCCTTAGGCTGTGGCAGCCGCGACAAGTATCGTGAGGAAGACCTTCGGTATGACAAAGTCATCATCATGACGGATGCGGACGTTGACGGCGCGCATATCGCATCGCTGCTTATGACGTTCTTTTATCAGGAAATGCCTCAGCTAATCACGGATGGCCATTTATATCTGGCCCAACCTCCCTTGTACCGGATCAGCCAGGGTGCGAAGACGTTGTACGCCATGGACGATCCGCACCGTGAAAAGCTGTTGGCAACGGAATTTACGGGCCGCGGGAAAATCGATATCAGCCGATTTAAGGGTTTGGGGGAAATGCCACCAGCCCAATTAAAAGAAACCACAATGAACCCGGAAAAAAGAACGCTATTAAAAGTGCAGGTTCCGATGGAAGAATATGCAGAAACGTCTGAGCGGGTTGAAAGCTTGATGGGCAAAAAACCAGAACTACGCTTCACATTTATTCAGGAAAATGCCCGTTTCGCGGATAATCTGGATATCTAGCGCGGCGCAGTACAGCGTCGTTTTCAAGACCCTGTAACAACAGTTTGAACGGCGGAGGCCACGGCTGGTATCAGTTGTGGTTTTCCTGTGTCGCTATGATAATTGGTTTGGGCTCTGCCGTGGAGAAGATCAAGGATAATATGCGGTGCATTTTCACCATCAATAGCCGGTCGATCCAACGGCTTACGCGAGAAAAACCGCCCTTCCCTTGCGCCCATTTCCTCTGCCAGCAGCGGCCCCAGTCCAAACAGGATTGCACCATAAATCTGCGCCCGAACCTGCCCAACGAACTCAACACGTCCACATTCTGCAACACAAAGAATTTTTTTAATCTTCAGGACCTCGCCCTCAAGTGACACGTCGGCAACCTGGCCAAAAACACATCCATTTTGTTCAATCAGCGCAACCCCGGCGGAGGCTGAAAAAAATTCATTCTCCAGCTCGCCTTTTAATGTTTCAAGCCGGTCCAAAACGGTTTTATGCCGGATTGACGTGGGTTTCAGGCGTGATTTACGAAATGAAATCGGATCCACCTGTAATGATGCCGCCCTGCGATCCATCAGGCTTTCAATACTATAAGGATTATCAAACCGCCCCATCGTGGTCCAAAACCAGGTAAGTACAGCACTGTCCCGCCCAAGATCATCAATTTCATCTGCTGACAGGGAATAAGGGCATGCCTGCTGGGGGAAATGTTTAAAGACATATGCCGACAGGTCACTCTGATCCGCTTGACTATTGCCGTTTTCGTTTTTTTCAGGTGTATATGATCGTAACGTTGTCACTGTAGCCTACCCTCGCCCTCGTCCGGTTTGTTGCGCCAAAGCTTTGCAAAAGGGAAGATCCCATTTGACCTTCCTAATGCATTAAACCGGCTTTGCTCGTTATTCCGTCGCAATAAATCGTTGAGCGCATCTCCATCAAGTCATGGATCACTTTTATCAAAGACGTTTGAACAGATCAGTGGCAATTAATACAATTGGTAAAGAATTAAGCGGGATATAAGACCTGTGATCAGCTTGTCCAGCTTAACCATTCACGAAACAGAGTATTGACCTCAAACGGGCGCTCCATCGACGGCAGGTGGCCACATTCGGCAATCAGATGAAATTCTGCGTCTGGAATGGCATTGGCCATTTTTTCTTGCAGATCCGGGGAAATCAAGGCGTCTTCATTCCCTGAGATAACGATAGTTGGGCATACGATTTTACCCAGTTCAGCGTTCCGATCCTTTCGGTTCATGATTGCCGTTTCCTGACGGATGAACCCTTCCTGACCGATATCTTCAGCCATCTGATAAATCCGCGAGGTCAAAGCATCATCCTGAAAACGACTTGGATGGATCAACATCGGCAACAGACTTTCAGTCACGCCTTTAAAGGTTTTACCCCGTTGAACGAGCCGAATGAAATCTTCACGGCGCTTCCGGTCTTGCGGAGAGTCCGCATCTGCGCGAGTATCCACCAAAGCAAGATGCGTCACCCTGTCTGGTGCCTGAAGCACAATTTCGAGTGCAATATAACCGCCCATACTGAGCCCTGCGAGCGCAAATTTTTCTGGTGCATCCTTTAAAATCCTGTCCGCAATAAGCGAAATATCATCATCCAGATGATGCTTCGGAATTGAAACGTCGGAAATGTCGGATAACGCCTGAATCTGATCACGCCAGAGTTCATCCGTGCATAACAGGCCAGGAATTAAAATCAGGGGATGTTTATCACTCATACTGCCAAAAACTTTCGCTTAAACAGGTTCAAATAAAAAATTAACCATAATAAAAGAACGAATTACTTACTTCATATCGAATAATCACGTAACTTCAAAGTCACCATTTTGAAACAATTTCGCTTTATATTGCTTCTGGAACACTTGGAAATCCTTGAAAAATAGAGGAAACGTTTGACAGGGCAGGTTATTTCACTAAATTGCCTTTTTGTTTTAAGCATTTTAAAATATTGGTGGTAGCGCTTTACGCATGACTTTTGCAAATCTAGGCTTGAGCCCTGAAGTTCTAAAAGCAGTTGAAGATTCTGGTTATAACACCCCTACTCCTATCCAGGAAAAAGCGATCCCGGTCGTTTTGATGGGACGGGACGTGTTGGGAACAGCACAAACCGGAACCGGTAAAACTGCAGGCTTTACACTTCCAATGATTGACATTCTGGCATCCGGACAGACAAAAGCCCGCATGCCTCGCTCACTCATTCTTGAGCCAACCCGCGAATTGGCGGCCCAAGTCTCAGAGAACTTTGAAAAGTATGGCAAATACAGCAAACTTTCCATGGCATTGCTTATTGGCGGCGTCTCGTTCGCCGATCAGGAAGCAAAACTGGACAAGGGCGTTGATGTGCTGATCGCAACACCAGGCCGTCTGCTGGATCATTTCGAACGGGGCAAAGTCCTGCTCAATGGTGTTAAAACCCTTGTGATTGACGAAGCTGATCGCATGATGGATATGGGTTTCATCCCGGATGTCGAGCGGATTGTCTCTTTAATGCCGCCCATACGCCAGACATTGTTCTTTTCTGCAACCATGTCAAAAGATATGCGCAAACTCGCTGATCAATTCTTGATGAACCCTAAAGAAATTGAAGTTGAAGCCCCTTCTTCTGCGGCGCTCACTGTAACGCAGGGGTTGGTCACCGTTAATAACAAAAATGAAAAACGGCCGGCTTTGCGCAAAATGCTGGCAGAAGAAAACGTGAAAAACTCGTTTATTTTCTGCAATCGGAAAAAAGACGTGGATATCCTTTTGGGATCCCTGACAAAACATAAATTTAATGCCGGTGCACTTCATGGCGATATGTCCCAGTCTCACCGGATGGAAACTCTAGAAAAATTTAAAAGCGGCGAGATTCGGCATTTGGTCTGTTCTGATGTCGCCGCCCGCGGTATCGACATTTCAAATGTCAGCCATGTTTTCAATTTTGACGTTCCTATTCATTCAGAGGATTATGTTCACCGGATTGGTCGTACGGGCCGTGCCGGTCAGGAAGGCCACGCCTTCACACTCGCCACTAAAATGGACAAGAAATATCTTGCTGCCATCTACAAAACCATTGGTCGGGAAATCCCAGCCATTGAAATTGACGGTATGGATGAGATTGCTGAGGAAGCGCGTGAAATCGAAAGCCGTTCCAAACGCGTCTCAAAAGACGATGGCCCTAAACGCCGTGGTCGAGGTCGCCAGCAATCAAATGCGCCGGTAGAAAAAACCGATAGCGCGAATGCCAAACCGGAAAATGATGATTGGAAGTCAAAAAAGAATACGCGTCCAAAACGTTCGCGATATTCCAAGGACGAAGACGACGTCCCTGTCATGGGATTGGGCGAACATGTTCCCGCCTTCTTCAATATTCCTTTCCGGAAACCAGCCACCAAATAAAAAGAGAGGCTTCGGCCTCTTTTTTTTGCCCAATTCAGTCTGATTTTCAGACAATAAGGTTGTGTTTGGGCCGTTCAAAGAACTGTAGTATGCTTTCAGGCATGTTGCATTAGGATTAATCTGAAAGGGATCTTACAGTGAAAACAATCTTTATCATGGTCAAATGCCAGCTTGGAAAAGCCTATCATGTGGCGAATGAAGCAGTGGAAAAGGTTGAGAAGGTCTCCGAAGTATATTCTATTTCGGGAGACTATGATCTGATGATGAAGTGTTATCTCGATGACGATCAGGATATCGGTCATTTTGTAAACGAAGAGATTCAAACGCTGAACAACATCAAAGACACTTTTACTATGATCACCTTCAAGGCCTTTGCCTAAATCCTCTCACCCCAACCGTTGAACCTTTAACAGGGAACCTTTCAGAGATTCTCTGTTAAAGAAGTGTGTGCGGCGATCAAAACGAACCTTAAAAATGCATATTAATATTCCTAATATAATTAAATAAAAGAAACTTTATTATTACGATATTATAATAATAACCAGAATCGGTTACTAAAACACACCTATAACAAGAAAATATACACTTCCTTATCCCAATATACCTAGTACTCACACTAGAAATACGACAGTTTGTAACATTTTTATATGTTAGGTAATACGAATTAACGCGTTGGTAAGTATTTTGTTGTCTTTTAGGGGCCAGTAAAGAACCCCTCGTAAAATGAATTTTAAAGGACATAGCCGTGAGAATGGACGATAGCTTTAAAAAAGCTTCTCTCAACGCTTTAAAAACCATGGCATTGCTTGATGACCGGCAAATCAAGAAAGTTCCGCAGAACTATACGATTTGGTACGAATATCTAAGTGAAGAAAACCCGGCCATTAAAGAAGCTGTTAACAGGCTGATGAAAGAAAACGGCAAATTCTCGGAAGAGGTCGCCAATCAGATTTACAATGAGTTCTTCTCTCATGAAAAAGAGGGAAAAGCCATTCGTGAGACCAATAAACTTGTCCAAAAATCCATGGAAGCCGTCCTGAGAGAGATCAGGGCCTCGTCAACCGGGCTTGAAGCATATGGAAACAAGTTGGAGAATTTTGCGGATAACGCGAATGACATGACCTCCGACGATTTTACGACAATCGTGCAGCAGATCATCGGTGAAACCCGAGATATGTCGCAGCGGTCCTTTCACCTTAATGAAAGCCTGAGTAAAGCGTCTGCTGAGATCGACGAATTAAGAAAACGTCTCAAAAATGTTGAACAGGAAGCATTGACAGACCCACTAACCGGCATTGCCAATCGCAAGCGTTTTGATCGCGAACTTCAGGTTGCTTCTTTGCATGCGAAGGAAAACCAGTCCAAGCTTTGCCTGATTATGTCAGACATTGATCATTTCAAGCTGTTCAATGATACCCATGGCCATTTGTTTGGCGATCAGGTCCTAAGGCTGGTTGCCCATACGCTCAACAATGAAATTGAAGAGACGGCTACGACCGCACGTTACGGCGGGGAAGAGTTTGGTATCATTCTGCCAAACACATCGATAGCAAACGCCATTCAGATTGCGAATAAACTCCGTAAAAGCGTGTCGTCGAAAAAACTTGTGAAACGCAATTCAGGGGATGATGTCGGACGGATCACCATGTCCTTTGGTGTTGCTCAGTTTGATCATCGGGAACATCCGACCAACCTGGTCTCTCGTGCAGACGATGCGTTATACAATGCCAAAGCAAGTGGACGTGATCAGGTTAAGTTCGAAATGCCGGAACTGGCCTCTGCATAATTCTTTTTTATTCGAATTCTCAACAAAAACAGCTACCCTCGGGCTAGCTGTTTTTTTATTACCCAAAACGATACAAAAATCACAACATTACCGATAATTTTGTGTTATTTAGACAATGAATAAATACAGAAGATCGGGAAAAGGGAGAGATAAATAATGACAACGAGCGACCATACCTACAAAACAATCCGTCTTGATCTCAGTGAAAAAGTGGCAAAAATCACTTTGAATCGCCCAGAAAAACTGAACGCTTTCAGCGTCGAGATGCATGAAGAACTCAGGGCGATCATGCCAATCCTTGAAAGTGATGACGTCAGATGTGTGCTTATTACAGGGGAAGGCCGGGCGTTCGGCGCGGGTGCCGACCTCAGCGATGACGACACGAACGATGCTGGCGATACTCTTGAAAAGAATTATAACCCGTTGATCCGGTTTCTGCGCAACCTGGACAAGCCGGTCATTTCTGCGGTGAACGGGATTGCAGCAGGCGCAAGCATGTCCCTCGCCCTTGCTGCCGATATCTGTCTGGCTGCGCGCTCTGCGTATTTTTTACAGGCCTTTTGCCATATCGGCCTTATACCAGATGCGGGAAGCACCTATTTTCTGCCGCGCCTGGTCGGATCCGGAAAAGCAATGGGGCTTGCCATGCTCGGTGATAAAGTTCCTGCGGAAGAAGCCGAAAGGCTTGGCCTGATCTGGAAAGTTTATGACGATGATGCGCTCATGAACGAAGCTGAATTGCTGGCTAAAAAGATGGCGTCCGGCCCTACCCTTGGCTTTGCATATATAAAACAGGCAATGAATGCCAGCCTTTCCAACACACTGGATCAGCAACTGGATGTTGAACGCGACCTTCAAAGCAAGGCAACAAAGACATCTGATTTTGCAGAAGGTGTTGCCGCTTTCACGGAAAAACGGCCCGCGACCTTCAAGGGGAAATAATTAAGTGACAGATATTCCAGAACTTGGTCCACAGGAAGTTGCGAATGCAGTTTCCGAAACCATGTACAAAAAAGATAAAGCAGCTCAACATCTTGGCATTGCACTGAAGTCCATCAGTCCTGGCGAGGCAACCATGACAATGCGCGTTACAGATGAAATGTTGAACGGGCATAACATCTGCCACGGGGGTTATGTCTTTACTTTGGCAGACACCGCTTTTGCTTACGCGTGTAATGCTTATAATCAGAGCACGGTGGCCCAGGGAGCACAGATTGATTTTCTGAGACCCGTGGCACCGGACAGCCTGCTTACTGCCACTGCTATTGAAAGATCGCGGTCTCGGCAGACAGGTGTTTATGACATAACTATAACGGATCAGGATGATCGGACCGTCGCTTTGTTTCGTGGGAATTCCCATACAATAAAGGGGCAGATGATCCCTGGCCTTAATGCCAATAAAGAAGAAGAATGAAAATGAAAAACGTTTTTATCTGCGATGCTATCAGAACCCCAATCGGCCGTTACGGCGGCTCACTTTCTTCTGTTCGTACAGACGATTTGGGTGCGATCCCCCTAAAAGCACTGATGGACCGCAACGCCAATGTCGATTGGACGAAAGTCGATGATGTCATTTATGGCAATGCCAATCAGGCTGGTGAGGACAACCGGAATGTCGCCCGCATGGCCTCGTTACTGGCAGGTCTTCCGCAAGACGTCCCAGGCTCCACGGTAAATCGCCTGTGTGGATCAGGTTTGGATGCCACGGCCTCTGCCGGTCGCCAAATCATGACAGGAGAAGCCCAACTGACGATATCAGGGGGTGTTGAAAGCATGAGCCGCGCTCCTTTTGTTATGGGTAAAGCAACGACAGCTTTTTCCAGAAATGCTGAAATTTTCGACACAACAATCGGTTGGCGTTTCGTCAATAAATTGATGAAAGAAAAATACGGTACAGACAGTATGCCTGAGACGGCCGAAAATGTAGCCGATGACTTTGGTGTAAATCGGGAAGACCAGGATCTATTTGCGCTTCGCAGTCAGGAAAAAGCAGCGCAGGCACAGGCCAACGGGAACCTGGCAGAAGAAATTGTTGCTGTCAGCATCCCGCAACGTAAGGGCGATGCCATTATCGTTGATAAGGATGAGCATCCGCGGGCAACTTCCCTCGAAAAACTAGGCGCACTGAGACCAATTGTCCGCCCTGACGGGACCGTTACGGCCGGGAATGCATCGGGTGTCAATGATGGCGCCTGCGCGTTGTTGTTGGCCTCTGAAACGGCAGCAAAAGATTTTGGCCTGACCCCTAAAGCCCGGATCATTGCGACGGCTACAGCCGGTGTCGCACCGCGCGTAATGGGAATTGGTCCGGCCCCTGCGTCGAAAAAAGCGCTGGCCTTGGCAGGTCTTTCGATTTCAGACATGGATGTAATCGAATTGAACGAAGCCTTCGCCGCACAAGGACTGGCGGTCACCCGTGAGCTTGGCATCGCTGATGATGACCCCCGGGTTAATCCGCAAGGCGGCGCAATCGCGCTTGGTCACCCACTGGGAATGTCCGGCGCCCGTCTTGCGACAACAGCAATGTATCAATTGCAAAGAACAGGTGGCAAATACGCTTTATGCACAATGTGCATTGGCGTCGGCCAAGGAATTGCCATGGTTATAGAAAGGGTCTGATAAAAGACCCAGGTTACAAATATCGGAGGAAAAATGTCACGCTTAACACCGCCGCGAAAATCAGATCTTGATCCGATCGAGATTGCAAGTCGCGACGAAATAACAGATCTGCAAACGACCCGTTTGAAATGGTCAGTATCCCACGCCTATGAAAATGTGGAATTGTTCCGAAAACGGTTTGATCAGGCAGGCGTGCATCCCGATGATATTAAATCTCTCGAAGATCTTGCCAAACTGCCCTTCTGTAACAAGCAGGATCTTCGGGACAATTATCCCTTTGGCATGTTTGCCGTCCCCCGCTCTGAAGTTGTTCGACTTCATGCCTCCTCCGGGACAACGGGGCGCGCAACTGTCGTCGGATACACAAAAAATGATATCGACAACTGGGCCGATCTTGTTGCCCGTAGCATTCGCGCCTCGGGTGGCACCCGGGACCATATGGTTCATGTGACCTATGGGTATGGACTGTTTACTGGTGGTCTGGGCGCCCATTATGGTGCTGAACGTTTAGGATGTACGGTTGTCCCCATGTCCGGCGGACAAACCGAACGTCAGGTTCAAATCATTCAGGATTTTCAGCCTGACATTATAATGGTCACCCCCTCCTATATGATGGCACTGGCAGAAGAATTTGATCGACAAGGCATTGACCCCCGCAGCTCATCCCTGAAAGCTGGGATTTTCGGCGCCGAACCCTGGAGTGAAGCCATGCGCGACCAAATCGAAAGCCGATTTGATATCGATGCATTGGATATCTATGGCTTATCGGAAGTCATGGGCCCTGGTGTTGCAAATGAATGTCTCGAAACAAAAGATGGCTTGACCCTTTGGGAAGACCATTTTTACCCGGAAATTATTGACCCTGAAACCGGCGTTGTTTTGCCTGATGGTGAACAGGGAGAGCTGGTCTTCACCTCCCTGACAAAAGAAGCGTTCCCGGTTATTCGCTATCGAACGGGCGACCTGACCCGGTTGCTACCCGGCACCGCCCGGTCCATGCGGCGCATTGAAAAAATCACCGGCCGCGCCGATGATATGCTGATCATTCGTGGGGTTAATCTTTTCCCAAATCATGTTGAAGATCTTGTTGTCGCCACGGACGGGCTAACGGCTCATTATTTGATTGAGGTTACCCGTGAAGGTATTCTGGACGAACTGACGGTCAAGGTGGAACGTGATCCCACAAAAAACACAGATGAAAGCGCCGCGGCCTACCTTCAAAAGCGAATTAAAGGTGTTCTTGGGGTTTCCACCAAAGTCGTCATCTGTGAACCCGGCGAAATTGAGCGTTCCGTTGGCAAGGCGAAACGCGTTATAGATCACCGAAAACTTTGAGCGAAGGGCCAATAATGAGCCAGAATTTCAGTGGTTTTTCTGAGGATTTCCAAGTTTTCTTCAAGGAACTCAAAGAAAATAATAATCGGGACTGGTTTGCAGCCAACAAAAAACGCTATCAGGATATCGTTCAATATCCAATCAGTGATTTTGTCGCCGATCTAGGCCCTAAACTGGAAGAAATTGCCCCTTGTTATGTGGCCGATCCCAGACCAAACCGGGGGTCCATGTTCCGCATTTACAGGGACATACGCTTCTCCAAGGATCAACGCCCTTATAAAGATCACGCGGCCTGCCAGTTTCGTCATCAGGCGGGAAAAAATGCCCACGCACCCGGTTTTTACATTCATCTTGCTGACGATGGTGTTCATTACGGCGGCGGTATCTGGATGCCACCCTCTCCAAAACTGGCGCTCATCCGGCAGGCAATCGATGAAAATCAGGATAAATGGCTTTCCATTACGCAGGATGAAACATTTTTAAAAACCTTTGGCGCCCTAAATTCGGAGGGTGCCTTAAAGCGTCCGCCAAAAGGCTTTTCAGAGGACCACCCTCTGATTGACGATTTGAAGAAAAAATCCTTTTTCGCCATGCATCGTGCGCCAGCCGCCAATTTACAAAAGGCATCCCTTGTGGATGATGTGATTGAAACCTATGAAAAAGCGGTTCCCCTGATGCGGTTTTTAACCAACGCCGTTGGTTTACCCTTTTAGGTTTTCGTCTTTTTTGTCGCCTGACCATCCTGTGCATAACTAAAATTTCGCCCTGTTTAAATCTACTTACGAGTTATTAATAATTTTCCTCTAAGTTGAGGATCAGGACATTAATTGCGTAAGGAGTGGTATCATGATGAATGTTGTTGAATTTCAGCCAGAGTCTGCTGTCGATCTATACAGCACGGCCCATTACATGATCATGCACCAAGGAGAAAACGCTGTTGAGCTTCTGGACGACGAGGCAAACAGCCTTCGTCAGCTAGGCGCAGAAGACGAGCTAAACGCTTGCCTGCATCTGCTGCGCGTTGTCAAAGAACTGATCCAGATGGAATATAAAGGTCCTATTCACTAAAAAAGCGGCCCTGTTTCCAAGTCCGCTTTTTTATTCGATCAGGTGGGTTTCGGGGAAGAAACACCAGCTTTCGATCAGTTCTTAAGCACAACACGCCCTACGACATTTCCTTTTTGAAGATCTGTCAGCGCATTATACGCTTCGTTCATTGGGCGTTCATCCAAAGTAAGGGCATTCAATTTGCCCGCTTTGGCAAGCTCCATTAATTCATGCATCTCGGCAAGGCTTCCGACCATGGAACCTTCAATCCCGATTGCCTTAATGGGAAACATGGGAAGCGGAAGAGAAAAATTCCCACCGAACAAACCGACGATCACCAATCTGCCTGCTTTTGCCAGAATGCTGGCGCCAAATCGGGCACTGCTTTCTGCACCCACAAAATCAATGGCCGCATTGACGCCGCCATCTGTCAGGCGCATGATTTCCTTGAACTGATCCCGGTCATTTGGATCAAACGCTGCTTCTGCACCGGCATCAAGGCCTGCCTGGCGTTTCTCTGGATCAATATCGGCAACATATACTTTTGCGTTGGTCACTGATTTGACAATGGCCATACCCGCCAGCCCGACACCGCCACAACCAATGATCATCAATGTGCCATTATCAGCCAAAGGTTTTACCTTTTTAATCGCGCTATACGCGGTCAAACCCGAACAGGTGTAGGTACAAGCAAGTTCTTTAGGAAGATCACCATAATCCAGAAGATATTTTTCATGTGGCACAAGCAAATGATCGCTATATCCGCCGTCCACATCAACGCCCAGTGCCCGCGGGCGATTACACAGATGACCGTTCCCGGCGTCGCAAGTTGGACATTCATCACAACCGATCCACGGATAGACAACATGTTGCTCGCCAACCTTGACGGACGTCACATCGGGACCAACCGCAACAACCTCTCCTACAATTTCATGTCCAAGAGTAAAAGGGAGTTTGCGCTTCCCTTTAATATCTAGTTTCTTGTCTCCTCCAAGGCCGAAATATCCCTCCCAAATATGGATATCACTATGGCAAACTCCACAAGCTGAAATTTTTATAAGAACCTGTCCCCCGGCGACAGACGGCTCTGCGGCTACATTTTCAACCAGTTCTTCGCCATATTCCTCGAATTGATAGCTTTTCATTATTATTGCCCTTTTTTATAATGTCAGATAAGAATCATTCCGACTTTTTTTTCTTCTTGTTGTCAGCATACCCAATACAACATTTGAGGGAAAGACCTAGTTCCATCTCCCGATCGTTTCAGGGAGAATTCAGTAGCTTAATCTGTTTCTAATTTCTGGTTTTCTTTTACAAGAATGCCAGTAAGCGTTTTCTCTTGTATGGCCCCCATACACCTTATCGAACACACAAGCTGAATAAGCAATCGAACAACAGGCAGAGCATTGTATGGCTGAAAATCTTAGTATTACACAGTTGAGAACCTTTTTATGGGTCGCAACACTGGCAAGTTTTAACAAAACTGCGGAAAAAATGAACACGACACAGCCAGCCATTTCCTCGCGTATTGCCAAGCTTGAGGAAGTTTTGGGTGCCCGTTTGTTCGACCGCGATACAGGCAACATACAGATTACACCAGCCGGAGAAGCCCTTCGCCCCTATGCAGAAAACATAATTGCAACAGCAGAGCAACTTCCCGTCATTGTGCAAGGAGATGTATCCAGTTCTGGTCGTATTCAAATGGGAATTACCGAATATGCCGTCGCAACCTGGTTTCCTGAATTTTGGGAAAGTCTTTCAACAGTTTTTCCAAATGTCCAAATACAGCTTCATGTGGATGCTTCCCGTAACCTGCAAATTGGACTTGAAAAAAAATCACTGGATGTTGCGTTCCTGATGGGACCTGTTCAGGACCATCGGATCAATAATCTGGATTTTGCCACCTATAAACAATCCTGGGTCGCCGCACCCTCCACCGGATTACGCAATGACCTCCCCTATAATCTTGTTGATCTGAAAAAATACCCGTTGATTACCGGCGCCAAACTCTCTCAACAGTATCTGGAAGTATCGGGGCATTTGAAAAAGAACCGTCTCGATCAGTTGACCCTTTTCCCGTGTAATTCGTTTGTTGCCACCATGGAGCTTGCCAAGCAAGGCGTTGGTATCGGAATATTGCCTGAACATTATACGGATCAGGAAGTTGCAAAAGGCTCCTTGATCCGACTGACATGCGACTGGACACCGGCGCCCCTCATTTTTACGGGCTCTTACACAGATGGCCCCAATTCAGAGCTGACCAAAAAGCTTATAAATTTCGCTAAATCACTGATATGAAAAAGGCCGCTGAAATAGCGGCCCTTTTCTTTAAATTTCACTTTCTTAATTCCTTGTGAGTGCCATCGCACAAGGGTTGCTTCGACGTCTTCTTGCAAGTGCAAAAATAAGCAAAACCATCTTTTTTGGCTTCATATTGAACGGGTGTAAACTCGGTTCCACTGTGAGAGCCATCGCAAAAAGGTTGCTTGCTTGAACGACCACAAGCACACCAAAAATAGGTCTTTCCTTTTTTTACATCAACGACTGCCGGGGCCGTTCCTGCTACTAATGGTTCACTCATCGCACACTCCAGAAATTTTATATTTTTTCGCGGTTATGGCGGGCACTCAAATCCATCAACGGTCCCATTGGCACTACCCGCGTTGGGTTGATTGTATCATGACTTTCGTAATAATGCTTTTTGATATGGTCCATATGAACCGTTTGGGCAATATTTGGACGTTGATAAAGATCCCGCAGATAATTGGACAAATTGGGATAGTCGGCAATACGCTTCAGGTTACATTTAAAATGTCCGACATAAACCGGATCAAATCGCACGAGTGTCGTAAACAAACGCCAGTCGGCTTCGGTCAGGCGATCACCGGTCAGATACCTTTGCCTGGAGAGTTTTTCCTCTACCCAATCCAGTGTTTCAAATAACGGAACGACCGCTTCATCATAGGCTTCCTGCGTTGTTGCAAAACCGGACCGGTAAACACCATTATTCAGGGTTTCATAAATCCGTTCGTTAATGGCATCGATTTCAGATCGAAGATCTTCCGGATAATAATCACCTTCCAAAGCACCAACCTGGTCAAAGGCCGAATTAAACATCCGAATGATTTCAGAGGATTCATTGGACACAATTGTATTCAACTTTTTGTCCCACAGAATAGGAACCGTAACCCGACCAGAATATTTCGGATCGGCTGCTGTATACACCTGATGCAAGAATTCTGCACGGTGGATCGGATCCTGCACGACACCTTCTGCTTCCTTAAAAGTCCAGCCATTTTCTGCCATATACCAATGTACGACGGAAAGGCTGATCATCTTTTCCAGGCCTTTCAAGGCTCTGAAAATAACGGTCCGGTGCGCCCAAGGACACGCATGTGAGATATATAAATGGTAGCGGTCAGCCTCAGCTTTAAACCCGCTCTCACCGCTGGGGCCTGCAGTCCCATCAGGCGTCACCCAGTTTCTGAAAGCAGACTGTTTTCGAACAAACCGACCTTTGCTGGATTTTGTGTCATACCACTGATCGACCCAAACACCTTCCTGAAGTAAACCCATATTCGTCGCTCCTAAAATTTATTTGACTGATAATCATGAAAGGCCTGCATGACCTCGGCTCGCGTATTCATCACAAAAGGGCCGCCTCTGGCGACAGGCTCTTTTATCGACTTCGCGGCAACAATCAGAAAACGGGCACCGGTGTCAGAAGCTTGAACGACTGCGTCTCCAGTATCACTCAGAATGCCAAGCGTGCCTTTAATTAGGGGCGCCTTCTGCTCTCCCACCAGGGCACGCCCTTCAATCACGAAGATAAAGGCAGAATGATCGGCCTTAATGAACTGTTTAAAAGTCTCGCCTGCAGGCAACGTAACATCCATAAAAGTGGGGGTTGTATTTTCGTTGGTGACGGGCCCAACCGTATGGTCAGCAAGCTCACCTGCTACCAGGCGGACCGTTCCGCCATTCTCAAGGGTCACCAGCGGAATACTTTCTGGCGGGAACTCCTGATACCCTGGGGCTGTCATCTTTTTCGATGCAGGTAAGTTGACCCAGAGTTGAAACCCTTTTAACAGGCCATTTTCCTGTTCAGGCATTTCAGAATGAACAATCCCGCGCCCGGCAGTCATCCACTGAACGCCGCCCGGAACTATCACACCTTCATTGCCTGCATTGTCCTTGTGGCGCATTTTTCCAGCGAGAAGATATGTGACTGTCTCAAAACCCCGATGCGGATGGGATGGGAACCCGCCAATATAATCATCTGGTTGATCGCTTTCAAAAACGTCCAGCAGTAGGAAAGGGTCCAGCATTTCAAGTTCCGGTGATCCAATAATCCGGGTCAATTTGACACCATCACCGTCAGAGGCCGGGATGCCTTCTGATTGATAAATGAGCCTGCGTGTCTGTTTTTTCATGGTTCGTCTATCTCCAACCGATGCCAAGGGATGCGATAAACATAATATTTCTTATAATCAGAATAAATATAAGATATTGAAAAATACTGTTCTATATTTTAGAACAATAAAATGGGACAATTTGAAGATATGTCACTGTTCATCCGCATTGCGGACACGGGCAGCATTACAGAAACCGCCTACCAGCTGAATATTGCGAAATCGGCTGTCAGTCGGCGCCTTATGAATCTGGAAGACCGTCTTGGCGTCCAGCTGCTGAACAGAACCACTCGCAAATCCAGCCTGACGGAGGCCGGGAGGCGGTTTTACCGTCAATCTCAGGTCATACTGTCCGATATGGATGAATTATCCAATTCAATGCAACAGCGCACCACAGAATTATCAGGAACCCTTAAAGTTGCGGTGCCGTTATCTTTTGGTCTGATGCATCTGTCAAAAGCGGTCATTAAATTCTCTGAGTTGCATCCTGAACTGGACATTGATCTGAATTTTGCAGACCGACAGGTTGACTTGGTGGAGGAAGGGTTCGATCTGGCGCTTAGGATTGCTGATCTAGCAGACTCGTCCCTCGTTGCCCGTAAGCTCACGACTATTCGCCACACTTTGAGTGCCAGTCCTTCATATCTTGAAAAGCACGGGGTTCCTGAAAGCTTTCACGATTTAAAAAACCACTCCTTACTCAAATATTCCAGTCCAACGGGCTTAACGCATTTTCTGATGGATGGAGATGGCAACCGTCATGAAATTAAAGGTAAAACAATCATGACTGCCAACAACGGAGACTTTTTAAGGCAAGCTGCTGTTGAAGGCTGCGGTCTGGTTTTTGGGCCAACCTTTATTGTCTGGAAGGACATTCAGGCAGGATCCTTGATCCCTGTCCTTCAAGAGTATGAATATTTGGAATTAGGGGCATTTGCCGTTTACCCACAAACCCGCTTTTTATCCGCACGCGTCCGACAATTTATAGACTTTCTGGTCGATTATTTTGGCCCGGAACCCTATTGGGATGCCGCTATTCCCTAGCTGACCCGGATCGCCATTCCACCGTCTACCATCAATTCCGCCCCATTTGTATGGCGGGCTTCATCGGAGGACAAAAACAGAATAGAACGGGCGACATCATCGGGCTCTCCAGCGCCGCCATAACCTTTCACCTTCTCAAATTCACGCCAGCCTGCGACGGGATCGCCACCGCCCATTTGGCTCATCAATTCATCCCCCATGGCCGTTTTGATCGGGTTTGGATGAACCGAATTACACCGGATGGGGTAACCTTGGTATAAACAATGACTGGCGACAGATTTGGTAAGATGAGCGACCGCGGCTTTTGAGGCGCCATAGGAAATCAGGTTTGGTGTCGATTGGTTTGCCGCCACGGACGCGATATTAACGATCACACCGCCCTTTTCCTTCATATGCCTGACCGCCGTCTGACATCCCAGAAAGACGCCTTCCACATTCACACTATTCACGGCCCTCCAATGGGCGAGGTCCGTCGTCATAAGCGTTTGCGTAGGAGCGGTTTTCAGCAATCCAGCATTATTCACAAGTATATCGATCCGGCCAAATTGTTCGATAGTCTGTTCGAAAACAGACTTCCATGCATCTGGTGACGTCACATCATGCGACAAGAACATGGCACCTGCTTCCAGCGCGTTTAATGCAGCCTTTCCAGCCTCTGCATTTTTGTCCGTGACGACAATCTTTGCGCCTTCAGCCTGAAACAATTTTGCTGTCGCCAGACCAATCCCACCGGCACCGCCCGTTATAAGGGCTACTTTCTGATTTAACCGTCCCATACTCTCCCCTTATTTATTCTGTGTTCAGAAGAGAGTAGAATCAATTCCGCTTGAAAACAATCAATAGCGCTGACCACCTTCAGGCGGAGCGTAGTTTTCTGTGATGACTTTTTTCCATGCCAGATCTGTCGCGAAATCACCCGGTTCGCGGAAATCAATGCCACGGCGCTTCAAATCCGCAGAGAAAATATCTCGAACTCTTTCCGCCGTCAGATCGTCCGAATGATCGTCATAAATCGCAGCCAGCCGTTCATCTTTAAAGCAATGGGCTTTCCAAAGAATTGAGATCCGCACCTGTCCATAATCGAATGACGCCCGCGTTTCCCCGCCCTCTTTTACATGCCACTGATCATCCGGTCCCAATTCCAGCAAAGCGTCGTAGCGAATATCATCATATTTTCCATGCTCTGACGCGGGTCCGATAGCGCCCACTCGATGGAACATATATTCGTTATCGGCCAGTACACATCGGTTGGTAAATGGTGGGCTTTCAGTCAAGGACGGATGATCCAACCCATCCGGCCAATATTCAAACTCACCCCCTTCGCCCTCATAAAACCAGGTAACGGCGGACGCGATGGGAATTGCCCAATCCTGAAACAGGTTGGAGTACCGCATGGGCGTCAGCATCCAGCTGGGAACTTCTTTATTTTCAGCGCCCCGATAAAATGGCAGGTCCAGATGAAACGGCGCCCCTGCCGCTGGCAAATTCAGATTTGTCATCATGGCAACCGGTCGAATGACCTCCGCCCTGTAGGTTTCTTTTGCGGCATCGATAAAACGCTGGTTATTGAAATACGGCTCCGCCCCCTTAAAAACAACTTTACCACCCAGCGCCCAGAAATTTCGGAACCACCCCCCTGTCGTCTCTCCTACATTTCTGTGAACGGCAGCCAGTGTTTTATAAGGGCCGCCTTTGCGAATAAGCTTTTCTATTCCTTCCGGATTATCAAAAGCCGGCTCCATAGCGACTGGCTTGGTAAGAAATTGATCACTGCGTAATTTGACTTGTGGTTTCATTATTATTATCCGTCAAAAAATTAATAAGGTTTATCTCCAGAAACAGTTGTTCTGTTAATCACACGATAGGCATCTGGTGGTAGGGTTCGCGTCGTTGCCCGGTGCATCAGGCAACGATTATCCCACATCGCCATATCCCCCTTTTCCCAATTTAGGCTAAATTTGAACCTGTCTTGCAGACAATGCTCATACAGGGCGTCAAGGATCGGTTGGCCCTCTTTTTCAGTAAGGCCCTTTATTTTTTGTACAATTCCAGGAAAAGAAAAGATTGATCGGGTGCCCGTTTCAGGATGCGTTCGCACGATAGGATGAACGACCTCTGGTGTTGCGGCCAGTTGGGTTTTTGATAGCGTTACTGATGTACCTTTATCCTTTGATTTATTCGACCGGTAAGCATGGATGGCAAATCGGTCCTTAATTTTCTCCCGCAAATTATCCGGTAACGCCTCAAAGGCCGCCTGCATATCAACAAATTCTGTATCGGCCCTAATGTCCGGAATTTCTTTTGCATGTAGAATTGTCGCCTTGGCCGGACACTCGTTATAGGACAAGTCAGAATGCCAATAAGACCCTCCATCCGCCGCCCCGAGTGGATTTCCATTGGCATCTTTTCGATTGCTCAATCTGAAAATTTCGGGATACAGCGGGTGATTAAACTGGGAAATAACATGTATTTCCAAAGACCCAAACTGTTTGGAAAATTGAATTTGTTCCGGCTCAGACAGGTTCTGATTTTTAAATACCAACAGTTTATGGCGGAGAAATGCACGATTAACTGCGTCCTTCAATTGTTGATCAAAAGGAGTCGCCAAGTCAATTCCCCCAACTAAGGCGCCTGCCACTGGACCAAGTCTTTCAGTACTAAACAGATAATCGTGCATCGTCTCACCTTCAGACCGCTTTATGAAATACAAAATCAGTCTTCTTTTAATTTATGAGGTGAAATCAAATCGATCAAACGACTAATTCTTGCTCAAGGGTAAGAAAATGTTATGCTTCCATTAAAATACTTGTGGATTATCAATGCAACGTAAACTTCCCCCGCTCAACCAGGTTCGCTCCTTCGAAGCTGCGGCCCGCCATCAGAGTTTCTCTGTTGCGGCCAGCGAATTGGGAGTTACAGCCGCCGCAATCAGCAGTCTTGTAAAATCTCTGGAAGATTTTTTAGGGGTTCTCCTGTTTCACAGAGGCGCAAGCCATATCCGTCTGACACAATCGGGAAAGCGATATCTGTTACGCTTGACACCAGCCCTTGACGATATTGCAATTGCCACAGCGGAAGTGACGGGAGACTGGAGGAACAGTTTTACCATCGCAGCGTTTCCATCTGTCGCCCAGCGCTGGCTTATTCCAAATTGGGCTGAATTCAAAAATGAGAACCCCGAACACACCATTCACATAAAAACCGTTCTTACGGCACCGCGCAGCAATCAGGACGATATCGACGCTGCGATCCGGGTCAGGCCACCTGATGATACAACGATGATCTGGGACAAAATTCATGACGACGAATTGATACCGGTCTGTCATCCCAAATTTGCTGACGCTCACCCTGCAACAGTACAAAGCTTAATAACCCTTCCCCGACTGAAAGTAAGGACACGGCAAACAGACTGGGTAAACTGGTTTCGCCATATGGATATTGACTATGATCCGGTCCTGTTGCGCGATGACCCGGAATTTCATGACCTTCCCATGGCGATTGCTGCGGCTGTTCAGGGAATGGGGATTGTCATTGCCATCAAAAGCCTGATCCAACCCGAACTCAGTTCTGGTCTGCTGGTTCCTTTCATGAAAGATACAGCCCGGATGCTGTGCCCCTTTTACCTGACCTACCCACCGGACAAGGCCCATCATCCGTCCTTGCAGGCCTTTCATCACTGGATTTTGAACAGTAAAACAAATCAAATGTGACGGCGGGGGGATTGCTCTTGTAAAAAGGGGAGCCTAATATCGGGCCTGCTTATCTCTTTTTATCCTCCTTCTGAATTGGTCCCTGCCAATGCCACCTTCCTTCAGTACAGCCTCTCAACAGGGGGTTTCATCAACAGACTATCTGGATAGCCGGTATTCATGGGTCCGTTTGTTTGTGTCTGTCTTGCTTGCGACCCTTGGTAGTGGCGGGATGTGGTCGATCATTGTCATTCTTCCTCAGGTCCAGGACGAATTCGGAATTAACAGAGGGGAAGCCTCCCTTGCCTTTACGGCTGTGATGATCGGTTTTGGTCTTGGAAACCTGATTGTTGGAAGACTGGTGGATCGATTTGGTATTTTCATCCCGCTCTTGCTGTCCTGCCTGTTAATCTCTGGCGGTTTTTACCTGTCTACGGTGGTCAGTAGTTTCTGGTTGTTCTCGGTCATTCAGGGCACGATGATTGGCCTGGGAACCTCGACCCTGTTTGGCCCCCTGATGTCAGATATTTCCCACTGGTTTTTTAAAAGACTGGGGATCGCAATCGCAACAGCGGCCAGCGGCAATTATTTTGCCGGCTGTTTTTGGCCATTATTTATAAAGGATATCGTTGCAACAGAGGGCTGGCGAGAGGCGTATAGCCTCGTTTCCATTATTCTGTTGGCAACAATGCTGCCATTGGCGATGATGTTAAGAAGAAAGGTTCCTTCAAAGATCCCTACTGCCAGTGCCGCAGACCAGCCCACTCAAACCATGAGGGGGAAAACCGACCTTCAACCGAATATGTTACAAGGTTTGCTGGTTATTGCGGGGATTGGGTGTTGCGTTGCCATGTCAATGCCTCAGGTTCATATCGTGGCCTATTCTGATGATCTGGGATATGGGATTGAGCGAGGTGCGGAAATGCTTTCCCTGATGCTCGCCGGTGGTATTGTAAGCCGCCTTGCGTCAGGATTCCTCGCAGATTTATTTGGTGGTATCAAAACCCTCCTTCTTGGATCCGTTCTACAGTGTATCGGCCTGATCCTTTATATGCCATTTGATGGGTTAATGGCCCTATATATCATTTCTTTCATTTTTGGCCTGTCCCAAGGGGGGATTGTCCCAAGTTACGCCATCATTGTCCGTGAATATTTACCGGCCCACGAAGCTGGACAGCGTGTAGGGCTGGTTATTCTGGCGACGGTCGCAGGGATGGCTCTTGGTGGATGGCTGTCTGGCCTGATTTATGATCTGACGCAATCCTACCGGGCAGCGTTCATTAACGGCATTGGCTGGAATTTGCTCAATATTGGCATTATGACATTCGTTTTGTGGCGGTCTCGCCTGACATTACAGCCCGGCTAACCTGCAACCAGCCAGAACAGGGGCGCATATTATTGCGTCCTGTTCTGGGTTTCTGCAAAAAGGGTGATCTTACCGACACGCCTCCTGTTTTTTTGAGAAATTACAGGCAAGCCTACACCCCTTATATTGTCACGATTTTTAACAAAAAAAATCCTCTTTCTACGGAAAATCCTAACCGTTCACCTGTTCTTTTTTCTTGAAATGTTCTCTTTTTGTTCTATTTTATTATTACCCAGAACAAACACCAAAACAGAAGAAAGATTTTAATGCCCCCTTTTTCACAGCATCAAAAAACAGACCTAAAAAAGAGCCTGCGCGCTCTTGAACGCTGTTCTGATGCGCAAAAAAAGGAAAAAAGCCCGGCAACAACCTCTTTGGGATTATCTGCCCTTGATGATGCTTTGCCAGATGCCGGGTTAGAACATGGGGTTATTCATGAAATAGTTCCTCAGAACCATACGGATTTTCCGGCAGCCCTTGGATTTGCCGCAGGATTGGTAGAGCGCCTTTCCAAAGCACACAACCTTCCTGTGCTTTGGTGTAGCCTGGGGCGGGGACTGGATCACCCGCCCCGGCTCTTTCCGCCTGGATTGCCCGCCCTTGGTCTTTCACCGGATAAAATCCTGCATATTGATGTTCAGAATGAACGAGAGATGCTGTGGGTTCTGGAAGAAGCCCTTTCCTGCCCCGCGTGCCCCTTATTGATTGCCGCCCTGAATCAGCCTGAAAAATTATATGATTTTACAGCGAGCCGGCGCCTTTCTTTAAGGGCCGCCCGTCATCAGGGAACATTATTTCTGATCCGTCACCATTTGGCCAACCACCATTTGAAAGGCCGCGGGGCAACCGCAGCCGCAACCCGCTGGTCCATCGCAACCCGCCCCAGCCAGCCCTTTTTTTTTACCAATGCAAAAATGCCCGGATTTTCCCGCCCGCGCTGGCAGGTGGCACTCACCCGTTGCAAACGGGGCCGTCCCAATCTTTGGGAACTGGAATGGGATCATGAGACGTTTTCTTTCCGTTTGGCTGCCCCGTTGGCCGACCGAACGACAGCACCTGACCTCCCCGCAAGCACAGAGGCCGACATCTACAAGATCAGCGCGTTCCGATAAAACAGCCGGCCTTTCCCCCTTTGCCTTCACCACGCAGGTTGGGAACACCGTTCAAATTACAGCCGTCAATGAGACGGCCGAGAAAATGGGCGTACATCCTGATATGTCCTTAACAGATGCGCGGGCCCTGTACCCGGCGCTTGAAACACGCCAGGCCACACCAGAAGACGACCTTTCAGCGCTGCATCGTCTGACTTTATGGTGTCTGCGCTACAGCCCTTTGGTGACCCTCCATCCGCCTGATGGCTTTGCTCTGGATATTACCGGATGTGCCCACCTTTTTGGGGGCGAAAAAGCCATGTTTCTGGAAATCGAAAATCGTCTGTCAGATTTTGGATTAACCTGTAAAACAGGGGCCGCCGATACCATCGGTGCGGCATGGGCCGCTGCGCGTTATGGACGAGAAAACCAGACCCTTGTCCAATCGGGGAATCATATTGCTTTTTTATCCCCCTTGCCGCTTGGCGCCTTAAGGCTACCAAAAGCTCAGATACAGCGCCTTAATCAACTGGGATTACGGAAAATTGGTCACCTGATCAGGGCCCCGCACGCTCCGCTCACCAGCCGGTTTGGCCCTGATCTTATACGGCATCTGCAACAGGCAACAGGGGCCACGCCTGAAACGTTCAATCCACTTTCTGTTCCCCCCACCTATACAGTGCGGCATCCGTTGGTCGAACCTGTCCAGCATCTAGCGGCTGTGGAGGCCACCATTGAAATTTTAGCCCGCCAGATTGAAGAGCTTTTAAAAGCGCGTCAGGAAGGCGCTCGGCTGCTGAATGTTTTGATTTTTCGCGTGGATGGACATCTGGAAACACTAAGCGTTCAAACGAGCAGCCTGTGTCAGGAAGCGGACCATATTACCCTGCTCTTTCGGGAAAAAATTGCGATCCTTCATGACGAGCTGGATACCGGTTTCGGTATTGACCTGATCTGCATGTCAGCCTTGAAAACCGAATTTATGCCAGATCAACAATCCTCGCTTTCGGCTTCAACAACAACATCCCCGGTTGATGTAGAAACCGATCTTGCCACACTTTTGGATCGCTTTGGAAACCGTCTGGGCTTCAACCGCATTACCCGTTTTATTCCTTTTGAAAGTTATATTCCCGAAAAATCCGTTCGCTCTTGCCCGGTCACAACCCTGTCGTCACAGAAAAAATCACCCGCCTGGGAGCCACCGCACTCCCCACGTCCTTTTCTGCTGTTTTCCCCGGCGGAACCTATCACTGTTATTGCAGAAGTCCCGGATGGCCCACCCCTTCAGTTCAAGTGGCGCCGCCTGCATCATCATATTACCCGCGCCGAAGGACCAGAACGTCTGGCGCCAGAATGGTGGGATGTTGGAAACCCTCTCTCCGGGTTCAAAACACGCGATTATTATCGTGTTGAAAATGCCTTGGGGCATCGTTTCTGGTTATACAGGGATGGCCTGTATGAACGAACAGACGATCGCCCCCGCTGGTATATGCAAGGGCTGTTTCCATAATGACAATTTCCCCCGACGCTGCCCGCTATGTTGAGCTGGCGGTCACCAGCAATTTCAGTTTTCTAAGGGGCGGCTCCCATCCACACGAACTGGTTCTGACCGCCGCAACTCTTGGACATACGGCGCTTGCCATAACGGACCGCAATACATTGGCAGGCATTGTTCGGGCTCATATTGCCGCTAAAGATATGGGGATACGGCTGATTGTCGGAGTTCGGCTGGTTTTCATGAACGGTTTTGAATGCCTGTGTTTTCCAAAGAACAAAGGAGCCTATAGCCGACTGACCCGCCTCCTAACCCTTGGAAACCGCAGGGCGAATAAAGGAGAATGTCATTTATTTTTATCTGATCTTGCACATTTCTCTAAAGATCAGGTTTTTGTGGTCATGCCCCCTGCTATCCTGACACCAGTATTTGAAGAACAGCTGTCAGAATTTTGCACCCTGTTTCCTGAACAAGCCAGCCTCTCCTTATCGCGGTTATTCTCCGGGAAAGACCAGGAAAGGCTGGAACATCTATCCACATTATCTGATCAGTATAATTGCCCCATGGTCGCAACAAATGACATTCTGTATCACATTCCAAACCGGCGCCCCTTGCAGGATGTTCTGACCTGCATCCGAAATCATTGCACAATTCAGCAGGCCGGTTTTCGGCTGCAGGCAAATGCCGAGAGATATCTCAAAAAAGCTTCAGAAATGTATCGGCTGTTTTCCGGATTTGAAGCGGCTGTTCAGCGCAGTCACTTGATTGCTGAAAAATGCACCTTTTCAATGGATGAATTGGCGTATCAGTATCCGGAAGAGCCGAACGGCGAAAGTCTGACCCCGCAGGCAGAATTATCGCGGTTAAGCTGGATTGGTGCGAAAGAACGGTTTCCTGATGGCATTCCTGAAAAAGTAAAACAAGCCATTAAATATGAATTGACGCTGATTGATCAGTTAAAATACGCGCCTTACTTTCTGACGGTCCATGACATTGTTCGATACGCCCGTTCCTTAACACCGCCCATCCTGTGTCAGGGGCGCGGGTCCGCCGCGAATTCCACGATCTGTTACTGCCTTGGCATTACGGCCGTCAATCCTGCCGAAATTGATCTTCTTTTTGAACGTTTCATCTCGGCGGAGCGCGATGAGCCTCCTGATATTGATGTCGATTTTGAACATGAACGGCGCGAAGAGGTCATTCAGTATATTTATGCCAAATACGGGCGGCACCGGGCAGGACTGGCGGCCACTGTCATCACCTATCGGTCTCGTAGTGCCGTCCGTGAAGTTGGCAAAGCCATGGGGTTGTCGGACGATGCGGTCAGTTCATTAGCCGCAAGCGTCTGGGGACGCAGCTCGTCCGGTATTCAGGACCATCAGGTTACAGAAAGCGGACTTGCCGCTTCTGATCCCACGTTAAACCAGATTTTGAAACTCACACAGCTGTTGATCGGCTTTCCCCGGCATCTATCACAGCATGTCGGGGGGTTTGTCATTACCCGTGGTCCTTTGGATGAACTATCCCCCATCTCCAATGCTGCGATGGAGAACAGAACCGTTGTTGAATGGGATAAGGATGATCTGGATGCCCTTGGTATCCTGAAAATCGATGTTTTATCACTGGGAATGCTCACCTGCCTTCGAAAATCCTTCGATTTACTGGAACAGCACTATCATAAGCCCATGCAACTTGCCCATATTCCAAGGGATGACCCACCAACCTACAAAATGATCCAAAAGGCTGATACCGTCGGTGTTTTTCAGATCGAAAGCCGGGCCCAGATGTCCATGCTTCCCAGATTACGACCTGAAAACTTCTATGATCTGGTTATCGAAATTGCCATTGTCCGACCCGGGCCAATCCAGGGGGAAATGGTGCATCCCTACTTGCGCCGCCGGCAGGGGCTGGAACCGGTTGAGTATCCATCAGAAGAATTAAAAGCGGTCCTTGAGAAAACAAAAGGCGTTCCGTTATTTCAGGAACAGGCCATGAAGATTGCGATGGTCGGTGCAGGCTTCACTGCATCTGAGGCAGATCAGCTTCGCCGGGCTATGGCAACCTTCAAAAAAACAGGCGATATTGGCAACTTTCGGGAACGGTTTATCAATGGCATGATCAATAAGCGATATGATCCGCACTTTGCCGAACTGTGCTTCAAACAGATTGAGGGGTTTAGCGACTATGGCTTTCCTGAAAGTCATTCAGCAAGTTTCGCCTTGCTAGCCTATGCATCAGCCTGGCTTAAATGTCATTACCCCGATATATTCGCCGCAGCCCTGTTAAATTCACAACCAATGGGGTTTTATTCCGCCTCCAGTATTGTCCGGGATTTTTTAAGCCATGGCGGCAAGGCGCTGCCTGTCGATATCAACGAAAGCGATTGGGATTACACGCTGGAAACACCGGGTCGTGGCGACAGATATCACGCACTGCGTTTAGGGTTCCGTCAGATTAGCGGCCTTAAAAAAGCCGCAGCCCTCACCATAACAGAACAACGCGCAACCGGTTATGACAGCGTACGGGATTTATATTTTCGTACAGGGATTGATATGAAATCTCTGGAAGATCTGGCCCATGCCGATGCGTTTCGTTCCATTGGTCTGGACCGACGAGAAGCGCTTTGGGCTGTTAAAGGGCTGGGCGGTTATTCAGGACGGCGCGCGGCGTTGGAAGAACTTCCCTTGTTTGCGGCCGCTCATGATGCGGCTTCTGAACTCCAGAATGAAGTGGAAATGCAGCTTCCTACAATGCCTCTTGGACAACATGTGGTCGAAGATTACGCAAGCCTGCGTCTTTCTTTAAAGGCGCATCCGGTTTCTTTCCTGCGCCCCCTTTTTGATCAACGAAGGGTCTTAAAAGCATCTGATTTACCGCATTGTAAATCCGGCCAAAAAATACAGATCGCCGGGTTGGTTCTGGTCCGTCAGCGCCCCGGAACGGCGGCAGGCGTAATCTTTATGACATTGGAAGATGAAACAGGCACCTCAAATGTCATTATATGGCCGAAGAAATTTGAACAATATCGTCGCATTGTCCTTTCAAGCCGCCTCCTGCTGATTAGAGGAGAGCTTCAAATGGAACAGAATGTAATTCATATCATAGCCGATCAAATCAACGATATGAGTGCACAACTAGCCACATTGACCGAAGAAGGCAACATCCAGCAATCCGACATGAAGAAAAGCCTGGAAAAGCCAAATCTGTGGCGCCATCCTCGATCGTCAAACGTCATGCCGAAAGGACGCAATTTTCATTAACGCCTGAAGAACCCCAAAGACGGACCTTCAGAAAAGCCTCAAACCTCTTTCGTGCTACCCCACCAATGGACCGTTTCCTGAATGGTCCTCTCAAAAGACGGTAAGGAGCCAGATATTTCAGCCCAGTCATCGGGCCGTCCTTCTATAAGTTGTGCCTGATTGGCCAGACGTACGGCACAAAGAGAACTCGCCACCCCTTTAATCGTATGGGCCGCTCTTCCCACCCGCTCGGTGTCACGACTAGATAGACCTTCCTTGAGGCTAACAAGCTCATTATTTATAGAGTTTGGTGCCTTCTCAAGGAGTACCGACACAACATCCGTCCCAAGCTGTCCTTGAAAGTCACTCATATTCTCATCACTTCCGATCGGATCTCGCAACGTTGCTTCGAACAATTCAGGGGCTCCCATATCATCGACGGTGCGGTCGCTCTCGATCTCATCCTGCTGGACTGATGCGCCCGCAGTATCGCGCCTGTTTCGCGAAATGATATCGTTCAACTGTTTTTCTGTAAAAGGCTTTGTCAGAACGCCATCCATTCCAATTTCGCGGAACAAAGCATGGCGTTCAGCGAAGGCTTCTGCCGTTAAGCCCACAATCGGAATATGCGCGCCCTTCTTTTGGGCCCGTATCTTCTTGGTTGCTTCAATTCCATCCATTTCAGGCATATGAACGTCCATCAGAATGAGATCGAAATGACCGGATGCCATTTTTTCAACAGCAACCTTCCCATTTTCTGTCGCCTCAAAACTATGTCCCAGCTTTGTTAAAGAGGCTTCCAAAATCGCCAAATTAACATCATTGTCTTCGGCAATCAGAATATGAAGCGGCGTAATTAGCGCCGTATCCGGTCTGGAAAGCATGTCTGCCAGTCCCACATCACCCCGTTCTAATGCAGCCGGCCCCTCCTTACAGATTTCCAAGGGAAGCAGGACATAAAACCTGCTCCCTTCTCCTTCTTTACTTTCAAGGCGGATTTTCCCACCCAATATTCCAATTAGTTTTTTTATAATTGTCAGGCCTAAACCTGTTCCTCCAAATTTCCGGGCAACCGAATTATCGACCTGAGAAAAAGAGTCAAAAATTGCAGATTGCCGATTGGCAGGAATACCCACACCCGTATCTGAAACAAGTATCTGTATGTTTTGCCTGTTTTCGTCCCCTCCCGGTTCGACAGAAACGCTCAACGTCACATAACCTACCTCTGTAAATTTAAAGGCGTTACTCAACAAATTCATTATGATCTGACGGATACGGGTTGGATCAGACTTGAATCGGGAAGCAATATTGGATGAAATTTCAGTGTTGAACTGGATATTTTTTTCACTCGCTAAAAATTCGAAGGGAGATTTTACCGTCTGGATAACTTCCAATAAATCAAATGAAATACATTCAACCTGCAATCCGCCCGCCTCGATTTTACTCATATCCAAAACATCGTTGATCAAATCAAGCAGCACATTGCCGGATCGCAAAATGGTATCCAGCATGCTCTTTTGTTCTTCATCAAGCGTCGTATCCCCCAGCATACGCGCGACACCGATAACACCGTTTAAAGGTGTCCTGATTTCATGGCTGATCGTTGATAAAAAATCTGTTTTCGCCAGATTGGCGGTATTGGCCTGTAGCAACAGGCTTTCCAGTTTTTCAGCGTCCCTCAGTCGATCGGTAATATCCATATAAGTGGAAACAAAACCGCCACCGGGCATCGGGCGCGTCGACACCTCAATCTGATGATCCGTTCCAAAATTACTTACAAAGCTTGTCACATGCGGGTTGCCGGCAAATTCCAATTGTTTGTCAAAACTATCCTGTTCGTCAAACTTGCCAAAATCCTCCCGCCCGACAAGGTACCCAAGGCAATCCTCAAAGCTGACACCAACTCTAAGCATGTCACCGGGCAGGTTAAGCATATTCTGGGCAAGTTTGTTCACAACGGTCAGTTCCAGATCTGCATTGAAAACCGTTAAGCCGACAGGCACATTTTCTTTTGTTGTTTCGAGTATTTCACGGCCAAACCGCAGCGCGTCTTCATCCGCTTTTCTTTGTGTTACATCCCGAATGATGCCCGTGTAAAGCTGCCTTCCGTCCACTTCCATTTTGCGAACCACAAGGTCCATAGGAAATAAAGTGCCATCCTTGCGGCGGCCCCTTAATTCATTAAGGGCTTCCCGTTCATTCTGTCGTGTTTCACCAAAAAATATTTCGATAAATCCATTCCAACCGCCATGCCCCAGATCCGGCATCAGCTGATTGAAATTCATGGTTTCCAATTCATATGTCTCATACCCGAATATCTTGCCAACTCTAACATTGAAACTTTCGATTTCTCCCTGGTCACCAACGGTAACAATACCATCTGCAATTGTATCCAGAAGCGTATTCAACCGTGACGTTTGCGAGACAAGAAACTTTGCATCATTTTGTAATCTGGACTGGTGAAGCTGCTGTTCAACGCTGGCACCAAAATCGTTGAGAGCAATAAATTCGTCACTTGTAAACGTGCGAGGCTTCGTATCCATCAAACAAAGTGTCCCGACAGTCAGTCCCCCGCCCACTTGCAACGGATAGCCGGCATAAAAGCGTATTTCTGACGATCCTAAAACAAATCTTCTACCCTTGAAACGTGGATCCAGTTCTGTATCGTGCACATAAAGAATGTCGTCACTCAAAATGGCTTCTGCACACAGTGAACCTGCACGTCCAACCTGCTGCACATCAATTCCCTGACAGGATTTGAACCAAAGGCGGTTTTCATCTACAAGGCTGACAAGGACAATAGGGACATCAAAATATGTTTTTGCTAATCTTGTTAAGCGATCAAACCCTTCCTCGTGAATAGTATCCAGCAATCCCAATTCCTGGAGAACCTCCAAACGCTGTTCTTCATATTCGGGGATCTCGGATACCGTCACAATCAACCCTCCCAAGGGTGTCGCAAAGTGCCAATCAAAGTTGATTAAAATAGAAATTTTGCTCGTTTATTTTATTTTTTCTTAATTACGATAACGTTAATTTAGCAAAATATCGAAAAACGTCTCAGATCCGTTCTACACCTTGCACCGGCCCGATCAAAGGCATAGTGCAAGGCGGCAAAAATGATCAGGCGACAGGAACCCAAAAATCGAATTCACTGTGTTTTTCATCAAACAGCTGAAGAAAGCCGAGGCACTGATCATTTTTCAAATATCCAAAACAAACTTCTCTGGTTTCCGCCAACGAATGACCGAAGGTAATCTCACAAAAATCAACTTCGCTTGTTTGCCCAATTACATGACTGAGTGTATTGGAGGTTTGAGACAAATACGCGCTTTCCATTCGTTCTGATTGAGACAAAACCTGCCGCTGGCCAATGAGTTTCTTGTTTTCTACAGTCATAAAACCAACTTCGATACATCCAAATTTTTCAGGGGGCTGAAACCCGTTTTGGAGGATCTTACCAGACCGAAGAACAATGCTTTCCGGATTAATTAGTGACAACAATGCCCGCGAACTATCCGCTTCGGAATATTGTTCGTGCATTTGATCAAAAGCCGATTGGTTTTCGAAAAAAATGATATCCGCAAACCCGCCCTTCATATTGGACAGCAGGGAATGAAACCCAACCCCTTCAATTGGTGCCAGAAATGATCGTTGCCATTGAAGAGAGGCAGCCAGTATCTTCTCAGTCGTCGCGGTTTCATTCATCTCAAATTTTGCAAAACCAAAAACGGAATAATCAGTTAAATTTTTGTTCAGCATCCAAGGGTCTCCTATAATGGATATCGTTATAAATCGGTGCCAAAATTAATAGATGTACACCCTGACAATTTGTGTCAGTATTGGATATGCGCTTAACGAGACTTTTTAAAATTCTGGATCTTCTTCGTACCTTGCGCCTGCCCATTTCGGCCCAAAGCCTCGGACAGAAGTTTGGGGTCTCAACACGAACCGTTTACAGAGATATCGCCACACTTCAGGAATTAGGCGCGCCGATTAGAGGCGAAAGCGGTCTTGGATATCAGATCGAAAAAGGCTATTTTCTACCACCCCTGCATTTCGATACAGACGAGCTGGATGCGCTGTCACTGGGCATCCATCTGGTGACCGCCCGCTCAGACGACAACCTGAGCAACGCAGCAAAAAGTGCGTCTGCGAAAATAGCAGACGCCCTTCCCGAGCAAATGAAAGGCCAATTCGAAAATGATCCCTTTTGGGCTTACTCCCGAGAAAAAGAGGAAAAACCCCAACAGTTTTCATATCTTACTGACATCCGTACAGCCCTTAGGAACAGAAACAAACTGGACCTTCACTACAAATCCCTCAAAGGCGTTCATAGTCGAAGAACAGTTTGGCCTTTGGGATTAACGTTTTTTGACGACGCATGGCTTCTGTGCGCTTGGTGTGAAAACAAACAGGATTTCCGGAATTTTCGGGTGGACTTAATTCAAGAGCTTACACGGCTGGAAACGCTGTTTCACCCCACTCCGGGGCGGACGTTCAACGATTATTTGCGTTTGTGGTAAGCCACCAAAAGATCAGTTTTAAAAAAGTTCATTTTTGATATTGATAATCATTCTTATTAGTAATAAGGTGCCCTCAATAGGGTATCTGCTGCTTTTGGCGATGCCTTTCTCCACATTGATTACTTTCCAACGGGATATCCATGTTTTCACTTCGCAAAACAAAACACTCGCTATTGGCGATTTCAGCTGGTTTGTTTATGGCCACTAATTCAGCTACCGCCGATCCGGTCTCTAAAGACGCCGTGTTAGAAACCTATTCAAATATTGCGCATGCCATTTTTGAAGACAGCGTGACTACGGCCAAGGCATTGGAGGCCAGCATTCACGCCCTTATTGCAAATCCGTCCAGTGCAACCCTCAACGCCGCTAAGGCGGCCTGGATTACGGCGCGGATGCCTTATCAGCAAAGTGAAGCCTATCGTTTTGGTAACCCGATTGTTGACGACTGGGAGGGTCGCGTTAATGCATGGCCTTTGGATGAAGGATTAATCGATTATGTGGATCAATCTTATGGAACCGAAGCGGACTCCAACCAGCTTTACACAGTGAATGTGATCGCCAATAAAATACTTTCCGTCAACGGAAAAAGGATAGATGCCTCCCTGATAACCCCGCAATTTCTGGCAGAGACACTGCACGAAGCTGAAGAGGTAGAAGCGAATGTCGCAACCGGGTATCACGCGATCGAGTTTTTATTATGGGGACAGGATACTAATGGTACAGGCGCTGGCGCAGGTGCCCGCCCGGCAACGGATTTTGACCTTGAAAACTGTACTGGCGGAAATTGTGAACGGCGCATTCAATATCTAACATCTGCCACGACATTGTTGATAAATGACCTGGAAGAAATGCAGGGCAACTGGTCAGAAAATGGTGCAGCGCGGGCGCATCTATTAAATAATCACGACGCCGGAATTGCCATTATATTTACCGGAATGGGGTCTCTTTCCTATGGCGAACTTGCGGGTGAACGCATGAAGCTTGGGTTATTACTGGGAGATCCGGAAGAAGAACATGATTGTTTTTCCGACAACACCCATAATTCCCACTATTTCGATCAGATTGGCATTCGCAACGTCTATACCGGACATTATAAGCGCATCGATGGCCGCGTTGTTTCAGGTGCCTCTGTTGCTGATCTGGTAAAGGCTCAGGATGCAACCGTGAATGCCGACCTTTTGGAAAAACTGGACCAAACCGTCTCCGCCATGGCCCGGTTAAAATCCCGCGCCGAAAGCATCGAAGCCTATGATCAAATGATCGGTGAAGGAAATGCCGCTGGAAATGCTGTTGTTCAAGCTGCGATTGATGGTTTGATTGATCAGACCCGATCCATCGAGCGGGCTGTATCAACATTAGGGTTAAAAGCCATTGAAATTGAAGGCTCCGATAGTCTGGATAAACCTTCCTCTGTTTTCCAATAATATCTGAGAGGGCGCATGCCCCCTTTGTTCATTCTGAGTACAGACAATGAAACCTTTAAAATTTGGAGTGTTGGGTGTCGGGATCCCTCTTGCTCTGTTGTTGGCACATACTGTAGCCGCCGCGCCTGCAAACAACCACCGGACGGATTTGTCACAGAAAGATCAAATACGCGTGTTGTCAGTGACCCGCCCCACGAATGATTTCCAAAATGCCGAAACTTTCGAGGAAAAATCTGCGGGGGCCACAACCGATACCGCTCGTCCTTCCTCAAATGCTTTTTCTCAAAGCTCTGCCAATCTTGATTTTGAAGGCCAAAGAACCTTCAAACTTGGGAACGGTCTGTTTCGTAAAATATGGGTATCATCCCCATCCTCGACACAGGCATCTGATGGCTTAGGTCCCCTTTTCAATGCGCGTTCCTGCCAACGTTGTCATTTAAAAGATGGGCGCGGGCATCCACCCGAAAATGCATCTGATCACGCCACATCCATGTTTCTGCGACTATCAGTTCCCCCCAAAACAGAACAGGAAAAAGCCGATATAGCCTCTGGGCGAAAGGCGCTTATTCCAGAGCCCACCTATGGTGGACAGCTACAGGATTTTGCAGTCTCCGGCCTGAAGGCAGAAGGTAAAATGGTTATCCAGTATACGGAGGTTCCGGTCGAGCTCGGTGATGGAACTGTTGTCTCGTTAAGAAAGCCTGCTTATTCGGTAGCGGATCCGGGATTTGGGGATCTTTCAAACGACGTTCTTTTATCGCCGCGCATTGCACCGCAAATGATCGGGTTGGGTCTTCTGGAAGCCATACATCCGATGGACATCAAATCTCAGGCCGATCCTGAAGATCAGGATGGAGATGGGATCTCTGGTCGTATCAGTGAAGTATTTGACTCCGAAAGCGAAGAGAAAAAGCTTGGGCTTTTTGGTTGGAAAGCATCAACTCCGACGGTTCTTTTGCAATCGGCCAATGCCTTCGCTGGAGACATGGGCATTTCAAGCCCGATGGCCCCGCGTCATCATGGGGATTGTACCGCCAATCAGCAAGACTGCCGTAACTTGCCAACCGGTGTACAAAGCCGGCTGGGCGATACCGAAGCCCCCGACCCTGTTTTGGAACTTGTCGCCTTTTACGCTCGTAACCTCGCTGTTCCGAAAAGGCGCAATGTCAACGACACCAGGACATTGAAGGGCAAGGAGATATTCTATACAGCCGGCTGCACCGCCTGTCACACCCCTAAATACGTGACGCGCCGAGATGCCCCGCAAAAAGAGCATCGCTTCCAACTTATATGGCCCTATACAGACATGTTATTGCACGATATGGGTCCGGGCCTTTCTGACCAACGTCCTGTTGGTAGCGCCTCCGGATCTGAATGGCGAACAGCCCCTTTATGGGGAATTGGACTAACGGAAACGGTAAACGGGCACACTTTCTTTTTGCATGATGGACGGGCGAGAAACCTGCTGGAAGCTATTCTCTGGCATGGCGGAGAAGCGCAGGCATCACGGGATGTGGTTGCCGATCTGGATCAGGAAAACCGGGAAGCTCTTCTTTTCTTTCTGAATTCCTTATAAGGAAGGCAACATGTTTTTTAGAAAAAAAGCAAGCGCGATTGTCCTTCTCGCCATATCGCTCAGCCTGACCATAAGCCCTGCGCAAGCGCAGGAAAAATTGTACAAAACCGTTATTCATAACGCGATTTCAAAGGCCATTTTGCCAGGCTATACGCGCCTGCAAAACGCGTCCCGATTGCAGGTTTCAAGCCTGAAGTCGCTGTGCACTCAAAAAACAATCGCCAATCTGGAAACCGCCCAATCTGATTTTAAAAGCCTTCTCATCGCATGGTCTAAAGTGGAACTGTATCGGTTTGGTCCCGCCCGCGTTGACAACAGACAGGAAAAATTGTTTTTTTGGCCAGACCGGCGATCCCGCGGATTGAAACAGATCAAATCCATTTTATTGCAAGAAGATAATCAGGTTCTGATCCCGGAAAATCTAATCGGGAAAAGCGTGGCTGTCCAGGGTTTAACAGCCTTGGAATATGTGCTGTTTGGAAAAGGAGCCAAAACGCTGTCAAAGTCAGAAAGTAGCCCCTACCGATGTTCATATGGTCTGGCTATCGCCAAAGTGATTGAACAGAATGCAACCTTTCTGAAAGACGGATGGCAGGAAAACGCGCGCTATCCGTCTATCCTAAGCAATCCTGGTCCGGCAAACCCGATTTATAAATCCGCAAAAGAGGTTATTCGTGACTTGCTTCAATATTCCAACGAAATCCTGCAAATTGTGGAGATGCGCAAAATCCAACCGATGCTAAAGAAGGGTTTTGACAGCGCCGCGCATAAACCGGCTCCGTTCTGGCGCAGCAATATGACCATCCAAACCCTTGTTGCAAACCTTCAGTCCGTTGCAGAACTACAAACCCTATCAGACATGCAAGTCCTACTTCCGAAAGATGAAAAGGGTCAGGTATCATCATTACATTTTGAAATTTCTCAAGCCTTGAAGATGCTCAAGGTGATTAAACAATATGGGACCTTATCCCATATTCTTCAAAATCGCGAAGCCTACGAAAAACTTGTTTATCTTAAAAATCCGATAGGCGGAGCCCAGAATATTTTGTCTGAATATTATCCTGAGGCTCTGGGGATTACGATGGGGTTTAACTCACTTGATGGAGATTAACAGGCGTCAATTTATCTGTGCATCAGTCGCCAGCCCGTTTTTTACAGGATCCGTGATAGCTGCGGGTACCCCTGCTTTCGTGTTAGCCGGAAAAGACAAAGATGGCGGTTACTATTCTGTTCTGTTGGACCAGAATGCACGGATTTTGCGTGCTGTTCCTTTGCCTGGCCGGGCTCATGGGGCCGCCTATTGCAGGCAGTCGAACACCCTCATAACATTTGCTCGAAGGCCAGATCAATTCGCCGTCGCCTACGCGGTTGAAACCACCTCCCCAATATCCGTTATTCAGTCAGCGAAAGGGCGTCATTTTTATGGGCATGGGGCATTTTCCAAAGACGGAAAATTTCTGTACGCAGCCGAGAATGATTTTGACAATGAAACTGGCGTGATTGGTATTTATGATGCGCAAGACAGGTTTAACCGTCTTGGTGAATGGCCGAGCGGTGGCATTGGCCCCCATGAAATCAGATGCTCCAACGATGGAAAAAGGCTCATTATTGCGAACGGCGGTATTCTGACCCATCCGGATTATCCCCGGCAAAAATTAAATCTGCCAGACATGAGGCCATCCCTGACGATACTGGACTTGCCCACTGGCGATCTGGTCAAACAGGTTGTCCTTGACCCTACATTGCGGCAGGTTTCTCTTCGGCATTTTGCTGAAGATCATCAAGGAACAATTTGGATTGGCGGTCAATATCAGGGACCGCTCATCGATGACGTGCCGCTTTTATTCAAACTTGGAAAAGCATCCTCTGTGCTGGAACCCCTTATCCTGCCGCGCTCCCTAGGACAGGGCATAAAGCACTATATTGGCTCGGTCGCCGTCAGCAAACAGGGATCAAAAGTTGCATTTTCCGCACCGAAGGGCAATCGAGTGTTGATTTGGAACCATCAGGAAAGTTCTTTTGAAACCGGTTATTCTGAAAGCGATATCTGTGGGTTGGCCCCAATGGGATCAGGCTTTCTCATGTCCACAGGGCCCGGTAAGCTCATTCATGAAACCACCGAGCAACTCCCCTTTCAATGGGATAACCATATCACTGCGCTATAGGGTTCAGGAACTTCTAACGGGCCAATGCTTTAAAAACATCCTGCGGAGAAATACTACCAACAGCCTGTTGGCCTTCAACCACCTGAATAGTCTCAAGCTCCCCTTCCATATGGCTAACCAGCACCTGCAAGGGCGTATCGACGGACACCGCTGCCCCGTCGCCGGCCTTCAAGCCCGAGGTCAGAGGACGCATCACGTCCTTTGCTCTCAGAACGTTCATCGGGTTCATGTGAGCAACGAAGTCTTTCACATAGTCATCTGCCGGTTTCAGAACAATTTCCTGTGGGGTCCCGAACTGAACAATGCGTCCGCCTTTCATAATCGCTATTTTATTTCCAATTTTCATGGCTTCATCAAGATCATGACTGACAAACAAAATCGTTCTTTTGGATCGCTGCTGAAGATCCAGCAATTCATCTTGCAAATGCGCCCGAATAAGAGGGTCCAACGCACTAAAAGGTTCATCCATCAAAAGAATGGGGGCTTCAGTCACAAAAGCACGGGCTAGCCCCACACGTTGACGCATTCCCCCAGACAATTCGGTTATTTTGCGATCTTTCCAGTCAGACAAGCCGACGAGCTCCAGCTGATGATCCACTTTCGCCGCACGTTCTTTCTTGGAAAGGCCGGAAAGCTCCAACCCCAGGCCAACATTCTCCGCGACCGTCCGCCAGGGCAGAAGCGCAAAATTCTGAAAGACCATGGACACAATATCGCGGCGCAAGTGCTGTAGATGCTGTTTATCCGCACAGCCGATATCAATCAGTTCATCACCATTGTGAACCTGAACATTTCCATTTGTGATCGGATTAAGACCGTTTACTGTCCGCAACAACGTCGATTTTCCGGATCCGGACAGTCCCATCAACACAACAATCTCGCCACGTTCTACAGACAACGTGCAATCAGAAACGCCCAGGACATTGCCAGTTTGCTGTTCAATTTCTTCACGTTCTTTACCGGCATTGGCAAGATCGAGCGCCGGTCCCGTATCTAGACCAAAAATCACCGAGACATTGTCAAATTGAACTGCAATATCCATCCGGATTAATCCTTCGAAGAACGGATCAGTCGATCCAGAATAATGGCAACCAACACGATAGCCACGCCGACCTCAAAGCCTTTTGCGATATTCACCTGATTAAGGGCGCGTAACGTTGGAACACCAAGACCGTCGGCACCAACCAATGCTGCAATCACGACCATTGAAAGAGACAGCATGATTGTTTGCGTAATACCGGCGCGGATTTGTGGGAGCGCATAGGGAATTTCAATTTTCCAAAGAACCGCCCAATGACTGCCGCCGAAGGCAACACCGGCTTCCTTAAGATCAGGCGGCGTGCTTGAAATCCCCAACTGTGTCAGTCGAATAGGCGCTGGCAGGGCAAAAATCACGGTTGCAATCAGTCCCGGCACCATCCCTAAACCAAACAGAATGAGCGCAGGAATGAGATAAACAAAGGTAGGAATAGTTTGCATCAGATCCAAAACAGGTCTGATTGCCGAATAGAACCAAGGCTTTCGAGCGGCATAAATGCCAAGTGGTATCCCCAGCAGCATGCACACAAAGGTAGAACCCAGGACCAACGCCAATGTTTCCGTGGTTTCTTCCCAATAGCCCTGATTAATAATCAATAACATTCCAAGCAGGACAAAAATTGAAAATCCGATCGAGCGGCGTAAATACCATGACAGGGCAACCGTTACGCCCACAATAATAAAGGGGTGCGGACCTTGAAGGATAAAAAGGATCCCTTCAATAAAGCCTTCAAGTGCGAAGGCCAGTCCGTCAAAAAACCAAGCACCATTCTCAGTTAGAAAATTCACGAAGGCCTTGGCCCACTTGCCGATCGGAATTTTCTCTTCGGTCAACCAGTCCATTCTATCACCCCAAAAGGTAAAGGCCGGTCAAACACCGGCCTTTAACGCATAAATTATAGACCCAAGCTAGCTTTAACAGCGGCAAGGCCGTCTTTACCGTCAAGGGTTTTGACTCCGGCAAGCCACTTCTCGAGGACCTCCGGATTTTTCTTTATCCACGCTTTCGCGGCTTTTTCCGGGTCTTCATCATCATTCAAAATGGCGCCCATGATCTCGTTTTCGAGCTTCAGGCTGAATTCAAGATTTTTAAGAAGCATGCCGACATTTTTGCATTCTTCTGAATATCCTTTACGCGTATTTGTAAAAACTTCGGCACCCCCAAAATTTGGACCAAAGTAGTCATCGCCCCCCGAAAGATAGGCCATTTCAAAATTCGCGTTCATTGGGTGCGGCTCCCAACCTAGGAAAACAACATGTTCCTTTTTCTTTTTGGCGCGCGCCACCTGAGAAAGCATTCCCTGTTCTGATGATTCAACCACCTTAAAACCATCCAGCCCCATGGATTTTTCTTTGATCATATCCTGAATAAGACGGTTCCCATCGTTACCAGGCTCAATACCATAGATTTTACCGTCCAGCTGATCTTTGAATTTTCCAATATCGGCAAAAGACTTAAGTCCAGCGTCGTACGTGTATTTGGGAACCGCGAGCGTATATTTGGCACCTTGCAGATTTCGGGCAACGGTCTCGACTGTGCCCGCATCCCGATACGGTTTGATATCCGCTTCCATTGTCGGCATCCAATTCCCAAGGAAAATATCAATATCGCCGTTTGCAAGGGATGTATATGTCACCGGAACAGACAATACTTTGACATCGGTTTCATAACCAAGTCCCTGAAGGACAGTTGATGCGGTTGCTGTGGTCGCAGTGATATCGGTCCAGCCAACATCAGAAAAACGCACAGTTGAACAATCTGCATAGGCAGATGCAGATAACGCGGTAAAGCCAGCAACAAATAAGGATGTTTTCAGTGTTGTATTCATTTAGCAGCCCCCCTTGAGGTCAGTTTTGTTCCGTATCGGTCCTGCGATACAGATGGTGCATGTCTTCAGCAAAATCCAAGATCGGTGTCTATCAGCGAAGAAGCGTCTCAATCATTTATACCCTGTTCCCTTATGCCAACATATTCACCCGCCAAAATCAATGTTTTATTGATTGACCAGTTAATCAAAAAAAAAGTATAAAAAATACATCATAGAATTTCTTGTTTTCAGCCACTTAAGGAACATTATGCCTAAAGTTGGAGTTGAAGATTTCCGGAAGAAAAGTCTTATTTCCGCGACGCTTCATACAATTCAGGACAAAGGAACAATCGACATTCGGGTTAGTGACGTCGCCCGACATGCTGGTGTTTCATCAGGTCTGGCACACCATTATTTTGGTAATAAAAATCAGATGATCCTGGCTGCGCTCCGATTTTTATTAACGGAGTTTCGCGGGCAAGTGAACCATGCGCTGCGGTCAACAACGACCCCTCGCGGCCGGCTGTCCGCGATCATTTCCGCCAGTCTCAATCAATGCCAGTTCAGTCAGGAAAATATTACAGCCTGGCTTATTTTCTACGCACATGCGCAGGAAAATATCGAGGCACAGAAGTTATTGCAGGTTTATGTCCGCAGACTGCGCTCCAATTTACTATATGATTTGAAAAAATTAACAGGGGAACAGGCTGGGCCTATTGCCGAAATCGTCGCTAGCCTGATTGACGGGTTTTATATCCGGCAGGCGCTTCGAATGGGCAAAGCAGATGGTGACTATGCCCGTTCATTAATTGAACATTCTCTTGATTTACATATCCTGGCAGCTGTTGAAGGACCCGGGCATGACGTATGATTACATTGTTGTTGGTGCGGGTTCTGCCGGCTGCGTCCTTGCAAACCGATTAAGCGAGGACCCCAATAATTCGGTATGCCTAATCGAGTTTGGCAGTTCAGACAGCAGCATTTTTATAAGAATGCCTACCGCTCTTTCCATCCCCATGAATATGGATCGGTTTAACTGGGGCTTTGAAACAGTGGAAGAACCAGGCCTCAAGGGACGCAAACTGGATTGCCCACGGGGCAAGGTCCTTGGCGGCTCGTCGTCGATCAACGGTATGGTTTACGTTCGGGGCCATGCATGCGATTTCGAGGAATGGAAAGAAGCGGGTGCAGACGGTTGGGGATATGCCGATACCCTCCCCTATTTCAAACGGGCAGAAGACTGGATTGATGGCCCTGACCCTTATCGCGGGCAAAAGGGTCCATTAAAGACGAATAAGGGGAACAACATGTCCATGAACCCCCTTTACAAAGCATTTATCGATGCTGGTGTCGAAGCAGGATATCCCGCAACGTCTGATTATAATGGTCAACAACAGGAAGGTTTTGGCCAGATGCACATGACCGTTGGAAACGGGAAACGGGCATCGACCGCACAAACCTATTTGAAAGCCGCGAAAAAGCGCCCGAACCTGACGATCCTGACACAGTGCCTTGCACATAAGATCGTTATTAACAACAAACGGGCCACTGGTGTCGAAATTTCTCAGGCCGGTGCAAGAAAAATCCTGAACGCCACAAAAGAAGTCATCCTGTCCGCTGGTTCGATCGGGTCACCAACACTTCTGCAACGTTCAGGGATCGGCCCGGCAGAGGATTTGAAAAAAGCAGGGGTCGATCCTATCCATGATCTGCCCGGCGTCGGCCAAAACCTGCAAGATCATCTGGAAGTATATTTTCAATTCAGATGCAAAAAACCGATTACCCTGAACAGCCGTTTAAACCCGCTTTCCAAAGGTCTGATTGGCGCGAGATGGTTGTTGTTTAAAACTGGCCTGGGCGCGACAAATCACTTTGAATCCTGCGGCTTCATTCGCTCTGACGCGGGCCAGAAATGGCCGGACATTCAATATCACTTTCTACCTGCTGCCATGCGATATGATGGCCGCACGGCCTTCGATGGGCATGGTTACCAAGTGCATGTGGGTCCCAATAAACCGAAAAGCCGGGGCTCTGTCATGATCACGTCGGACAAGGCCGAAGACAAACCTGAAATTCGCTTTAATTACCTGACCGAAAAGAAGGATATTGAGGACTGGCGCAAAGTTATTCGATTAAGCCGCGAAATATTGACGCAACCTGCATTGGATGAATTTCGGGGCGACGAAATACAGCCCGGTGACAGCATCAACAGCGATGAAAAAATAGATCAGTGGGTTCGGGAAAATGTCGAAAGCGCCTACCACCCGTCCTGCACCTGCAAAATGGGGGCAGACAGCGACCCTATGGCCGTTCTGGACCCTGATTGTTCGGTTAAGGGCATTCAAAATCTACGGGTTGTGGATTCTTCTATTTTCCCGACGATTACCAATGGAAACCTGAACGCGCCCACAATTATGGTGGCCGAAAAAGCATCCGATCATATACTGGCCAAACCGCTTCTTGCACAGTCTAATGCTGACTACTGGCTAGACCCTGAATGGCAGACCCGACAACGGCTTGGAAAACCGGCCCGATAGTAAGCCCGGGCAACTGGGTGTCTTGTGAAAGGCTTAGATGTGCCTCCCCTTCTGACGCAAACTCTGTAAAGAGCCCGGGAAGCAGGACCCGATGAAAATCAAAAAAGCCGGCTAGGTCACATGACCATGATGCCAACTTAGAATATCGGCTTTCAGTTCGTCCAGTTCATCCTGTTCCAGTTGTTCAAACTCAGGATCATGATGGTCAGCTAAATGCTTGGAAACGTTTTTCCAGTCTTCCCGCTGTAACGCTTGGCGGGCCAATGGAAAAAGAGCTATCTCCTCCATTCGCAGGTGATTTTTATGGGCCGTACTATATTCCTGAGCGACTGAGGCAAACCACATCCGGGGGATCTCGTTATCCTGTTCGATATTATCAACGGCCTCCAGCAAATGATCGGCCAGGAAAGATAATTTTTTATGCTCTATGGGAAGGTCCTCAATTTTCGAGGCTTTTTCCGGACTTCTGACTTTCACCCATTTATAAATCTCGTCTTCCGCCTTGTGGTGTTTAAACTGACTGGTGCGGGTGAGAAACTCCAAGATAGATTGCACAAGGTGATAATCCAGAACTTTGCCTGATGTAAACTGGTCGACTTCCTGATCGAGTAAATAGAGAAGCTTCGACATCGTTTTATGATCTTTGGTAAGCTGATCGATAATGACTGACATTGAACAAACTCCCATTTGTTAAGGATCGATCATCTAACCGTACCCAATGCGGTGTCCAATACATTGATTGAAATCAGCGAACGGTAAATATAAAAATAGCCGCCTGAGGATTAGCCCGTTTCTGGACGAATGTTGAAGAATACCGCATATAACGTCGGGACCACCGCCAAAGTCAGGATGGTTCCCACGCCCAGTCCAAACGCCATGGCGCTTGCCATTGCATAAAATAGTGGGTCCTGCGAGATAATCAGCGGCAACAATCCCAAAACAGTTGTCAGGGATGTAATCATGATCGGCTGCAAACGGGCAAGGCATGCCTTCACCAATGCGTCATAAGCCGACTGGCCACGGTCCCGTTCAAAATCAATCCGATCGATCAGAACAATACCATTATTAATAATAATCCCCGCCAAACTGAAAAACCCAAGAATTACCATAAAGCCAAACAAGGCGTTCAATGCAAAAAGGCCCGCCGTTGCCCCCACCAGTATCAAAGGGATCGTTAAAAAGATGATGACCGGTCGGCGGAACGAATTAAATTGCCAGACCAGCAGTAACACAATGATCCCCAGACAAACTGGTAAATTGGCAAACAGCTTTTCGTTGGCTTCTGCCTGACTTTCAACTTCACCCGCGATTTCCCAACGATGGCCGTCGGGTATATCCAATCCGGCCAGATACCCATCCAAACCGCTAAAGATTTCAGCCGCCGACAAAGTTTGATGCTTTGCCGTCACCATGATTGCTCTTTCCTGATCCCGCCGTTTGATACGCGCGGTTTCCCATTGTCCATTTATCGTGGCAATCTGATCCAACGGGACCCATTCCCCTCTTGAGGATGAGAAGACGACAACGTCAATCAAACCATTAATTGTTCCTCTTTCCTTTTCATCGGACTGGATAACAACGGGAATAACCGTGTTCCCTTCCCGAAATTCCGTGATGGCGCTTCCTGAAAAATAGATATTCAGGGCATTTGCAACATCTTCCGATGTAACACCGGCTTGCCGGGCCCGCGCCTGATCCACATCAACAATGATTTTGATAACCGGATTTTCCCAGTTTTGTTTCGCCACCAGCATTCCCGGAATTTTCTTTAGAGTTTCAACCAGGTTATCGGCCTGGGACCGCAGAAGCAGACTGTCATCGCCGACAAACCGCAACTGGAAAAGTCCAGCTTCAGAGGCCCCCATCCACATTTTTTTCGCTTCGCCGCGCGCTTCGGGCAAAGCATCCAACATATAGCGCCGTGTTTTAGCAACAAGGCCATCCACATCTTCGGTTGATTTTGTTGTCACCAGAATAAAAGCCCGATGCGGGTCAGGATCCATTGCTGCAAGCGACAAGAAAAACCGAGGGCCGCCATTGCCCACATAGGCGATATTACTTTCAATCTGGGGATTTATCTCCTGATCAGATAACCAGCCCGTCAGTCTGCCGACCACGGCATCTGTTTTTTTAACAGACGTTCCCGCAGGCAAATCCAGATAAATCAAATATTGGTTGCGATCCCCGAGCGGGAAAAATTCCTTGCCAATGAAATTAAGGAGATAACCGGACAGAAGCAACAGCCCCACCATCCCAAGCAGGAAAAGATAACGAAACTTCAATACAGCTTCCAATATAGATCGATAAAGCTGTTCAAACCCACTTTTAAAGCTGTTGGTTTGTACCTGTCCTTCTTCTTTGGGTACCGTTGACTTCGGTGTTTTCATAAACCAGACGCATAATACAGGCGTCAGAAACAGTGACAGAAACCACGATGACAACAGAACAATTGTAACAACCTGCGCCAAAGAGCCCGTAAATTCACCAGCTCCGCCTTCAGAGAGGGCCATCGGGACAAAAAACAGGATGGTTGTCAAAGATGAGGTTAGCAACGGCATCGCCAGTGTTTTTGACGCTTCAATCGCCGCCGCTCGGCGATCTTCTCCCTTCTTCAGTCGCACGCCAATATCTTCTGCGATCACAATGCCATTATCAACCAGCATCCCAAGCGCAATAATCATTGCCGCAATCGATACGCGCTGCAATTCAACATCGAACTGGCGCATAATGATGATGCTCATCAACATGGTTATGGGAACAAAAGAACCGACAATCAGCCCGGTTCGCACCCCCAGGAAAAGCATGACAATAACAAGGACGATCACCAGTGTCTGATAAAGGTTGTTAACCGCTCCTTTAACCGCATCATCCACCAATTCTGGCTGGAAAGTCGCGAAATCCAGGACATAGCCCCAAGGAAGCTGTTGTTGCAGTGCGTCCACTTTCTCAACAAGCATCTCGCCAAAGGCAACACTATTGATCCCTTCTTTAATGGACAGCGAAATAATGATGGCGGGCTTACCGTTGAAATAAACCGGATCTTTTGGCGGATCAATGTAATCCCGTTGAATTACGACTAGATCCTTTAGGCGAAAGACCTGATCCGTTTCCGGGATATCGATAAAGGTATTTTCAATTTCTTCAACCGTATCAAAATTTCCACTGGGCTCCAGAATGATATTTTGACCCGCAGCGTCGATTTTTCCGCCGGGCAGAATAATATTCTGTTCTCTCAGCGTGGCAATAACGGTATTCAGATTGATGCCCAACTGTGTGATACGAGAGCGTTTAAAATACAGATAGACCCGCTCATCCTGCTCACCAAATCGCTCTACTTTGCTGATCCCGTCCAGCGTATAAAATTTTTCACTGAGATTTTTGGCGGTCTCCTTCATTTCTGACAATGAAAAACCATCGCTCCACAAGGCAATCGTAGCGACCGCTGTTTCCCCCACCTGATCATTCACCAGTGGACCGATCGTGCCATCGGGCAGTTCAGATGTAATATCTGTCATTTTATCCCGAAGATCTGCCCAAACCGGTGCCAAATCATCGACCGAGTCATGCAGGGTAATTTTGATCAGGGAAACCCCGGTTTTTGAATCCGAGTCGATATGCTTAACTTCGGGTATCTGACGGATTTTTTCTTCCAAAGGGCGGGTCAAAAGGTCTTCAACGCGCCCCGAAGACATTCCAGGGAACTGGGTGGTTATGTTCGCATTTCGAATAACAATGGACGGGTCTTCACGGCTTGGATACGTCACAAAAGTCAAGACCCCCATGATCACAATTGCCAGAACCGACAAGATCGTAATTCGCGAGTTATTCAGCGCAAATTTAGTGATATATGCCATGCCGATATTCCCTATCCTGAACGCTGCTTTAATTCGCTACAGTGGTTATTCGTTTGACTTTCTGACCATCCGACAAAAATGAAACGCCTGCAGAAACAACCAGATCCCCGGCATCAACCCCTTTCACCGCGATCAAATTCCCCCGGACCGTTTCAGGAATAACAGGACGCCGTGACAGCGTTTGAGAAGCCGGATCAAAAATATAAACAAAACTGTCTTTTAAGTTCTCCGACGCAGAAATTGCGGTCAGGGGAATTAAAAATCCATGTTCTCCGGGCGCATTCTGGGTCACCAGTAATATCTCACCACTCATACCAGCCCGTAAAGCAGAGGGTGGTTCAATTAAACTGACTTTAACGGGAAAAACATTACCGGCACCGGCAACCCGCGAGATTTCCGTAACACGCCCCCTGACAGTTTCTCCGGGTAAGGCGCCAAATTTTGCCGTTGCGACCATCCCCATATTGAGATTTGAAATGACATTTTCAGGCACCGAAATCGATACTTCAAGAGCGCCTTCAGCATCCAGCGACAAAATCTGCTTTCCGCCGCCAACCTCTTCATTTGGTTCAGCGAATTTCTCGGCGACGACCCCTTGATAGGGAGCCGTCAACACGGCATCCGCCCGTGCCCTTTTAGCCTGATTTAACCGGGTTGTTTTAAAGTTGACCTCGCCAAGTGCAGTTTCCAACGCATATTGCGCCTGCTCTAACGCCGCCTTACTTACCCAACCTTTTTCAAACAACTGCTTGTTGCGCTTGAAATCTTCTTCCTTTTCCGCTGCCGCGGATCTGGCCTTACCAAGCTCCGCTTCAGCCGCCTCTACATCCAACTCAAACGGGACAGGATCCAACGTTGCAAGGGTCTGGCCTTTCTCGATTTTGTCACCAATATTAACCGAAATACTTTTTACCGTTCCGGCCAGCGGAAAGCTTAAATTTGCGGTATTAGCAGCAATGATCTTACCTGAAAAAGTACGTTCGTTTCCGCCCGCATTCTGCGATACGTCGAACAGTTTAACCGCTCTAATCGGTTCGGATTGGTTGATTGCGGGTTCATCACACGCACCAAGCAAAAGAGACGTAACACTGAGCAGAATAACCGACAATGACTTCATTCTTGCCTCCATAGGTAGCGTGAATAGCCGTTTGCAGGATTAAGCCACCACCCAGACGCAAGAACAAGTATAATCTGTCTGAAATTGCTGAATATCCAAGTCTGCTTTGCCCTCACACGATACTGGCGAGGCCCGTTCTTACTTTTGAAATTAACCATCAGAGCGGCATCATGAAAAACATCTGCAGCAAATGTGGGCAACCCAATTCAATGCCCCCTCAAGAAAGTGGACGCGGCAAGCACGCCCTGACCGTAGACAATGGGGTGCTCGCAGGATTTGGCCATAAAATCCGTTTATCACCGATCCTGTTTAGACTATTTCACCTGTTATACAGGTATCCGTCGAAAACAATCAGTCACGACTTCATTATGCATTCTCTGTATCAGGAAAGACTGGATCAGCCGTTTAGAAGCGCTGTAAAAATGCATATCATGAAACTGCGCCGGAAGTTGGCCCCAATCAACATTAAGATCAAATCTGATTGGGGCTATGGGTATCGATTGGAACTTCCGAAACAACCTGAAAAATCTAAAAACCGGCTTAACGACTGAGAACCTGTGCCAGTATATCGGCTTGCGCCTTTAAATCACTGGCGACATCCTGTACTTCCTTGGCACTCTCGCTCACTTGCATCACATTCTGATTAACCTCACCAACGCTGAAAGTGACTTTTTGAACGCCCGAAGCCGCCTCCTGAACGTTTCTCGAAATTTCGTGAGTCGCCGCCCCCTGTTCTTCTACCGCAGACGCGATTGCAGACGACACCTCGCTTAACTTCCCGATTGATCCACTGATACTCCCAATGGAAGAAACTGCATTCCCTGCTGCAAGCTGGATGTCCTGCACTTGTTTTTTGATGTCATCGGTCGCTTTTTCAGTTTGTGCTGACAGGCTTTTCACCTCACTTGCAACAACAGCAAACCCCTTGCCGGCATCTCCAGCACGGGCGGCTTCGATTGTGGCGTTCAGGGCGAGGAGTTTTGTTTGCCCTGCAATGTCATTGATCAGATTAACAACATCGCCAATTTTGTCAGACGCATCGGACAACCCAGAGACCAACTCATTGACCTCTTTCGATTGGGCAACGGCCTCTGCGGACATTGTCGCGGAATTTGAGACCTGCCTGTTGATTTCCTGAATGGAGGAATTTAATTCCTCTGCCGCGGATGCGACCGTCTGGGTGTTGTTGCCGGCTTCATCTGCTGCGGCCGCAACAGTTCTGGTTTTTTGGCTCGTCACATCAATTGTTTCTCCCATAACCGAGGAACTGGCGTTCAACTGCGCTGATGCACTGGCAATTGACTCAACCACCTCCGAGAAACGTTTGATTTTCTGTTCAATCCCATCGGCGGCGGTATTGATCTTTTGTGCGGCATACCCGTAAGAGCCGAGCAGGCCTTCAGGTGCAATTCGTCTAAAATACTGATTGTCAGCAATGAACCCGAGGCACGCAGTCGACTCTCGAACATAAGCGTCTGATCGATCAATCATTTCGTTGATTTTCACACATAGATGACGCTCTAAAGACATTTCGGTCGGTATGTTCTTGATCCGGCTGTCAAAATTACCCTGACAGGTATCTTCAACAACTTTGATAATTTCTAAAATTCGCTCATAGGGTATCGATGTATCACTTGATACTTCCGTTTGTGAGTAAGCATTCATTGTGGCACTCCCCACATGATTGACGAGACAAATTCGTCATAGGATTTTCCGGCCTTCGTCAGCATTCCGTTCAAATGAGCGACAGAGTTCTGAATTCCTGTTTTTCGATCAGAAGAACGAGCTTCAATGGTATTTAGCTCCTCATACAAAGGTTCAATCGTAGATTTGATCACGGTATGATCTGGAACTCGTCTCGTTGAATGATATCCATTAACGCGCCCATCGTCATAACTTGGCGTAACATGTGCGACAACCCAGTAATGATCTCCGCTTTTTGTTGCGTTGACAACATAGGCAAAAATCTCCTGTCCGTTTGCAATCTGTCGCCAAAAAAGTTCGAAAACCCCTCGCGGCATATTTTCGTGCCGGATCAGATTGTGGGGCTGGCCAATAACTTCAGCCTCATCATATCCCGCGATTTCTAAAAAAGTGTGATTGGCATATGTAATATGCCCTTTTAAATTGGTTTTGCTCACAATCAGATCATTCTGATCAAAGAAAACCTCTGTCCCCTTGTAATTCACTTTTCCATTCCCCCGATACAACCGAAACAGTCTATCAAAAACCGATCGATTACTTCAAAAACCCTGTCTTGGTAGAATTAAATTTTTTAAATTTTGTGTTTTATAGGGAGAGATTGGGAATCTATTGTTAATTAATAGTAAATCTATATTTATACAATTATAGTCTATTCTTATATAAAAATTATTGTTATTTGCTAATTATATAACCAAAACAAATAAAAATTACGACATAAAGCCTATGAAGAAAGTTAAAATTTTGGATAAAATTTTAGAAAACCGCCCCCAAAAGATCTAGTTTTTGAGTGGGTTGTCACTTTAGAAAATAAAAATAAAAAAACTTCAAAAATTACGGAGAATCTTTCAGTGCCGGTAAAAAAATACCGCTCGCACACCTCCAGAATACCAGCTGAAGAATCATCTCCACCAATTTTATAATTGATGGTTTTCGAAACCGTATAAACAGGTTAGGCTGTCTTATCCGGTTACAAGAAAAAGAGAAAATGACCCCATTTACATTTAACACCACACCGCAGCTGATTTGTAATCCTGGCGCCATGTCAGGCTTGGGTGAGCTCGTGAAATCCAGCATTGGAAACCATATCCTGATCGTAACCGATCCGGGGATTGTTAAATATGGCCTCCTCGAAACAGCTTTGAAAAGCTTAAAAGCAGCAGACATTCAGGTTTCCATCTTTGAGGATGTTGAGGCGGACCCAAAAGAAAGCATTATCCTCGCTGCGACAAAAATCGCCTTGGAGCGCAAGGTAGATGCGATCATTGGCTTGGGCGGCGGCTCATCCATGGATGTCGCCAAGCTGGTTGCCCTGCTGGCAAAGGGAGATGAACAACTCGGTGATGTTTACGGGATCGATATGATTAAGGGAAATCGTTTGCCACTTGTTCTGATACCGACGACCGCCGGAACCGGTTCTGAAGTAACACCCATTTCTATTGTAACTGTCGGTGCAGAAACCAAAAAAGGTGTGGTTTCCCGCAAACTGTTGCCAGACATAGCCATATTGGACGCTGATCTGACCTTGGGGTTGCCGCCGCATGTGACAGCCGCTACCGGGATCGATGCAATGGTACACGCCATCGAAGCCTTTACCTCTCGCGGTGCGAACAATAACCCTCTTTCGGCAACATTAGGAAAAGAAGCCCTCAGACTTCTAGGTGCCAATATCCGAACAGCCGTCAAAGAAGGTCAAAACCGCGAAGCCCGCTCAAACATGTTGTTAGGTGCCTGCCTTGCCGGACAGGCATTCGCCAATTCACCTGTCGCTGCTGTTCATGCTCTTGCCTATCCGATCGGTGGAATTTTCCATGTTCCCCATGGACTTTCGAACGCGCTGGTTCTTCCGGAAGTAATGCGGTTCAATGCACCGGAATGTGGGGAAGATTATGCGGCTCTGGCGCCGTTGGTTTTTCCGGATATCGACCAGACAGGCGGTTCACAAAAAATATGTCAGGACTTCATTGACCGCCTTGCTGACCTGTCGCGGGAACTTGGGCTCGAAACTACTTTGCGCGAAGTCGGCATTCAAGAACAGGACCTTGTTAAACTGGCGGATGCGGCGATGGAGCAAACACGACTTCTGGTCAATAATCCACGGCCCGTCACGCATCAGGATGCCCTGACCATCTATCAGAAAGCGCTTTAATTTATGAACGCCAGAAAAGATCTGAGTTCCCGCAGGGATTATCCGCATTTCCTGACCATCCCAACACGCTGGATGGATAATGACGCCTATGGACATGTGAATAATGTTCAGTATTACAGTTACTTCGATACCGCCGTGAACCAGTTTCTTGTGGTAAACGGTGCGCTGGATATTCAAAAAAGTACAGTGATTGGTCTTGTTGTCGAAACACAGTGTCGTTACTCGAAAAGCATCGTCTTCCCCGATATTGTGACAGCGGGCGTCCGAGTCGCCCATATGGGAAATAGTTCCGTACGATACGAAATCGCCTTATTCAGGGATAAGGAACAGGAAGCCGCCGCTGAAGGTCACTTTATCCACGTATATGTGGACCGAATAACCAACCGCCCTGTTCCCTTACCTCAATTTATGAGAGATATCCTCAAAACCATTGCTGTTTAATCAGGCATATCTTTATATTTTAGAAAAATCCCCGCTTCGCCCTAATCCTGAGGCGAAGCGCGCCGCCCCTGTTTGTGCTTCCTGTTTCAAGGCTTTTTCGCCCTCCACTCCTTCAAGACGAAGGGCGTCTTCCACACTCATCCCCCATTGCCGGTAAGACGTCAACCGGTCCCCCTGCAAACAGGTTTGCGGGAACGAACATAATTGTTCCGCCAATTTAACCGCTTCCGTATAAGCCTCTCCTTCCGCCGCCAGACGGTTCGCCAGGCCCATCCGTTCAGCTTCGCCTGCGTCCACTTCACGCCCGGTCAAAATCATATCAAGCGCCCTGCTATGGCCAATCAATCGAGGTAAACGAACGGTACCGCCATCAATTAACGGAACGCCCCAGCGACGGCAGAAAACGCCGAAACGGGCGGCTTCAGCAACCACTCTCAGATCACACCACAGCGCAAGTTCGAGCCCTCCCGCGACGGCATATCCCTCTATCGCAGCGATAACGGGTTTACTGAGAAGTCTGCGTGTCGGCCCCATCACCCCATCACCCTCCGGTTCGTAAGAAAGCTCACTTGAAGACAGGGATTTCAAATCAAACCCGGCACAGAAATATTTTCCCGCTCCCCGCAGGATTGCAACCGATTGGCTATCGTCGGCATCGAAATTATCAAAAGCCTCAAGCAAAAGCTGTCCCGTGCGATAATCCACTGCGTTACGCCGTTCTGGCCGATTTATTGTTACTGTGGTGATGGCACCCTTTTTTTCAACCAAAACGGTTTCGTTTTCTTGTGCTGGCATGGCGGCTTCCTGATTTTTTGTAAGTTTCGTTGCCCAGAGGATACCCCGAAGCCGAAAACCGTCAACCATACAACTTACAGCGTTGTCGCGTTTTCCAGAAAATAGAAGACACCGGTTTCCTGTTCATATCGCACAGATAACGTGCCACGGATTGTAATCGGGTCGAAGGAGAAAGCGATGCCCTTTGGCGCGATCACTTCAATCACATTTTCGGGGCCGATATGATAATGATACGGACAGCTTAATGGATACGGTCCGATTAAAAAATTCTTCTGTTCTGCTGTTTGCTCCAAGGGAAACATATATCCCATGATTGTAACCGTGGTTCCATCCAGATTTCTAACATCATCGCCATAAACTGGTTTTAAGTAACAGGTATCATATCCGTCTTTTTCGGTCTTGCAGACTTCAAAGGATTTTGTCGCTGCAAAGATCGTCCAGGGAACTGCATCCCCCGTTACCGCAAGCGGTTTCCAGTTTTGTTCAAAATCCAACCGTTCCTGCTCGGTCAGTTCCTGTTCACTTAAGGCTTGAACCTGCAACGAACCGGCAAATGAAAACATCAGGATCAGGCTCAAATAGAAAAATTGCTTCACACCTGCCCCCCCATCAAGGAATGCCGAATGTCGATTTTATAGGCCCTATAGGCCGGCACAAGGCAGATAAGCGCTGATATAACCACAACACTTCCCCATAAATAGAAAAGCTCTGCCTTGTGAAGGAGGGTTTCAACATTCAGTCCCTCTCCTTTCAGAAATACAGTTACCAAAATTTCAAAACCTACCAGCCCGCCAATACCCCCTAGGATACTACCAATAACGGCAATAAAAAGACCCTGCATCAAAACAATGGCAAAAATTTTGGAAGGCCGCGCCCCCAGAACACGATAAAGAGCCAAGTCGTATTTACGCTGCTGGATCGCGGACAATAGTCCAACAAAAACACCGCCCAGTGACAATAACAGCAACCCTCCTCCGATCCAATTCAACACCGTTTGACCGATACCGATCATGGATGAAAGTCGTGTCATCGCCAAGGAGGGACTAACCGCCTGGAACGGTGTTTGGGTATTAATTTGACGCGGCAAACCATAGGCAGCCGCCCGGGTTCGATAAAAGACCAGCAAGGCTGTGATCTCTGGCTTGGATGCCGTACCCTCCGATTGGTGAATATCCAGCACCGATTGCACGGGTGTTACAATCAAACGGTCAATGATACGGCCTGTTGGCTTTAAAATTCCAACCACACGATACGGGTGGTCGTCATGACGATGCGCGCCTTTCTGCCCGACAAGACCATGGTTCCCCGAAAAGGCAGAGCCTATGACCATCCCCGTTTCTTGCGCTACGGTAGAACCAAGAACCACCTGCATCGGATTTTGCCATATGCCGCCGTTTGCAAATTCAGATTCAAAATATTCCAGATATTCTGAGCTGGTGCCGACGATCCGCCGCCCCCTATATTGATCCCCAAGTGCGAGCGGAATGACTTTCCTGACATGTCGGTTCTGCTTTATCGCCATAGCCCGTTTATAATCGATATTTCCAGGGGGAATATCCAGATGATAAATTGACGACAGGACCAGCTGTAACGGACTTCCTTTAGCACCAACCACAAGGTCAATTTCGGCGGCTTCGTTGAGAAAGCGATGCTGCAAGTAGTCAGAAAAAAGCAGCAATAAAGTAACCATCGCCATTCCAACAGCCATGGAAACGATATGAAGGGTTGTCGCGAAAGGCCTAAAGCGTAAATACTGCAAGCAAAGCGTTACAAGGGTCATGCTTTTTCCCAAATTTTTAGATCCAGTCGCTGATCATTTGGAAACATCGCTTTCAAGCGACTGTCATGGGTGACGATGATAAGGGACGCCCCAACTTTCTCCGCCTCTGCCTTCAGTAGATTGACAGAAAGATTTGCTGAATTATCGTCCAGCGCAGAAGTTGGCTCATCACACAAGATCCATTTAGGACGCCCGATAACGGCTCTGGCAATGGCAACCCTCTGACTTTCACCGCCGCTCAATATACTGGCTTTCTTTTGCAAGAGATGGCCTATTTCCAACCGTTCAAGCAACGAAATGATCGCTCCTTCTTCGGGCTCTCTGCCGCTCATCAAGCCAGGCAGCATCAAATTCTTTTCCACAGTCAGAAACGGAACCATGTGATGGGATTGGAACACAAACCCCATATTGGTTCCGCGAAACCTGTCCACCTCAGTGGCAGACAGGTGATGAAAAGGAACACCATTAAAATGAATAGTGCCTTCAGTGACCGGGATCAGCCCCGCCAAAAGTGACAAAAGCGTAGTTTTTCCAGAACCGGACGGCCCATGAACAAGCAGATGAGCTCCCGACTCCAAGGTGACATTCACATCCCTTAATATATGTTGATTATCAAAATGATAGAATACTTTGTTACATTCCAGCATAATCTATTTCTGTGACTTAAGACAGTCCTGCAACCCGCGCGACAAGCTTTTTAACAGGTCTGTATACTGATTTTCTCCAACCGCTATTTCTGAACCGATAGGGTCCAGCGTTCCGCTTTTGGCCTCAGTCCCTTCCAAAACGGTCTTAACAAGTTTATCGGAGAATTGTGGCTCCCTGAAAATGCAAACCGCTTTGCTGTCGATCAGCTTACGACGAATTTCCCGAATGCGACCAACACCCGGCTTTTCATCCGGCTCTAACAGGATCGATCCCACAGCAGTCAGCTCATAGTGTTTTTCAAAATACTGGTAGGCATCATGAAAAACGATATAGGGAATATCCTTTATTGCTTCCAGTTCTTTTGCCAGTTGTTGATCAGTCGCGCGAATACGGGCAATCATTGCTTTGGCATTCCGTTTATACAAATCCTGATTTTCGGGATAGACAACAGACAGCTCGCGCGTAATGGTTTTTACAATTTCCACGGCATTGTCTGGATCAAGCCAAAAATGATGATCGTCACTGGTGCTGTGCATATCAGCGTCATGGCCATCAGATGAGCCGTGTTCGTGTTCGTGTTCGTGTTCGTGTTCGTCCTTATGCTCAACTTCACCAGCGTGTTTATGGTCTTCTTCATCAGCATGTTTTTTATCATGGCCGTGATTTTTCGCATGGTCTTTCTCATGATCATGACCCTCATCTTTTTGATGTTCATGCTCATGCTCTTGGCCGTGCTCACTATCGTGTTCATCTCCTTCATGCGCGTGACCCGAATGCGCGTGCGCCTCCCAAGCCCCTCCTGCCCGATTTTCCAGAACTTCCAGTCGGGCTTTATTCGCCATACTGATTTTTCGAATATGCGAGGGTAATGTTTCCAGCGTTTTAGAAAGAAACCCTTCGAAGCCGCCTCCAATGTAGAAGACAAAATTAGATTTTTGCAACTTGCGGATTTGCGAAGGCTTTAACTGATAATTGTGGGGGGACGCATATCCCTGTATTAACAATTCAGCCTCTCCCGTTTCTCCCATGACCCCTTGGACCAAAGAATGTAACGGAGCGATGGTTGTCATCACACCTTTGGTTTCTGCCGCAAAAGACAGGGAAAAGGGCGCACATGCGACGGCAACTGCCAGTACGTATTTCTTCATCACTTTACCTAAAAAATTTTGGTTATGTTATAATATAACTATTCCAAGTCAAGACTATTTAGCAACCTATTTCAAAGGGGTTCAGACCCATATTTTAAAAAAGGCGTTGACAAATTCGCCCATCTAGATTTGTTATGTTATAACATTTCATAAAGTGGACTCACAATGCAACCTTTATCTTTTAAAATCTATTCGCTCGTCACTGCACTCAGTTTTCTCCCGGCTCTGGCTGTTGCCGGTGACGGACACGATCACGATCACGGCAATGCCTCGTACTCCCCTCACGGTGCCGCTGGATTCTATGGACATCTGGATACCAAGATACACAGCGATGTTGTCTATAAAGCCGAAGAAAAAGACGAGGAAATTTCAGAAACCTATAGCCATACTCATCTGGATTTGGGGTATGTTTTCTCTACCGGCCTCTCGCTCAACAGTGTTATCGAACTGGAAGGAGAGCCTGCGGGCCATGATCATGGCGGCGGCGGAAATGCAGCGGAAGGTAACAGTCGGTTTTTTGACGATCACACCCTCAAAATCAGAGATCTGAATATTCGCTATGAAACCGACCATTTTGGGTTGTTGGCCGGTAAATTTTCTCCTGTGGTTGGTTTCGATTATCACCAGTTTCCGGGCATTTACGGATATCAGATTATTCATGAATATGCGCTACGTGAGAAAATTGGGCTCGGTGCAAATCTCAAACTTGATGCGGGAGATTTCGGACGGCATAAACTCGAAGCCAGCAGCTTTTTTGCAGATACAAGTTTCCTAAGTGGTGCGTTATTAAACCGCCAAGATCCGGTCGAAAAGCAAGATGGCGGTGTTTCAAATACAGAAGATCTGTCCTCGTTTGCAGTCTCATTAGGCGGGCAGGATTTCTATTCATTAAACAATAATATCGTACAGGGGCTATCCTATCGGATTGGTTTTGCTCATCAGGCCGCCGGTAAAAACAATGAAGAGGATGAAAACCGGTATTCTGTTTCGTTGAACTACAAACACCGCTTTACCAAGGATTTCGAAGGCAGAATGATCGGGGAGATCATGCATATTCAGCACTTGAACGGCGAAGCCGCCCACGATCGTACCTGGCATACAGCAGGTTTGGAAATCACCTACAAAAATTGGAATGTCGGCTCTACATGGAGCCATATCCGCAATGACAACCCTGTAGAAATCGACGAAGCCATTGACGGAGACATCGTACAAGCGTCGATCGGTTATGAATTCGATAGCGGGGTGTTTCTGGGAGTTGGTTACAAATATCAGGACGAAGAAAATGAAGAAAACCACCGGGTTGGTGCACTTGTAAGCTATTCACACCATTTCTAGAAGTTGACAAATGATTTGACAAATTTAGACCAGTCGGTACATTTAAACCAACTGGTCTAAATTTGGAAATCTTTGTGTATTCAAAATCATCAAAAACCCGTGAAAAATTACTCGAAGCAACATCCCTGCTCCTGCGGACAAAGGGTTATAATGCGATGGGGTTATCTGACATTATTGGTCAAAGCGGGGTCCCTAAGGGCTCGCTCTACCACCATTTTCCAGATGGGAAAGAAGGATTGACCGCTGGCGCCGTCGATTTCGCGGGTCAGAAGATGCTGATATCCTTGCAAAAACTAATCGACAAAACGGGAAGCCCGGTGGCGGGTATTCAGGCATTCTGCGATTATTATATTCAGCAGCTGGAGGAAAGCGGCTACCGAAAAGGATGCCCTCTTGCCACTGTTGCGTTGGAAACGGCTGCAGATGTTCCGATGGTACAAAAGGCCTGTGCCAATGCGTTTTCATCATACGAAAAATTACTCGCCGAGCAAATCCATGTCTTCGGCGCTCCAGAAGAGAAAGCCAATCAATTGGCAATTACAACGATATCTGCCATCGAAGGGGCACTTTTGCTTGCAAAAGCACAAAACAGTACCGCCCCCCTGCAAATCATGCGGGACCAGTTGTCAGATCTCCTGAAACCGTTTCAGTCATCTCAAAAATAAGGACATAAACCCATGACTGTTATTCAAGAGAACCTTTCGCTTCCGGCAAAAGACGGATACCCACTCAGTGCGACCCTTTTCACAGCGAATATACCGTCCTCACATTTTGTGCTGATTAACAGCGCAACTGCCGTTCCGCGTCAGTTCTACAAAAACTATGCGGAATTTCTGGTTCAGGAGGGTTTTTCCGTTTTGACATACGATTACCGTGGCATTGGCGGCTCCCGGCCTGCAAATCTTCGTGGTTTCACTGCGCGTATGAGGGACTGGGCATTGCAGGATATGGCCGGCATGGTCGACTGGCTCAGGTCCGAGAAATGCCCGGACAAAATTTTTATGATCGGCCACAGCTTTGGAGGTCAGGCCGCCGGCCTTATGGATAATATCGACAATATCGCCGGAATGCTGACCGTATCTGCACAAAGCGGTCATTGGCGCCTGCAGGGCGGGGAACAGAAATTGATGGTTCTGCTTCACAGTTGGGTTACACTCCCGGTTACCGGTTTCCTTTTGGGATACATGCCATGGAGTTGGTTCGGGGGCGAAGATTTACCGGGTAAGGTCAGTTCAGAATGGGCCGGTTGGTGTCGCCATCAGGACTATATTCTAGGCGACAAAACCCTACCCCTTGATCGTTACAATAAATTTAACATTCCTGTTCTTGCCTACAGCATTGACGACGATAAATGGGGCACTGAAAAATCTGTCGATGCCATGATGAAAGCTTACCCAAATCTTGAAAGACGCCATATCGTCCCTCAAACAGAAGGGATCAGCTCCCTCGGTCACTTTGGATATTTCCGTGCGAAATCCGAACCTCTTTGGAAGGAAGCTGTGTCCTGGTTAAAAGGACTTCAAGCAGTTTCCTGAATGCTACCTTATTTTCGAACCAGAAATGCGGTTCCGAACAAAACAGCACTTGTCAGCACGAGGGACAGGGTGAATGTACTGTTCACCTGATATAATAAACCGGCGATTAACGGGCCAAACATCTGACCGGCGGCAAATGCTGCGGTCATCGCCGCAATATGGCGAAGCGCATCCGAGGCTGGTGCCAATCGGTGCGCTTCTTTCATTCCCATCATGGTAATAATCATAAACGTACCGCCAACACATAACCCGGACAATAAAATCATCCCGATATGGCCGGATATCAAAGGCAACAATAGCCCCGCCCCCAAGACAAGCTGACTGATCCGCCAGATGGTGGCATTTGAAAAGTGACGTTGCAACCGGGCTGCAAGAATGGTCGAAACAAACGCAGCCCCTCCAAAAATTGGCCAGCTCCATCCGAAAATCAGCGGATCATTGATAACGGTGCGCGCCATTACTGGCAAATAGGTTGCCGGTATGACATACCCCACCCCCGTAGCACCATATGCTATAATATTCCGCCAATTCAAAGGGGTCTTTTCAGCGGTAAGCTCAGCGGATTTCGTCGTTTTTTTTCCAGGGATCTCTTCACCTATCAAAAGGAAAAGAAACGCTGCCGCGATCAATATGACAGCGCCGAAGATAATCCAGCTTTGTGAACTTCCAATGCCCGACTGCATAATCACCAAGGCGGCCAGGCCAGATAAGGCAATCCCCCCGCCCACGCCAGAAAAAACAACCCCCTGCATCGCCACTTGCCCGTGCCTGGCCAAATACTCGATATAAAAGCCACCGACCATCACAAGACAAAAAGCGCTCAAGGCACCGGCCAGAAATCTCAGAATTAACCAAAGGGAAATAAGGTCGGTCAGACCCATCAACAGGGTTGTCAGACCAATGATCACAAGGGATACCTTAAGGACCAGTTTTGGTGCCAGCGGAAGCCGGGAGGCAACCGTCGCGCCAATCCAGTACCCAAGAAAATGAACAGAGGCGATCCATCCCCCTTCCGATACCGTCAATAGATTTTCATTCTGCATCAACGGTAAAATCGGGGTAAACACAAAGCGGCCTATCCCCATCGCAATGACGAGGGTTGTAAAACCAATAACCGTAATTCTCAGCGAATTATCTTTTTCCATTTCCATCAACGCTACTCTTGCCCACCATACAAACCCGAACTTGATACTTGCCGATTATGCCAACCATCGTATATCTTTAAAAGTGAATAATAGTGATAGTTGGTTTCTATAAAAGAGATATTAAAATGCAAAATATAAGCCTTCAGGCCTTGGAAATTTTTCGAACTGTTGCGGCGGAGGGCAGTGTTTCAAAAGCTGCTCAAAAGCTGGGGCGTGTACAATCCAACATCAGTACGCGGATCAAACAACTTGAAGAAAACCTAGGCAAATCGCTGTTCTTACGGAAGAATAGAGGTCTGGATCTCACGGCCGACGGGAAATTGCTTTTATCTTACGCAGAACGTTTTCATTCTTTGTCTGAAGAAACCACAGAAGCATTTCGCGAGGGAAAGCCTTCCGGATCGTTCCGGATTGGCGCAATGGAAAGCACAGCGGCGGCCCGCCTGCCCGCTTATATGTCTAAATACCACGCCCTTTACCCGGCAATTGAGATTGAGTTGGTGACGGGAACCGCAGGCGCGTTGCTGACCCGCCTTCAAAAGTATGAAATTGAAGCGGCGTTTGTTGCTGAGCCACTGACGGACCCGACCCTTGATAGCCTTTCGGTTTTTGAAGAGCAACTGGTACTGATTGCCCCATCTAACTACCCTTCTTTGGAAATTGGCGTTAATTTAAATGGTCGCCCGTTGATCGCGTTTGAAGTTGGCTGCGCCTATCGACGTTATCTGGAGCGATGGTTGATGGAGAATGAAATTTTTCCGTCCGCAACACATTCGTTAAGTTCTTATCTGGCTATTCTTGCCTCCGTCTCGGCGGGAAGTGGCTTTAGTGTGATCCCCCAGTCCGTGTTGTCACGGGTGCAATTGGACGGTACATTTCAGACGCTGCCTCTAGACGGTGAGTATGCTCACATTCAGACCCTCCTAGCTTGGCGAAGGGATTTCTCTTCTCCTCGCCTTGACTGCCTGAAGGCTCTTCTTACACAACAAAATACTAGATCTCGTTGAACAGACAATACTCAACGAGATCAATAGGGTACGTTTATTTTTTAGACCAATTCTGCAAGTGATTTAGCAGAGTAATCTTCCAGTTCATCCATGCGGCCTTCGCGCACTTTCTTTGGCCATTCCGGATCCTGAATAAGGGCGCGGCCAACGGCCACCAGATCAAATTCATCTGTCTCCAGCCGGTCGCCGAGATCCTCAAAACTGCGGGTCCCGGAGTCTTCGCCCTTAAACGATGACATCATGTCTTTGGACAGACCAACACTTCCCACCGTGATAGTTGGCAGACCTGTCAGTTTTTTCGTCCATCCTGCAAGATTTAATGGGCTACCCTCAAATTCCGGTTCCCAATATCGGCGGGTTGAGCAGTGGAAAATATCGACTCCCGCCTCAACCAGTGGCTTAAGAAACGCGGCCAGCTCTTCTGGGCTTTCGGCCAAACGGGCACTATAATCCTGCTGCTTCCATTGGGAGAACCGAAAAACAATTGGATATTCATCGCCCGTTGCGGCCCGAATGGCAGCGACAATTCTGGCGGCAAATGATGTCCGTTTTACTTGGTCACCACCATATTCGTCTTCCCGCCGGTTCATCTGTTCCCAAAAGAACTGATCGATCAGATATCCATGGGCACCATGAATTTCCACGCCGTCAAATCCGATATTCTTGGCGGCCGTTGCGGCATCCGCATAGGCCTTGACCAGAAACTCAATCTCGTCTTCTGTTAAGGGCTCGGCGATTTTCTTTTCATTGTGCAAGATGCCAGAGGGACTGGCGTTCGGCAGTTCAGGATTAGGTGCCTCGTTTGCCCGCCGTGCCATTCCAACATGCCAGATTTGCGGCATAATCTTGCCGCCAGCTCCGTGAACAGCCTTTACCACATTTTCCCAGCCGGCCAATGCTTTTTCACCGTAGAAATGAGGAACATTGGGGTGTGGAGACGCAACAGGATCGTTCACCACAGTCCCTTCCGTAATGATAAGCCCGGTTCCCCCTTCTACACGGCGACGATAGTAGTCGGCCACATTCTGGCCCGGGACGCCATCTGGCGAAAAAAACCGGGTCATTGGTGCCATCACCAACCGATTGGGCAACGAAAGTTTTGGAGAAGAAAACGGCGAAAAGAGTTTGTCAAGTTTACGGGGCACAGCTTGTTCCTATTATTTATTCATCGTTAGACTGTTTTTTAATATAGCTACTAAAAACGTAGTTAAAAGTATAGCTTTTTTTCAATCCCCTATTTCACCGCCTCTTTATAGCTGGGCAGTGTTTGTTTCCACGCCGACAAATAACCTTCCGACCAACTCCAGCGTCGCGTCGCTGACCATCATATGCTGAGTCGCTACATGGACGTCTCTGAAATGGCGCTGCAACGGGCTTTTAGCATAGACAGACGTTCCTCCGCCCAACCGATACATTCGGTCAATAACCCTGGCGGCCGAGTTGGTCGCATGGGTTGTCGCCAATCTGATATCCCGGCGATCCTCAATGCTCGGCTCTTCTCCTTGCGTCGCCTTTTGCCAACTTCTTGAAATGGACTCATAGAAAAACAGGCGGGCCGCCCGCAATTCCGCTTCCGCTTTGGCCACCTGACTTTGAGTTGATGGTTTTAGAGCAAGCGGCTTGCTACTTCCCTGCGGCGTCTTCTCGCTTGCAAATCCGACCAGTTCATCCAACGACGCCCGCGCAAGACCCAAAGCAACGGCGGCAATTCCAATGCCAAGCAGTGCAAAAATAGGAAATTTATGAATGGCACCGTCTGGGGCGGACATCCGGGTGGCATCAAATGTCATGTCTTCAGGCACGAACAAATCCCGCACCCGAAAATCGGTTGAACCGGTCGCTTTCAACCCTGAAACCTGCCAGGTATCAAGCAACTCGATCTCAGTCGTTGGCATAAAGAAGGCTCGTTGATCCGGGCGGCCATCCGATGTCTTGAGAATTGTACCTTCAGAGTCAGTTACAAACCCTCCTCCCGATATATAAGCCGCATTTCGGGACCCTGACCCCCACTGCCACTGTCCGGTTAACCGATACCCTCTCCTGTCACCCTGAACCGTTTTGACAGCCCGCCCCATTGGCGCGAAGACACCAGCGGTAATGGCCTTTGGATCCGAGTGAAAAATCCGCCGGGCTGCGTCCTCTGGCAGGTTTGAAACGGATATTGCCGAGGTAATACCAATAAAAACAACCCATGCGACCGAACCATCTGCATAGGCCAGATATTCTGTGACTGCCGCATAATCTAGCGGAGATTTCTCCAATCCATGGAGGCTTTTTGGTGTGCATAATCGATAAAGACCCGTTTCTGCAATCCGATCGGCAAGATCCTGTGAGACATATCCCTGTACCTCAAACTCGCTTGCCCGCGTCCGAATTTCTTCAGAAAAGCTTTTGGCAATATTCATCACATCCTCTGACGGATTTAGCATGGTTTGAAATGCTGTCATTTAGTCCCCCGATTAATTTCTGTTTTCATAATGCGGATAAACGCGTTACACAAAAAGGGCAAAAAGGGACAACATGATAGGCAATACAGGACATGATAAAGCGCCTCGCTTTTGAAAATTCGCTTTTTTCTTTCCTTGAAAAGGAACGAATACCCACATTGCCAATCAAGCAGCAGCTTGAAACATGCAATGAGGACCGCCTTACCAGACTGAGACTTCTTGCCTATTATGCCGTTCAAGAGAGTCAGGAAAAACGCCTCGGTTTAATCGTGGGCCTTAAAACCACTACATTATCCTATGGCATCTTGGGACATGCGATATTGCATTGTGATACCCTTCTAAAGTCACAGCAGTTAATGCTGGATCATATCTGGGTTTTACAACCGACCCCGCGAAATCCTGTCAGTCTTGAACTTTCCGGGCAGCGCATGGCAATTCGCTATTTACTGCCTCCTCTCTGGCCTGAAATACCGGATTTCTTTCTGGATCTGTTTTTTTCGGCAAATCTGGCACGGGCACGCGAACTCACGGGGCATCCTTTAGACACCTGCCGACTGGAACTTACAAGGGACAAGCCCGATGATTACAGTCGCTATGAAAAACTGTTGGGGATTCCGGTCTCCTATGCGCAGCCCCATGATCGGTTAATATATGACCGGGCCTTTGCAGAACGCCCTTTGTCAGCATCCTATATTTCTCATTCGGCCGCTTATCGGGAACAATGCAAATTAATCCTGTCACGGATGCATTCTTCTTCAGGGCTCACTGAACATATTCGTAAAATAATCATGGAGGATCGTTCGCGCTCACTCACCATGCGAAACGTGGCGGATCTCCTCAATCAGGATACCAGAACCCTGCGGCGTCATCTTGAAAAAGAAGGCACCAGTTTTCGCGACATTCAAAATGAAGTGCGGTGTCATATCGCCTGCCAGTATTTAACGGATACTGATCTGTCGGTAGCCGATATTGCCGTGCTATCCGGTTATTTCGACGCCCCCACCTTTAGCCGCGCCTTCAAAGGATGGACCGGAAAAACGCCTCCTGAATACAGAAAAAATAAAAACTAATTCAATTATTTAAACAAAAACCCTAAATCAATTTCTGAATTCTCTCCTGAAGCATAGGAATGACATCAACTTCAAACCAGGGGTTGCGTTTCAGCCAAATATTATTTCGAGGACTAGGGTGTGGGAGGACAACAATATCTGGCCAGTATTCCTGCCAGTTTTTGACAGTGTCAGTCACTGTTTTTCGCTTCCGGTCCCCCAAATGCCAATCCATCGCATATTGCCCGATAACAAGCGTAAGGCGGACAGAGGATAATTTTCTCATCAGCCGCGAACGCCATGCTTCTGCACATTCAGGCCGCGGGGGAAGATCTCCTGATTTACCCGTTCCTGGAAAACAGAACCCCATTGGAACGATGTTGATTTTCGTATCGTCGTAAAATTGGTCCCGTTCTATGCCCATCCATTGACGCAGTCGATCCCCACTGGGGTCATTAAACGGGATCCCGGTTTCATGTACGCGGCGCCCGGGCGCTTGACCAACAACAAGAATGGGCGCCGAAGCGGAGGCCTGAACAACCGGCCGCGGGCCCTCTGGTAAAACAGAATGACACAGACGGCAGGCCTGAATTTGAGTAAGAAGTATGTCGAGTGTTTCTGTGCTCATTTTGGCTCCTTCGCAAAAACCATAAGCCAGAGAAACACTTTCGTCTTGCGTTTTTTGACCGCCGGACAACAGGCATAAAAATTTGCCCGGCCCGACGGAAACAAAAACCAATGGTGCTTAACGGCCAAACCCTGCGATTTCAGGAAGCCACAACGCTAAACCGGGTATCATCATTACAAGGAACAGCCCCAGCAGCATCAACAGGACATACGGCAAAGACCCCCGTATGACTTCGGCCAAGGGGGCATTGGCAATGCCTTTGATAACAAACAGGTTCATGCCAACCGGCGGGGTAATCAAGGCAAGCTCCAGATTGATCATTAACAAAATGCCGTACCAGATCAGATTAATATCCAACTGAATAAGAGCCGGTAAAATGATCGGTGTTGTAATCAGAATGATGGAAATGGTCTCGAGAAACATACCCAACACAAAGATAACCAGCATTACCACCAGAATGAAACTAAGTGGAGACAATCCAAGGGCGGTCACACTTTCCATAAGCTCAATTGGCAGACGAATAATTGTCACCGCATGCCCAAACATGGCTGCCGCTGCCAAAATCATAAACAGCATTGCGGTTGTACGAACCGTTTCATACGCCGTTTCACCCAGCTCTTTAAAACCGAAATTCCGATACACAAACGCACCGACAAGAAGCGCGTAAATACAGCCAATTGAAGCCGCTTCCGACGCGGTAAATATCCCTGAATATATGCCTCCAAGGACCAGCGGTGGCATTAATAACGACCAGATTGAACGCTTTAGGGCAGAACCACAATTTTTCCAGCCAATCCAGCTGCTATCTTTCCGTTCTTTCTGGAAATAGGCTTGCGAAATGCAATGAAAAGCAAAGATCAGGGCCATTAAAATACCCGGAACAAAACCCGCTAAAAACAAGGCGCCAATGGAGGTTTCTGTCACAATCGCATACAGAATAAGGGGCCCCGACGGCGGGATAAGAATACCCAACGTTCCGCCCGCAGCGATGACACCATAGGCATCCCTTGGTCGATATCCAAACCGTTGCATCTGCGGAATAGCACTGGAACCAATGGTCAACGCCGTTGCAACCGATGAGCCGGAAATGGCGGCAAAGATTGTGCAGGAGAGAACGGTCGCAACACCCAATCCCCCTTTAAAATGCCCCACCATCGCGTTTGCCGCTTCATAAAGATCATCCACTACTCTGGATTTGATCATTACATGGGCCATAAATGCAAACATGGGGATTGCTGTCAGCAAACCATTATCCAGTTTGGCAAAAACCGTATCTGCGACGCTGGAAATGCTGCCTTCTGTCACAAGCATGATTGCAACGGAAGCCAGGCCGAGGCCTGCAAAAATTGGCATCCCCGTTAATAAAAGAACGATCAGAAGACAGAGAATAAAAAACGTTGCCATTATTTCTGCCTCTTTCCGACAAGTAAATCAATCGCACGGGAAATCGCGAGAAGCATCAATAAACCGCCCCCAACCAACAGGAATGACTGCGGTATCCATAAGGGAGCCTCAAGATAACCATCCGAATACACGCCGATATTCCAGGAAAACTCTACAGCGGCCCAACCGCTAATTAACAGAACGCCTGCGACAAAGGCAGTAGATACGTATCCCCAAATCCCCAATATCTTCGCGGAAATACCCCGCGCTTTTGAAGACAATAAATCAACGCTGATATGCTCGCCCTTGCGCAAAGTTTCGGCCGCCCCCAACATAACAATCGCAACGACGAGAAAACCAGACAGCTCATCTGTCCAGGTGAGCGGGGTTCCAAACACATAGCGTTGAAGAACGCTATATCCTGTAATTGCCAGGGTAAAAACAATAAGGACAGCGCTCAACACCGCCGCCAGCTTTGCAAGAAAGCCTAAAGCCCTGCCGTGAAAAGAAGGGGAGTTATCCCCCCCTTCCTCATATTCATCTGACATTTTCATGAAAAGTGATCAGATTATAGTTTACTGATAAGCTCAAGCAGCTTCTTACCATCGTCACCAGAAGCTTCTCCGAACGCTTTATCGAAGGCCGGAGACATTTTTGCTTTCAAGGCTGCAATATCTTCGTCTGTCGCGATATGAACCTTCATGCCTTTTTCTTTCAACTGACCCGGTGCTTTTGCAGCAGACACTTCAGAGGCTTCAATCGCCCAGACAGCGGCTTTTTTGCCCGCTTCATCAACAGCGGCTTTTCCTTTGGCAGACAGGCCGTCATACCATTTTGGATTTACATAGCCATGGAAATAGATGCTGAACAAAGGCAACACGGTGACATGATCCTGAACTTCAAAATATTTCCGCGAAACAGCAGCAGAAACGTCGGTCAGACCGGCATCGATAACACCAGTTGACAGCGCCTGATAGACTTTACTGCCAGACATCGCAGATGGCGCGGCGCCCATTGCAACAAATCCCGCATCCGGAACCGGACCCAGTCCCCGAATTTTCACACCTTCAAAATCCGCAGGCTTGATCAGGCTTTTTCCACTGGACGTGATGGCTGTGCTGCGTGTTGTAAACAGCCAGGTAACGTTTTTAACGCCCTTCGTCAGCAATTTTTCTTCAAGGAAACCAGCAGCTTCAGAACCATCCCATTTTTTCAGGGCATCCAGACTGGATACCGCGAACGGGCCAAGCGTCACATTCATCAATGGAAGCGTTTTGCCCCACTGAGGATTAATTGAAAAAGCGCAATCGATATCACCTTTGGCAACGGCTGTTGCATTTTGTTTTGCGCCTGTCAGGCTGTTGGCACCAAAAACCTGAACGTCGATTTCACCGGCTGACAGGGTTTCAATTTCTGCCGCCCAGCGGTCAATGACCTTGGCAATATGATGGGCCGGTGGCAACTGATGGCTACAGCGCATCTCGGTTGCGGCAGTTGCTTGTGTCACATTACCAAATGAAGCGGCAACAGCTAGAATACCTGCTGTTAACCCGAGTATTTTTTTCATCGTTTCTCTCCCTAAAAAATTCGATACTGATATCAAGCCGGCCAGGATTTTGGCAGGCCTGCTTTCGCCACTGCCCCATAAAGAGGTTCTGTTGGCATTTCTTCTACAATAATTTTTCTGACTTCACGCAGGGCTTCGATATCGATCCCGGTCGCAAAACCACTACTTTCACACAAAAAGACAAGATCTTCAAAAACCACATTTCCAGTGGCATTTGGGGCAAACGGACAACCACCCAGCCCCCCCATTGCGCCGTCCAGCAACCAGACACCATTATCAAGCGCCGCTGATGCATTGGCGATGCCCATGCCGCGCGTATCATGCAAATGTACCCCGAAAGGACGCCCGTTAGAAATTCGGTTCAAATCGGCAGTGAGCGCTGCGATCTGTTTTGGTCCGGCATATCCCACGGTATCCGCCAGACTAACAAGATCGGCCCCCACTTCATAACATTTCTCTGCAATCCGCAGCGTTTCTTTTGGGTCCACCGAACCGGCAATCGAACATCCGAATGACATCGCGATCCCGACATTGACCAACGGCTTATGATCTGACTGGTCCCGCATCCGGCACAAATTCTCGACTTCAGAAAGGGTTTCGGCCCGGGTCCGCCTTGTATTTGCAAGATTATGCTCTTCAGTCGCTGAAACCACGCATCCGATTTCACCGACACCACTTGCAAGAGCATCGATGGTGCCGCGCTTGTTAAGGGCAAGAGCGGCACCATGCGCCCCGTCCAGTCGATTGATCGTGTCAATGACAGAAAGGACATCTGCAAACATGGGATATTTGGCGGCAGGTAAAAACGATCCGACTTCGAAATGCCGAACACCCGCCTGAAACTCCAGTTCAATCCAGCGTTTCTTGGCCGCGCTGTCCGGAAATGTTTTTACCATCTGAAGGCCATCGCGAAGACCTACCTCTCGAAGGCTGATGCGGTTTTCGGGATAAACCTCAAGAACATCGGTCATTTTAATGCTTCCAATTCTGCCAGTATCGCATCTGTGTCCGCGCCTAAAACCGGTACATCCAACCCTTCCCCAATTCCTCTTCCGTCCATTTCAAGGGGCAAGGCCGGACTTCTGAATATGTTGCCATCGGAATTGACAGATGAAACAAGGCCCCCCTCGCGCAATACATGAGGATCGTTAAACAGATCTTCCGGGCTGTTTATTTTCGCAAAAGGAATGCTCAGCTGATCCAGTTTCGACACAAGATCCCCGGCGTTTATTGTGGCGATCGTCTTTGCCACAACAGGAATTGTCCACGCCCGTGCTTCAATACGATCCGTCGCCGTTTTCAGCCGTTCGTCTTCCAGTAATTCGTGAAGGTCGTAACTTTCACAAAATGTTTGCCAATGTCCGTCCGTTACAACGCCGATGAAAATTTTCTGATCATCCGCCGTTGTGAAAATATCATAAACAGGCCACGCATGGGTTCTTTGCGGCATTGGTGTTGAAGGAACACCGGTCATGTCAAACTGCACCATGTGCTGGGCAACCATGAACAGGCAATTTTCAAACAATCCGATGCGAATATTCTTCCCTTTACCGGTCTTTTCCCGCTCCCATAATGCGGAAAGGATACCGATCACGCCGAACATTCCGCCCATGATATCGTTCGCGGAAGAGCCAACCCTCAATGGGCGCTCTCTGGATCCTGTCATCATGGCGAGCCCAGACATCATCTGAACCACTTCGTCCAGCGCGGGCCGATGTTCATAAGGCCCTGACAGGAACCCTTTATGCCCGGCGATGATCAGTTCGGGGAATTTTTCCTGAAGAAGCTCAGGGTCCAAGCCCTGCTTTGCCAGCAAGCCGTCTTTGAAATTCTCCAAAAACACATCGGCAGTCCCAAGAAGCGCCTGAAAAGTCGCTTGGTCTTTTTCAGTATTCAGGTCCAGAACAACACTTTTCTTTCCTCTGTTAAACAAAGGAAAAAAGGAAGTTCCCATACCCCTCAAGTCACGTGTTTTGTCCCCTTTGGCGGGCTCAACCTTGATCACTTCCGCCCCAAGCTGGACAAGGATCATACCGCATGCAGGTCCCATAACCATATGGCTCATTTCGACGACACGAATGCCGGCAAGTGGAAGGGGTGACGTCATAAGAGAACTCTACCTGATTAAGGAAATTTATATCAAATAGCCTATTGCCAGACACGCCTTCTTAAAAATATAATCTTTTGAACAATACGTTCTAATTTTTAGATATCATATGAATATTCGCCAACTTACCTATTATATTGCCATTTTTGAGCAGAAAAATCTTTCAAGGGCTGCCAGTCATTGCAATGTCGCACAATCCGCGATCAGCCATCACCTGGCCAATCTTGAAGAAAATCTGGGTGTTACGCTATTCACCCGGAAACCAAGAGGCATGGAACCAACCGCCGCCGGGATCAAGCTGTACGATCATGCAAAAATGATCCTGAAGGCAGTAAAGTCGGCCGAACAGGATATACGCGGCCAGTCTGATGCAATCGCTGGCGAAATTGCAATTGGATTACCGTTCACTGTCATGAAGGCCGTCGGACTTCCATTTATGAAGGCGGTTCTGCGGGACTATCCTGATGTGCGTCTGTCGATTGTGGAAAGCCTCTCAGGCGGTACTTTCGCGAACCTTCTTTCGTCAGAAGTAGATATCGCCCTGTTTTACAACCCTCAAAAGGATGACCGTGTGACGTCCCGTCAAATCCTGGCTGAGGAAGTGTTATGCGTTGGCAAACACTCGATTATTGGCGCATCTGACACCGTTCTTACCTTTGATGATCTCGTTAAATTCCCCATACTATTGCTCCGTCAAGGTGTCTCTGTTCGGGCTGTTGTTGACCGACCCAGCATCCTGAACCGGCTGGAAGCGCAAGTCCCAATCCATCTGAATTCTGTAAACGGAATAACGACAGGGTTGCTTGCCGGGCTGGGATGTACGCTTGCACCGCATGTTTTTGTCTCTGACTATCTAAAATCCGGTGAATTGCATGCCCGCCCGATCGAGGGCCCTCTTGTCAATCGGCGGCTGTTCATTGGACAGTTAAAAGACAGACCTGCAACCCGACTGGTTGAGGCCATGACAGATCTCCTGTTATCCCTGATTGCCGAAGAGGTGAATTCAGGACGGTGGCAGGCCGAAAGCAATCTGGGATAACAGTTTTTATTGGATACTGCCACGCGGATGGTGATAGCATTTTTACTCAACAGGCAAGGGAGAATAGCATGACAATCACAGGACGATGTTATTGCGGGGAATTGACGTATCGGGTTGAAAGCGAACCGATTATGAAAGGAAACTGCCATTGCCGGGAATGTCAGTATTTTTCAGGCGGCCACCCAAACGCATTTCTTGTTATGTCGGACAGCACTTTCCAATACACAAAAGGGAAACCTAAGACTTTCACCCGTTCTGATCTGGAAAAACCCAGAACACGTGAGTTTTGTAGCAACTGCGGGACACATATTTGCACAAAATCAGAATTTCGGCCGGGCGCAATCGTTTTAAAGGCCGGCACACTGGACGATATGTCGCTTTTCGATAAACCAGACATGGCAATCTTTACGATCGATAAGCAACCCTTTCATCATCTGGATGCCGATGTGCCATCCTATGAAAGAATGAAGCCCTGAAATCACGGATCGCCGGGATCATTGATAACGGTTAGGACCACAGCCTCATTCGCTGAACCATTCCGATATCCGTGTGGTTGGTCGCCATGCAGACGAATGGACTGACCTGCCGTTAATGGATGCCAGGTATTTTCCGACAAAACTTCCAGCCCGCCATTTATAACGGTCAGAATTTCGACAACCCCTGCCTTATGAGGCTCAGACAATCGTTCATACCCTGCTGGGAATGTGAGCTCGAAATACTCAAACTGTAACGTTGGATCATAGGGAAAAAGTGGTGCCACCAACATCGTATCATCCGCGATCTGCCGGCGCAAAGCATTTGCATCCCGAATAACAGTACCCGCCTCCCCGATAGGGGTGGATACTGGTTCCAGCAAAGACGAGAGCGACAGATCAAACCCCTTCACAATCTTCCATAAAGTTGCAATGGTTGGACTGGACTCTCCCCGCTCGATTTGACCGAGCATTGCCTTGCTCACACCCGTTTTTTCAGCAGCCTGGCTTAAACTCCACTTTTTCTGCTGACGAAACCATTTTACATTTTTCGCAATATGTTCAGTTGGATTTATCACTTTATTTCCCAGAGTCCCACACCATCCACTTATTCACAAAATACTTGTGCGCTATAACGCACGAATGTTATAGAGTGACCTGGACGTTATAACGCACAACACAATCGCAGGTCCAGCCCATCTGTCTGATCTGATTTACACAAAGGATCCGAAATGCTGAAATATTTCTCGCTTCCTCATATTTCTGCAGGGTTTGTATCCATACTGGTAGGATATAGCAGTGCGGCGGCGATTGTGTTTCAGGCAGCAGCTGCCGGCGGCGCATCACCTGAAGAAATTGGCTCATGGATGTGGGCATTGGGCATCGGACTGGGTTTAAACTGCATTCTATTATCGCTTTGGTTTAAAACGCCAATCGTAACCGCCTGGTCCACCCCAGGGGCCGCCCTGTTGGTTACAAGTCTTCCCGGCATTCCTATGGCAGAGGCCATCGGGGCTTTTCTTTTCTGTTCTGCCTTGATCACCCTTTGCGGAATCACAGGCTGGTTTGAAAAAATCATGCAAATCGTCCCGCAGTCCCTCGCCTCCGCCATGCTGGGTGGGGTATTGCTTCGATTTGGTCTGGACACATTTATCGCCATGCAAAGCGAGTTCACTTTGGTGTTTCTAATGCTGTGCGCTTATGTACTTGGAAAACTGTTCTTGCCAAGATACTTGATCCCGCTGACCTTTCTCGTTGGCATCTTATATGCGTTTGGTATTGACCTCATGACATCAATTCCCATGCATCTGAGTTTGACACCCCCCATCTTTGTCTTTCCCCAGTTCAACATAACAACACTCATTGGTATTGGCATTCCGCTCTTTATGGTCACGATGGCCTCACAAAATGTGCCCGGACTTGCCGTCTTAAGGGCTCACGGATACAAAACACCGGCCTCCCCATTGATCACATGGACCGGAATTACAGGCCTTGTTCTGGCCCCATTTGGTGGTTTTGCCTTCAACCTTGCTGCCATTACGGCAGCGATCTGTATGGGGCATGTTGTCGATCCCGACCCGACTAAACGCTATCGTGCCGCCATCTGGGCAGGCGTATTCTACATACTGCTCGGACTATTCGGGGGAACTGTCGCGAGTCTCTTTACGATCTTCCCGAAAGAGCTTGTCATGAGTATCGCTGGCTTGGCGTTGCTGGGGACCATTGCCAACAGCCTTAAAACAGCAATGGACGAAGAACAGGAAAGAGAAGCTGCCATCCTGACCTTTGCCATGACAGCGTCAGGTGTGACGCTGCTGGGCATTGGAGCCCCCTTTTGGGCACTGCTCTTTGGAATGGCACTGCATTTTACGATGCGCAGACGGCACACGGCCTAAATAACAATCAGGCAGAAAAGCCCGGATCATTTGCTTCGCGGGCCCCGCTTGCCGTTTTATGTTTCAGTTTGGGGTAAAGCTCGGCTAGATCGCTTAATATGCCTTCAATTGGCGGCTCTTCAAATATGCCCCGGTCCTTCACATATTCCATATGCTGTCGTTTTTCAGCATCAAATTCATGAAACAGAGCATCAGATTGACCATCAAATTCAATCGGTTGAACACCAAAGCGGTCACAAAGCTCCTTATTAAAGGTTGGTGTGACTTTGTATACCTTGCCGTCAAGTTTCAAAGCGACAAACCCATGATAGGAAAATAGATCGGTTTCCATTAATTCCGCCAATTTTGGCGTATTAAGATGATTTTGCACATCTGCAAAGCCGACAGCCGCCGGTATCCCAATAGAGCGCAGCGCTGCCGTTAATAAAATCGCCTTGGGAACACAATACACCGCTGGCTGCTGTGCAATATAACTGGCCTTATATGTCGGGGCGTCGAACGTCATCTGATACGGATCATATCGTAAATCGTCACGAACCGCTTTAAACAGGATGATCGCCTTTTCTGTTTCAGAGGCGTTTTCATGGCCGCTTAACGCTTTCGCCACAAACGCCTGCACTGAGGGGCTTTCATAATCCAGATATGCATTGGATGTTATCCAGTCACTCTCCAGGTCCTGCGCCGGTATACCCGTCAGATCTCTCATTTTACCCTCATTCCATCATTTTCCACCAATTATGAAACAGGTGTTGCCTGTGTCAAGCAACACCTGAAAGACAATTAATCAGCTTTCTGTGCAAAGGAGTATTCGCCCCCTTTTTCCAGCGCTTTCAAATAGGCTGGACGGGATTGGATCCGCGCAACAAAGTCAGCAATCGCAGGAAAGGCGGCTGCGGCGCCGCGTGCATTTGCAGCCTCCAGCGGAAAGGACATCATAAAATCGGCACCGGTCAGGCTATTCCCAATAAAGAACTCCCGCCCCTGCAAATGTTTGTTGATGAAACCAAAATGGTTCATCGTTTCACTGTCAATGCGCGGATTTAACGGCGCGGCAGCGTCGCCCAGACGACTTGTGTATAAACGCAGCAACAACGGCAACATGGCCGAGCCTTCAGCATAATGAAGCCATTCAACATAATGTGGGTAATCAGCGCTATCCTGTGCTGGCTCGAATTTTCCATTTCCATAACGGCGAATAAGATATTCAGTAATTGCACCGGATTCATGCAGCAGCAAATCACCATCTTCCATAAGCGGTGATTTCCCTAACGGATGCACAGCTTTTAATGTTTCCGGCGCCAGGCGAGTTTCAAGATCCCTCATATACGGGACAACTTCATAATCGACGCCCATTTCCTCTAAAAGCCAAAGTATCCGCTGAGAACGCGAGTCATTTAAATGATGAATTTTGATCACGGTTTTTTCCTTATTTAGTCTCTGACAAGAGGACATATTTTTTTGTATATCTGTAGGAGCCGACAGCCTGGCCATGGGCTTCAGTAATTATATATCATGGAATTAAATTTCATGATATATAATTGTGCAAGTGGGATGGACAGCCATCTTGCTGCCCGTTCATTGGAGAGAGATATGGCGAATAAGTCATTGGTTATTGAGTCAGAAATGGCGCTGGAACAAAAGGTGCTGACCTTGATCGGCTGTATTGCTCATGAACAAAAGGCAAGCCTTGAACGCCTGATCGCACCAATGCGCCTATCACTACTGCAGTTGAATATTCTGCATACTCTGGACAAATCCTCGACCGGCAGGCTGACTGTCAACCAGTTAAAGGCGGCCATGTTTGATGAAAACGCGAATGTGTCACGTACGCTGAATAAACTAGGCGAAAACGGCTTAATCTCTAAAGAACGCTGCCTGACCGATCAGAGAACCGTTTATGTATCCATTACACCAAACGGCCGAAAAGCGCATAGAGATGCGGACAAGTCTCTACTGACCCACTCGACCGGCTTAGATCAAAACGATTTGCAAACCCTTTATACCATTCTGAAAAAATTATAACCGATCAGCAAAGGATCCCAAATGCTGTCTGTACATCACTTGGAAAATTCCCAATCCATTCGGGTTGTCTGGCTTCTTGAAGAATTAGGTGTTGAGTATCGCTTAAAAACCTACAAACGTTGCGGCCCCCATGATCTTGCGCCAGAAGACTATAAACAATTGCACCCGCTTGGTACCTCTCCTACCATTTCAGATGGTGATCTCGTGCTGGCAGAAACAAATGCCATCATCGACTATATTCTGGATAAATACCCGGAAAGCAGTCTTCGTCCCAAAGCAAGCGCCACGGATCGAGCAGACTACCTTTTCTGGTTACACTCTGCACAAGGAACGCTAACGCCCCTTCTCATTGATCTGCTCATTTTCAAACGGGTCATCACGGGTGTACCCTTTTTTATCCGCCCGATTGCCAAAATGATCGCCGGGCAAGTAAAAGCATCCTTCATCGAGCCCCGCCTTTACCGCATTTTGGGATATATGGAAAAAACGCTGGAGAAGCGGACCTGGTTGGCAGGCAACCAGTTCACAGCGGCCGACATTGTCATGGGCTACTGTCTGGAAGTCGCTGAAGTACGGGTCGGATTTGAAAATAGGTTTCCCCACATAGCTGATTTTCTAACAAGGATACGAGAGCGCCCGGCCTACAAAGTGGCGATTTCAAAAACCGGTAAATTTACACCCCTTCTGGATTGAAACCGCCAAGTTTACAAAATTTGAACTCCTTAAATTGGGTTTTTCTGCATAAAACGGATCATGACATTGGCAATTTCAGGCCCTTGATCTTCCTGCAGAAAATGCCCGCCATTTTGGATGGTGACATGGTCCTGTCCTGCGGCGCCGGGGATCAATTTCTGTAAAATGCGATCCCCACCGCGTGTGATAGGGTCCTGATCACTGAAGGTTGTCAAAAAGGGCTTATCCCATGCCTTCAACACCTCCCAGGCATCGCGATTTGCCTGAGATTCCGGATTGTCCGGAGATGATGGGACCAACAAAGGGAATTGACGCGCCCCTTCCTTATACCGCTCCTCAGGATAAGGGGCGTTATACCCGGCGACAACATCCTCGGAAAGATCAGAAACTGTCGCACCCTTGATAATTCCCCCAGCTGGAAATTCAGGTACTGTTTGGGAAAAATCCTGCCACTTGAAAAAGGCTTCAGATGGTTTTTGATCGCCGGTGGGCAAAAACGTATTTCCAGCAACAACGCGCGCAAATCTATCCGGCCGTGCCGCCACCAAACGTAAACCTATTAAACCGCCCCAGTCTTGACAGAACAGAGTAACGTCCGAGATCAACAGCTGATCAAAAGCGTCAAGCATCCATGCAACATGACGCGCATAGGTATAATCTTTACGGTCGGCAGGCTTGTCAGATCGCCCAAAGCCGATGAGGTCAGGAGCGATCACCCGATATCCCGCATCAACAAACACGGGGATCATTGTCCGGTAAAGATAGGACCAAGACGGCTCGCCATGCATCAGAAGAATTACGTCCCCATCTGGTGCGCCCTCGTCCACATAATGCAGTCTTAGCTGTCCGCCTTCAGTATCATCAATCATCAGATAGTGCGGCTTGTATGAATAGCCGGATAGAGTGTCGAAACAACTGTCCGGCGTCCTGAGCGCGTGCATAACATCCTCCATTTTAAAGTAACCGTTCTAAAATACGGCAAAAAATTTTCTTATTGATTTTAGTTGTTTAGTAAATTTGACACCAACTCCAGTGTACCCTTATGCCAGTCTGTTTCATGGTCATAGCGCAACCTGACCAGTAACCCTGATAGCAGCATCGCCAAATGCTGGGCCACCTGATCAGGAGTCCTGTTTGTAAAAATCTGTTTATTTTCAAGCCCCCGCACAACTGTATCCTGCAGGGCTCGCGTTACTTTTTTGTGCGCTAGTTTCATTTTTTCACGCACATCTTGAGAATGCAGATGATTTTCAACGCTGGTATTCACCAGAAGACACCCTAACTCCCGCACACTGTCAGGCTTATCCAAGCAGTCTTCGAAAAAATCAAGAATGCCTCTTTTGGCATTATCCTGGTTCAGAAAAACTTCGATGCGCCGATTGATAATCGTTTCCACGTAATGGTCCAGTGCACGAACAAACAAGCCATCTTTATTGCCAAAACTATTATAGATGCTGCCTGTACTTAAGCCCGTCACCTTCTCAAGATCCCGCATACTGGTCGCCGCATATCCCTGTTTCCAGAAACACCGCATTGCACCTGCCAAAACCTTCGTTTCTTCAAATTCTATTGGACGTACCACAGGACCCTCGCTTCAATTAGAGCAAGTGTTTCAAAACGGACGCAGCGTGTCAATCAGATCTTAACAGTAATGTCGTCCGTCCCGATGGCCGGCCGGGAGCAGCATAACAAAACCTGTCCATCGTCTGGAACAGCATCTGGTTGCCGGCCATATACGACAGATCCCGATGCCATGGGAACGGCACAGGTCCCACAAACACCATTTCGGCAACTGAAATCAGGCGCAAAACCATGCTGTTCAGCAAACTCTAGAAGAGTGCCATCTTTTTCCTGCCAAAGATGTACAGTTTCTCCGCCAGAATGCTGAAACCGGACAAGCGCTTCTTCAGCCGGTGCAGGATCGCTTTTCCCCTCAACATTTCGTTTGATAGCCGCCGGGCCAAAGGCTTCTGCCTTTATATCTTCATCTTTTACGCCCATCTGAACAAGCAAATCATACACTGATTGCATAAAGCGATCAGGGCCGCATAGAAAGAATTCTGCCCCCTCGCCCGGAAGAACCTCCTGCAAAAGTTCCTGGGTTATATATCCTTGGTCATGATAGTGGATGCCCGGCTCTTCTTGCGGCGCAACCTCTTGCAACAGGGACACATATTGCAGGCTGCCATCCGCACTGTTCACCAGATCCTGAATTTCATCAAAAAAGCCACGTTCGCGGCTGTTTCTTGAAGAATGGATCAAAGTTACAGGACGCAAGGCACGCGTACGGAAACCATCCTGCAATGCGGCCCGCATCATAGATACCATGGGGGTAATGCCAACGCCCGCCGATAATAATATCGCGGGTTTGCGCTCGGACGTATTCATTGAAAACGACCCCCGTGGCATTCGCACAGCCAGCGTGTCCCCCGGCTGCAAATTGTTGTGCATAAGGCGCGACGCGCCCTGTTCCTTTTTAACGGAAATCCGAATGACTTTATCCAACGGCGAAGAAGAAACGGTATAGGTGCGAATAAGGGGCGCCCCCCCTTCCACCGGGACTTTAACCGGCAGAAACTGTCCGGCACTAAAATGCGGGACCGCCTCCCCATCTTGAGGAGATAGATAAAATGATCGAATAACCGAACTTTCATCCACACATTGTAAAATCTTGTAGTCGCGCCATTCATTTTTACGGGCGGACAATTGTTCGACCGAAGCTGCATCCTGCCAAGTACCAGTCAGGTTGGAATTTAAAGAAGCCACACCACCCGACCAGCGAACAGGAAGCACATCCTTTAGAAAAATTCCTTTTTCCAGTGTAAACACCCAACCACGTTCCGCACCCTGAAAATGCTCAAACCCTTCGTTATCCCAGCAAACTTCAACTGTGCCTGTCAATTGGACCATATCACCGGTCTGGAAATCAATGAACAATAGACCGGCTTTGGGGTTTACCAAAAAATTTCCGATTGTATTGAAATGAAAATTCCCGACAAAATCAGGAACAAAAAGACGCGTGCCGTCAATTTTTACAAAACCGGGCCGCCCCCCGCGATGCGACATATCAACGCCACCTGTAGCATCCGCAACATCATCAGAGGCACTGCTGGATACAAAGAAGGTATCAGCCTCTTCAATCAGCATTTTTACCAGACCATCAAATTCATGAAATACACGTCTCTGACTGCTCTCCACAGCGGTGCCCAACGGCCTCTCATAGGAAAGTTCCCGGGTATGAATATATTGCGGACAATTGCCAAAAGATTGATCAACGGATAATAAAAAACCGTCAGTGTCTACTTTATCAACAGTAGCATTCAATCGATTACGCCGCCTTGTATGCATTTCAAGGCCCAGCAAACCGAGCCGGGTTCTTACCTGCAGATTTTCAGACAATGGATCCAGAGGATGCGGCCGGGCATTTACCCTAAGTGCGGCAGAGGTATCACTTTGCAAAAACCCGGCCTCTCCGACCAGGGCAGTCGCCCATGGCCATCCGTGAGCATCAACATGACCGACATAAACAATCGGCAACTGACGGAAAAAGTCGCGGTGCTGATCAGGCAAATATGGGCGCACAATACGCCGGGCAAAACGACGCATTTGCTCGGCGACGCCCACTTTGCGTTGCGCTTCAATTTCACCTTTGTGAAAAGGTGTATCGGTCGCAGTCCAACCAGTATCCTGCATAACGCTCTCCGTCAATTCACACGAATTTCTTACACCGCCAGACCAACCTTGGTCTTTTTCATTCCAACAAACCCGGGAAGCCCTTCAACACGGGATAGCCAAGCGCGGATATTCGGATAACCGCTTAAATCGACATTTCCTTCCGGGGCGTGTGCCGTATAGGTGTAAACAGCAACATCAGCAATCGTTGGTTCATCCGCTGCGAGCCAGTTCCGCCCCGCCAGATGAGCTTCAAGACGATCAAAAGCCCAACTTGCGACAGCGTGTGCGCGTCCGGCATCCAAGCCTGCACCAAAGACTGTGATCAACCGTGCTGATGCAGGGCCGTAACTGATTTGACCAGCGGCCAGAGATAGAAAACGCTGAACCGCTGCAGCACCTTCAGGGTCTTCAGGAAGCCAGTTTGGCGCGTATTTTTTAGCAAGGTAAACAAGAATAGCGTTTGAATCAGACAGGACAATATCCCCGTCTTCGATAACCGGAACCTGTCCAAAAGGATTTAAGGAAAGAAATGGCTCTTTTTTGTGGGCCCCGTTCGGCAGATCAACCACAATCGCTTCATAAGGAATATTGGCAAGATTTGCGAACAGCTCCACTCTATGGGAATGACCGGATAATGGGAAACCATGGATTTTAATTGAACTCGTCACTTCTTATCTCCTGAAAATACGGACGTTAATTTTATCGATTGGAATTGGAAGGGGTTGGCATAGGTTGAGGGGAACTTCAGCCAATTTACCCCCTTCCAGAAGGAAAGAGTATTGAGCCTGTAAAGTCTGGCTGTGACCAGATTCACCTCATGACATTGGGGATTCATGCTTCGGCTTTTCATACTCTGTCCCTTCATTTTTTGATCCATTTGTATCTGACCTCATTCTCAAACGGATCCATTTTCAGTATTCAATAATGGTTTTTCATCAACTCACCTGAACAAAACAAAACTCTTTGCATAAACAAACATCAAGGCTCGGACACACGCCTGCAAACAATCAGGTGCAAACTCTTTATCCGATTAAAACCAAGAGAAACGACAAACAATCCTATCTGGCTGGATCGAACCTCAAAAATAACCACCCTTCAAACAACAACCACAAATTTTACTTGCATAGATTCTAATGAAGTTTTTTTGATTCTTGCTTAAAAAAGAAAAAACCACCGCCATCCCTCCAATTTTTAATGCCACCTTACGATAAAATATAAGATTAATATGTACAGATCAGTACATTTTGTCAATAGAATTTTTTCGAAACTGAACCAAAGAGTTTCTCCAAAAAAATAGAAAACGTTATTTTTCAAGAATTTAAAGATTGAAATTAATTCTATTTTTTTTAAATATATACGTACAAATCAGTACATGAGGATATTATGCGCGCTTCAAAAAGAGAAGAACTGGTTCAAAAAGCTCTCACCATTTTTTATCGGGACGGCTACCACAAGACAGGCATGGACACATTGGTTAAAGAAACCGGTATTTCGAAAACGTCCATGTACAAACACTTCAGAACCAAAGAAGATTTGATCCTGGCGACATTGCGCCTGCGCGATGAAGTTTTCCGAAATCATTTCGTAAGGCGTGTGGAAGAACTTGCAAAAACGCCGAAAGATCAACTTCTTGCCATTTTTGATGTTTTAAAGGAGTGGTTTGTCAGCGACGAGTTCAGTGGCTGTATGTTTGTGAAAGCTTCAGGGGAATATCCTGACGCAAGTACGCCCATTATTAACATTGCTCAAGAGCATAAAAAACTTCTTTTCAACTATACAAGAAATCTTGCAGAATCTGCGAACGCGACGGACCCCGATCTCCTTGCAGGTCAACTGATGATTCTCAAAGAGGGGGCGACGGTCCTGGCTCATATTAACGGTGCCAGCACTTACTCAGAGACCGCCAAGCAAGCCGCGCAGATCCTGATTGACTCACATTTAGAGAAATAGTCCCAACTTACTGTACAGACCTGTAAATAATAATTTTTATTGTATGTTTAAATTTTTTTAACTTCTATTTATATTAGAAATAACAATGAATAGAGGGGCTCATGAAAATACTTAAAAATTTAAAACTACTAATAAGCGTACTACTTTTCTCAACTGCATCTTTTTCTGCACACGCACTGTTAGTACCGGTTGCTTATACAGGTTCATATGACGAAGCTGGAAATGCGCCTGGAAACGATTATGATGCAATTGGGGGAAGCAGCGATGTCGCTGTCTTCGACTTGATCGGAACTCCGACAGGAACAAGTAATACCTTCACGGGTTCAGTCTACACACCGGTAGACTCTTCGGATGCTTTCTCCATCCGTTTGTCAGAGGGTCAGACCCTGACAGGCGCCCGTATTGTTTTTGGAACAAACCTGAACCCGTTCAATCCACTCTTTTCAGCACCGCCGCCGTTTTGGACCATGACTTATACATCCGGAACAAACCCGGCAATTTTCAATATTCCCGTTGCACCGGATATGGGCATTCCGAACCCTCCTCCGGGCGCGACAGCGCCGATTTCTTCGGCCTTGATCCCATTAAACCTGGGAGAGGGTGTCTATAACATCCTGCTTGGGAACGGAACCTTCGGGACAAATACTGGGGAACCGGTTGGCTACGTCATGACATTCGATGTGACTGGAAGTCCGCCCCTCTCAACAGTGCCACTTCCTGCTGCGCTGCCATTATATGGGGCTGGCCTGGGTCTGATGGCATTTGTTGGATGGCGCAAAAAACGCAAGTCTGCCTAACGGCGGGAAAATGCTAAACACATAAAATAAGGCGGCCAATGGCCGCCTTTTCTTTTTGCAAAAAGCGCCCGTTGCTAACGGGCACTCCATCCACCATCCATTGCAATGGATGTGCCTGTCATATTTGCACCGCCCGGACCGCAGAGGAACAACGCTGCTTCGGCGAGCTCTTCAGGGGTCGTAAAACGCAAGGATGGCTCTTTCTCCAACAAGAGTGCTTTAGCAGCAGCCTCAGTATCTAACTGTTCCTTTTCAGCCAACGCGTTGATCTGCTTTTCCACCAAAGGTGTACGCACCCAACCAGGGCAGATGGCATTGCAGGTTATATTGGCTTCAGCATTTTCTAACGCTGTTACTTTAGTCAATCCGATTATTCCGTGTTTCGCAGCCACATAGGCTGACTTTTCTACTGAGCCGACTAAACCATGCACAGACGCAATATTTATAATCCGACCATAATTCCGGCTTTGCATTCCGGGCAAGGCCGCTGTCGAGCTATAAAATGCACTGGAAAGGTTAATTGCCAGAATGTCTTCCCACTTCTGTGGCGGAAAATCTTCAATTGGGCAAACATGCTGAATACCCGCATTATTCACCAGAATATCAACCGACCCATGCGCGGTTTGCACATCCAACACCATCTGCTGAATGGCGCCTGCATCAAGCATGTTGGCACCGTTATAACTGACACCACACGAAGATACTGCGGAAACCTCGTCCTTGGCAGCTTGGATCATGCCTTCATCGCCTAAACCGTTCAAGACAACATGGGCACCGTTTTGGGCGAACATTTTCGCCATAGCCAGACCAATACCGCTTGTTGAGCCCGTCACCAAGGCTACCTTGCCGGACAGATTAACTGTCATCGTAAGTCTCCAGATTAAAAGAAAATTAAATTGGGTTTATGCCATGCATATTGCTTAGCGACCATTTTATCGTCAAGAACAAACTTACCCGGCTCAACCTCGCATCATTCAACAAGCAACTGAACACGATCACTGGTAAAACTGGTGCTTCCATCTTCTATGGGCCTGCCGTTTTTCATCAGCAACAACACCTTGCGTCAACAGGGTAGGCCAAGTTTTCCGCTGGCAAAAAACCGTTGAGGACGACATCGTTCAAATTGACGCTAGCGGTCCACCTGAAGGGGCTGACCAGTTCTTCATCCACCTGATTTCCGATCCATTTTAATCGACGGTGTTATGATAAACCGAACCGCCTGATCAATCGAAATGGTGACCCATTCCCCGGATCCCCAAACAAGCAGAGTTGGTCCAGAATGAAAGGCGAACGTCTCAAATCTTCAGTCTCACGCTCTAATATTTCTGTAAGCGGCTCTTTCTCGCTTTCATCGAGAATATCGGTCAAGGTCAAGTGAAACTGAAAATCCTCCAGGATGTAAGGATATCCCCACGAAAGCAGATTATCTTCCTGTCGATCAGTGAGCTTTTCTCTCCGCCTGTATTCCAATTCCTCCTGACTGAGAGGTAACCGGAATTTGTCCAGCTCCTTCACACAGGAGGCCGCCACAGTGTTCAATGCTGTCAAATCCCCCGCAGGACAAAGCGCCATGAAATCACCAATAATCTTTAACGTAAGGGATCCCACCTCGACCGCGGTTAATCGCTCAGACAAAGCCTTAAGGGCATCCTCCAGATGCCTTTGATTGAAATCCGGTTTCATAAAAAAAGGAGGCTTCAATGTCCCGTGAAAACCGTAATGTGTTGGCGCCCGGGTAAGATCCTGAATTTGTTGAAATGACAATTCAGGGATTTGGGGTCGTGGTATCATTAACCCGGTAAATGGGTCCCTACCCAGCCAGCTATTGCCAAACTCTGACAACAGCGTATCAAACTTAGGGGCATAGTATATGGCATAACGCTTATAACTGTTCATGAAGCTCCTATTCGACATCAACTCTGCGACAGGATTCCTGCGCAAATAATTCTCGAGAACCTGACAAGCGCACCCTTAGCAGGTCATGAGGCCAATACCATCATCGAATGTTTAACAGACTATCCGAACATCCTGAGAATATCGCTCTCCCATCACAGGCCTTCGGAACGCCTTTTATAATGGTATAGGGCGGTAGGTTCTTTGTGACAACCGCTGCCAACCCGGTGAACGGGCCGGTTTCCATTCGAACCCCGCCCTGTATCGTTACAGCATGCCTGATCCAGACACCATGATCAATCAAGACTTATAACAAGCGACATCTTAAAATAGTCCTGATCCCTGTCGTCCAACTCATCCATCTTACGGCGGCAATGACAATTAACGATTGGGCACGGTCTATCGCCAGTTGGCCCTGATTGCACAGGATTTCGGTCGCAAGATCAAAAAGTTTTCCGATTTGAAATAAATGGTGTCCCACCATTCACCCCATCGGAGTAGTCACCTATCGATGTTGCAATGATTTTAGCCCGCTCTCCCACGTAAGTACCAAACTCAAGATTGTCGCTGTCGACTGGAGGATCGGCACAAGGCGAGGTTTCTTCTGATTGTCTGGCAATCTATCGCTCATCGGGCACCCTGTTCTTCAAGGGGCTGAGACAGATTATTCAGCAAGTTGGTACTCCCAATAACGAGATTCATATAGAAACGTAAAGTTTGCCGCGCGGATATCTACCTTCTCCGCATTTGTCTAGACCCCTTTCGGAAAAAAAGCCCAAAGAAAAGCTGGTCGGCGAAGATTACACGGCTGTTTTTTCTGAGGCATCCAGTTCGTGTTGCCTGGATAAATAGATAAGATGCATCAGGCAATCATTACCAATGGCCATCCCGCAGAGTGACGCGCATTGTATGGCCATCAAACACGAACGTTTCTCTTCATCCGGCAACTGATTAAAGTGATCCTGAGAAACCGCCTGCCCATTAATGCCAAACCTTTCCCGTTCGGACTGACCTTCAGCCCATTCAGCATCCGCTTCTTTATCTGCCGAATATAAAATGCCTTTTTTACAGACCCGGGTGAGCAACGAAGCCGCGGCTTGCGTTTGTTCATTCGCAAGGTCAATGCCTTCATCCAGAACCAAGTAATCCGCCTGCTCAAAGCCCAAGCCATGGTTATAAATCGTATCCACACTATTTTGCAGTAAAGCGACATCGACAGACGGGTTCCAGAGAACAGCCTTAGCCGCATCAGGCGGTGTGCCCAATCCAATAAGAGGACTAGCCCCGACAAACGCATTTTCGTCGTTTTGAAGACCCACTGTTAAGCCGTGATAATCGAAAATAGCCTGCAACCAATATGAAACACGGGAAGTGCCGTTGGATAAGACCGCAACTGTCGGGATCTGAGCATCCTCCCCTTGTGGCCACATAAGTTCAAAAACCCGTTTGAACTGCTGTAGCTTTTGATCCCCCGGTCGTTCAATATCGAAAATTGCAGGCATGACATTGACTTCACAAATTCGACCTTCCGCTTCCCAATAAGGTCTGCTGATATCTTCGGTCAGGAAATCAACGCCTGCGACCTGTAACCCAATCGCAACCGCGGCCTGTTCCGCCATTGAGATATTATCCGGGTGGACCTGATCTGTGACATCGTCAAAGTTGCCCCCCTGGCTAAGGTTAGGCACTTGTTGCAAATAAATGATTTGACCATCATCGGGGATAATGGACCAGTTCAGTTCCTGTTTTTCAAGGTTGCGGGTGGTGTCTTCTGAAATGGGAATACCAAAAATCAATTTACCATCCGGCCCTTTACGCCAGTCAGCTTCATTGGCCTTTTCAACAAGCACCCGAATGCTATCCTGCCCATTCCCCGTCACATTTGCCCGGTTCCGGCGAATACATAATTGAAACTCCCCATCGACAATATGAAATCGGTAATCTTCGCCCGTAATATGCTCTTCAATCAGCACATGCTGATGAAATTTTGAAGCCCTGTGAAACGCATCCCTCACCTCCTCAAGGCTGCTGGCTTTTGGTGTTATCCCAAAGCCTTGAAGTCCAAACAAAGGTTTTACAGCAACTGGAAGACCAATTCGTTTTGCCGCCTGTAGGGCTTGTTGTTCAGATCTGACAACCTGCTGAGGCGCAACGGGCAGACCTGCAAGGCTCAATAATTTTTGAGTTTGCTCTTTGTTATTTGCGGCAGACGCCGCAATATGGCTTTCCTGATGAACAATAGACCGGTCACAACTTTTTCGGTTTCTGCCATATCCAAAAAATACCAACTTGTGATTTGCCGATACTTTTCGCCAGGGAATTGATCTTTGCTCAGCCAGTTTAATGAATTCAATAACGGGCCGACCTAAAGACAGCCGTTTGTTCAAAACTGAAGCTTCTTGCTGAATTGCCTCCAGACGTTGGGCGAATTGGGCAAGACTATTTTCAAATTCATCGGGCGTGAGTTCATTAAACAAACCGTAAAGCAGGAACATCACCCGTCTGCACACTTCGTTCACTGTAAAAGGAACATAACAGGTAAAATAACCGGTGTCTTCTTCCTGCTGAACATATCCGTCTGCGATTGGGCCGCAAACCGTCTTCATGAGCGTTGCCGATATCTGGACCAAGGCACTGCATATCAGGAAATCGGGAAATTCCTTGGCTTCTGGCCGAAAATCGACTTTTCCTGCTCCACACAGCTTTTGCGCAAAATCACCGGGTTCAGGGAATGAGCGGACATCCACATCAAACACGTATTTAAGTACCGGTCCCTTCGCAAAAAGGTTAGGGCCATCATATATCGTAACGCTTTTAGCCAGTAGAATGCTCACAGAAATCCCCCTCTTTCAGGTATAAACTACAGGGAATTTCCGTGAATGCGAACCTTATTCCACCACCGCTCTGCGACGCCACGGCATCAGGCCGGTGCAAGCGCCCTTTCGTGAATGGGTTTCTCTTTCACTGGAAGATGAATGATGGCTGAAAAGGCTCCCACACCCACGCCAACCCACCAAACCGCATCATAGGATCCAAACTGATCATATAATGTCCCACCGAGCCATACGCCCATGAAAGAGCCGAGCTGGTGTGAGAAAAACACGATCCCATAAAGCGTGCCCATATATCGAAGGCCGTAGATATGAGCCACCAATCCGGACGTCAGCGGCACTGTTGCCAGCCACAAAGCTCCCATAACAATCGAAAACAGGACAACACTTGTTGGCGTCATCGGGTAAAGAATAAACGCGGCCGAGGCAACTGTGCGCCCAACATAGATCCAGACGAGAAGGTATTTTTTCGCAAAATGCTTACCCAATGCCCCAGCGACAACAGTTCCAATTACATTTGCGGCACCAATGATGGCAATCGCAAAGGCGCCAAGGGCAGAGGTGGAACTGATCCCCAGACTGCGCATCATACTATCAGGGGCAATGGCCGCACAGACCTCGGTAATATACGCAGGAAAATGGGCTGTAACAAAAGCCAGCTGAAAACCACACGAGAAAAATCCCAGAAAAATCATACAATAAGATGGATCATAGAAGGCCTTTTTTAACACCGCCCCCATACTTTCGTGCAGCTCTGCTCGTGTCGCCATTGGCTGTTCAGCGCGCAGGAAAGGCAGGGCAAACAAGACCAAAAGAATGACCCCGGCAAATACCAGAAACACTGAGGACCAGTTCATATATTCCAACAGGAAAACCGCAGCTGGCGGTCCGATAATCTGCCCGGCCGAACCAGCGGCAGTCGCAATCCCCAAAGCCATCGATCTGTTCTCTTCAGACGCCGCCCGCCCCACAATCGCCAGAATGACGCCAAAACCTGTACCCGCAATACCAAACCCAACAAGGATTTCCAGCAGTTGATGGCTTTCCGGGGTGACAGCATAACTGCTCATTATCAACCCGATGGAATATAAAACTGCCCCCAGAATAATGGCGCGACGTTCTCCAAATTTCTCCGCAAAAGCACCAAAAATTGGTTGCCCAACACCCCATGCCAGATTTTGTATTGCAATCGCTAATGAAAATTCTGACCGTAACCAGCCAAATTCCTCAGCGATTGGAATTTGAAATACCCCAAAGCTGGCGCGAATGGCGAAACCTGTCATCAGGATAAAACATCCCGCAATCAAAACAGGCGTAAACAGATTTGAACTTTGACGCATTGGGGCCTCACAAACTGGAAATCGCTGATCCGTGAAATTCCGAAAGAGATAGAAGTTACTTTTAATAATGTACCAGTCCTTCTGTCTCACCATACCCGCAAATCGGATGCAACCTCTTCTTTGTCCTAGGGACAAAGTTGGCAGGATTTCTATTACTTTCGTCACAAAAAGTGGGCTTTCCCACATAAAATTATTAAATTATAATATACTCGTTCACTGAGGGGGAAAGCGAATGCCGGATTTTGCAACGATAAAAAAAACATCAACAAACCGAATATCCATTGTCATCGCTTTGCTCTTGCTTTGGACCTTGGGCGTCACATTCATCGTTTCGTATATCAGCCCATTGGAAGAAATCATCGCCAGCGCCCCGTTAGGCGAAGAGGAAAAGAAAACCGCTCAAAAACAACTGGATAGGCTAACCCTGCAAAGTGACAGCGCGACGGTCCTTGCAAAATACAGTGATAGCCTTCTGGTTGCCTATAGTGACGCAACTCAACAGATAAAAAAGTTTCTTAAACATGACCCCGCCGAAAGCGCTTATCATAATTACCAGACGATCGTTCACGCCGTAACCAGTATCGAAACCAACAAAAGCGTCATTTTAACTGACAGTCGCGGAAGCCGGTCAAACAAGGTCCTATCAACAGATTACCGGTACAGCAATTACGACACACAAGAAAAACCGGCAACACTGAAAGAATTATCCCTTCATGTATGGCAACCCCTCGTCACAATGGCACAACAGAAAGGAGGAACGGATAATTACAGAACCAATCCAGTGGATTTGGCGTCTCTTACACCAGTGTTGCGGGAGGGGATGGAATATAAACCCATTATTCTGGGAAACGACGCCTCTTACGCGAACCGGATCGAGGCGGCGATGATCTTTACCGAACAGGACGGCAACATTTCAGTACTCCCAAAAGGAGACAGGGAAACCCCGCTTTATGCATTTCTCGATTGGGTGTCAGAGGGAAAAACTTCAGACAACCTGAACAATAGAGCAGAGAAAAACATCCAGCAGATCGTCACGGCCCTTGAGACGCATATCGAAAAGTTACAGAAACAAAAAACACAATATGATCAGGCCAAAATCAGTTACAACAATCAACTAAAAGGCCTGCAAAGTCGTTTACGCAGCTCTGAATCCCTGTTTTTTGTCGCGACCTTTCGTGCCTTTCTCGTCACCGTCGTCATCATTTCGATCGGTTTTGTCCTTATTCGCGCATTTGCGGCGGAATTGACGCAAATGCGTAGGGTCAGTTATCTCGAAATCGCGGCTGACCTGACCTCCCAATATCCAGCGGAAGTGTTAAAACATATGCCAGACATTATTCGTGCTGTTGGCGGTGACAAAGCAGGCGCCCCGACCCTTTCAGATGGATCGCCACCGGACGCGATCACGGTCGCGGAAAAACTTGGGAACGCTGTATCAAAATTCTCAACGGCGTCAAAACCGCTCTAACCCCGTTTGGCGGCCTTCAGAAAGGAAGCCGACAGGAATAAGGCAAGTCCAACAATCGGTGCACAGATCAGCACCTTCAGGACAAGCGTATATCCGCCCACCGCCCAGATTAGCGAGGCAATCAGCCCGGCAAATGCTGATCCAATCATATAGGGGACCGATTGAGCTCCGGCCTTCAGCCCGAAGTTTTCAGCCCCGAGAATTTCACGCGTAATAATCGGCTTCATAATACTCATAACGCCGATCCCACTTCCTTGCAGGATAATGAAGGCAATCAGAAAAGCCGGCGAAAGACTTGTTCCGATCAAGGCAAGATTTCCAAGAATAACGAAGGAAAAACACAGACAGGTGACGATCAAATTTGAAACATGCCGTTCGGCGAACATCATGGCAAGGCGCCCCAATACCTGCATTGGGCCGATAAAGGTTGCAGCCAGAATGGCGAGACTGGTCTCAAACTGACGTTCTTTTAACAAAAGCAACAGGTGATTAATCACCGCGACATGGTTCATGTACAACAACGTGAAACCTGCAGCGAGTAACCAGAATGTTGGTCCCAGCAGAAAACGGTATTGGCCTTCCCGCGGGATTTCTGTTGTAGGCTCGTCTTTGTCTTGAGGAACTGCGTGGCGGTCGAGATATTGACCTCCAAACCACATAAGGGGCACGCCAATGACACAAATCAGCAACGCAAAAAACGTTGCAGCTAAGCGCCACCCTGCATAATCGGAAATCAAATGAGACACGGGAAATGAAACTGTCCCCGCAAGCCCCGCAATCAGGGTTACCAGTGTGATCGCCCGTTTTGCTTCAACACCGCGCGTGCGGATCAGAAAAGAAAAACACGGGTCATACAGGCAACACCCCATACAGATGCCAAGAACGATCCAGATCCCATAAAAGGCAGGAAGGGTCTCTATAAAGGAAAGAGAAAATAGAAACACGCCTCCCATAAAGCCGCCACTGGCCAAAATATGCGGCCCATAGCCTTTATCTATCAGGCGCCCTGCAAAAGGGGCGATGAGCGCAGAGCTTACAATCGACGCCGTTAGCGCCCCTGTCAATTCAGCTTTTGTCCATCCAAAATCTGTTTCCCAACGCACAATCAAGGCCGGGAAGATATAATAGATACCTGCCCAGAACAGTGTTTCCCCGAATGCCAGAAACAGAATAGCCCGCCGGATCGTCATCCAAATCCCCTATTGCGCCAGATATCCGCCATCGATCGGGATAGACGTTCCGGTCATGAATTTTGCTTTTTCAGAAGCACAGAAAAGAACACCTGCTGCGATATCGTCAGGTTCCCCAAAATGCCCAACAGGGTGTAGTTTTCTAAGCTTTTCGGCAAGGTAGTTTGGGTTGCCCTGTTTTTCCAGCGCGTTTTGCACCATTGGTGTATCAATATAGCCAGGCATCACTGCATTGATGCGGATTTTATAGCCATATTGCGCACAATAAAGGGCGGCTGCCTTGGTGAAATTTTTTACCCCTGCCTTTCCAGCGCAATATCCGGTTGCTCCAAAAAAGCCAACATCCGCAAGGATAGACGCGATGTTCACAATGGCTCCCCCTTCGTGCTTCATCTCGCGAATAGCGTTTCGAACCCCCAGAAAAGTACCATCCAGATTTATCGAGTTTTGAAACTGCCAGTCTTTCAATGGCATTTCTTCAAGTGGCTTATCGATCGAAATTCCGGCACTGTTGACCAGAATATCAAGGCGCCCGAAAGTCGCTTTATGAAAGGCGATTGCGTCTTCCCAGTTCTTTTCCGAAGCAACATCAAGCTTGAAAAACTGAGCCCGTAATGGCTCGTCAAGATAACCCACCAATGCCCGGCCATCTTCTTCATTGATGTCGGTCACAAGGACATTTGCGCCTTGTTCAAAAAACTGGCAAACCGTCGCTTTGCCGATACCAGATGCCCCGCCTGTTACTAACACTGATTTTCCAGAAAATTCCCCGCTCATGTGCATCCCCTCTTTCTTTTTTTATTGGGCTGAACCGTTTATCATTCACAGTAACCTGACTTGTTTGATGCGTCTACTTGCCACAGTGCGTACCCGTTTATTCTCACCATATACTCTTTATGGATGAAAACACGTTACAGTGTGAAAGGAAATCACCATGACGAAAATGGACGGTGTTAAATTGGACGTTCATGTCAAACCTTCCGGTGCCAGCGATCAGTTTGCCTTTGCTTTCGTAAAGCTTTTGCGCTTCTGCGCCGACTTGTTTTTCCGCAAACAATATGGTCACCGGGCTGTTGTTCTGGAAACAGTCGCTGCGGTCCCTGGAATGGTGGGCGGGCTGCTTCAGCATCTGAAAGCCATTCGCCATATTCAGAACGATCAAGGATGGATCAAAACCTTATTAGATGAGGCGGAGAACGAGCGAATGCATCTGATGACATTTGTGCAGATCGCAAAACCGTCTCTTTTCGAACGTTTTCTGATTATGAGTGTTCAGGCTGTATTCTATAACTGTTTTTTCTTTCTGTACCTTCTGGCACCAAAAACAGCCCATAGAGTTGTTGGTTATTTTGAAGAGGAAGCTGTTATCAGCTATACGCGGTATCTTGAAGAAATTGACGAAGGGCGGCACGAAAATGTACCTGCGCCCCAAATAGCGATCGATTATTGGGATCTTCCCCCAACGGCTCGCTTGCGGGATGTTGTGCTTGTCGTCCGCGAAGATGAAGCTGGACACCGGGACGTTAATCACAAATTCGCGGACGAACTTGCCGGTAGACTAACGCCCGCGGCATCCCAATAACCGATTAAACGGCAGCTTCTTTTTTTGTGAATTGCCCATAGCTTTGGAACTTTTCGAGGATGTGATCCATTTCAGCATCCTCGATCATATTTCCGCCACCCAGTTGCAGGACCCGCCAATAGATCTCGCAGAGCTTTTCCACCTCAACGGCCATGGCCAGCGCTTTTTTCAGACTCGGTCCAATTGCAATCATACCGTGATTAGCCATCAGGCAGGCCTTGCGGTCGACCATTGCCTCAACCACATTATCAGACAGTGCCTGGGTGCCGAACGTATGATACGGCGCACACCGAATGGTCTTACCCCCTGCAACCGCCACCATATAGTGAAAAGAAGGGACCTCTTTTCCAAGACAGGCGAGGGTCGTCGCAAAGGTGGAGTGCACATGCACGATGGCCTGTGCATCCTCACGGGCCTTATACAGATCCTGATGAAACCGCCATTCACTGGACGGTTTACGTCGACCAGAAGCGTCTCCCGACAGGGTCATTTTAGCCATATCCGCAGGAGAGCATTCATCATAAGGCATCCCTGATGGTGTAATCAGATACCCCCCATCATTTCGAACACTTACGTTTCCCGCTGATCCCTGATTGATCCCGACAGCGTTCATTTGTAATGCTGTATCCAGCAATTCTTTACGCAAGATAGTATCCGACATGGTCAGTCCTGCCCGAAAATTCTGTTGATATTTTCTGTGTAGGGCGCGGTAATGATCTGTTTTTCCGTAATCAATCCGGCAACAAGTTCGTTCGGCGTCACATCAAACGCGGGGTTGCGCACTTTGATATTTTCAGGGGCTGTCCGGCGCGCTCCGAAATTCGTTACCTCATGATCTTCCCGCTCTTCGATCGGAATTCCCGCACCTGTTGGTGTGTCATGGTCAATTGTTGAGGACGGGCAGGCGACATAGAAAGGAATGCCAAAATGTTTTGCCAAAATGGCAACCCCCATGGTTCCGATCTTATTGGCAACATCACCGTTCGCGGCAACACGGTCTGTCCCGACGATCACCATATCAATCAGTCCCTGGGACATGATATGGGCCGCCATATTATCGGTTATCAAAGTTACATCGATCCCAGATTTTTGAAGTTCCCAACTGGTCAGCCGCGCCCCTTGCAGTAAGGGCCGGGTTTCATCGGCATAGACGCGAAATTTGACACCCTGACTATGGGCGACATACATGGGTGCAGTAGCAGTCCCCAGTTCAGACGTTGCCAAAGAACCTGCGTTACAATGGGTTAGAATGCCCATACCTTCTTTGATCAGCGGGGCACCATTATTGCCCATTCCCCGGCAAAGACGCTTGTCTTCTTCGTGGATGGCGACGGCTTCGGTCACCAGCACTTTATAAAGTTCTACGGCAGAAGAAACCTTGGCGGATTTGGCAATACGAACCATACGCCGCAACCCCCATCCCAAATTAACGGCGGTGGGCCGGGAGCTGTCCAGATAAGCTGCCTGCTTTTCCATTTCAGTGATGAAGTCAGTAAGCCCCAGATCCTGGAACCCTTTCATGGCAACACATAAGCCATAGGCGCCCGCGACACCAATGGCAGGAGCACCACGCACCTTTAGCACGCGAATGGATTCCCAAACCTGTTCGGCTGTTTCCTGTTTTTCCATAACGGTTTCCTGAGGAAGCAGCGTCTGATCCAACAGATACAGTTCTCCATCGCTCCAGGTTACAGCTCTCGGTAAAGTTTCGGCTATCAATGTTGTATCAAGCACTGATGTCTCCTGCATTCATCGGACAAAAAAATAATAATATAGTATGGGGCGGTTATATCGAAACCGCCCCGCAGTCAGGCTTTAAAACAAGCCTTTTTTATCAACAGGTATCCAAGGCGCTGTCGCCCGTTCAACATGGTTGAATTTCGGGAATTTGGTCCGCAACTGTTTCATATTCTTAACACCTGCTTCTTTTAGCATATCCTGAGTAAACAGCATGGGTGGAATTGTGATATCATGTTCCAGTTCTTCACCAGCAATTTTCTTGGCAATCGCACGAACACTAACGGCCCCAATTGCCGCAGGGTTTGTTGCTGCGGTTGCTGCCCAAGGGCTCCCTGGCTTAATCATCAACTGAATATCCTGTGTTGAGATATCCGCAGTATAGACCTTAACTTTATCCGTCATGTTATTTTCTTCGAGCGCCATAATCACGCCTTTACCAAATTCATCAAACGGCGCGAAATACGCATTGATGTTTGGATTTGCCCGAAGAACGGCTTTTACCTGCTCCGCATTTTTGACGGAAAACGGAGATTCCAGTGTTCCCGTGCGTGCAACTTCCACAACACCAGGATTATCTTTTTTCACCTTCTCAAAGCTCACATGACGCTTGTCCAAGGGCAGAATACCGGCAACATAAACATAACCAACATTCGCTTTACCACTGTAGTCACGCAGCATGGCTTCGAGTGACATCGCACCAAGCTGATGGTCATCCTGTGCAATCTGATTAATTTCAGGATGCTTCAAATCCACATCAAAAGCAACGACAGGAATTCCTTTGGCAACCGCATCAGCCGCCGGTTTTTTCATGGTTTCAGTCAGACCATGATCAATGATGATCCCATCAACGCCCATATTAATGGCTTGATAGACGAAATTTGCCTGTGCCTGATTGTCCATATTCTTGCCGAATGTGGTCAATTTCACGCCTAACAAATCTGCCTGACGATCGGCACCAGCCTGATACATCTGCATAAACTCGCCTTCCACCATCTGGCGGATCAGGGCAATATGGACCTTCTTTGATCCATCAAAGGGTTTCGGAGCATCGGCGGCCCCTGCTATTCCCATCAAACCGGCGGCCAATCCACCGGCAAGACCCAGGGTCTTCAACGTGCCTTTTACTGTCATTTTTTCCTCCTCAATTGATTTTTTTAATCTTTTTACTAACGCTGTTTGGCCAGACTGAAAGTGAAGGCGAGCGCGGAAACAAGCACACAGCCTTTGATAAAGTCTTGCCAGAAATATGGTAAATTCAGCATGGTCAAGCCGTTTAGCAACATGCCCACAAAGATCGCACCAACGATGGTTCCGAAAGCGTTTGGCTTACGCGCCCCCAGTACGGCAAAGCCGATCAGAGCTGCACCGACCGCATCCAGCAAAAGACCGGACCCGCTTGAAACATCGCCGCGCCCCACACGGGCGGCCAGCAATACGCCGCCGAAAGAGGCAATCAAACCAGATAGGACATAAGCCATGATCTTATAACGATCAACATTGGCCCCAACCAGGCGGGCTGCTTCTGAATTCCCGCCAATTGCATAAAAAACGCGGCCCCAACGGGTATGCTCAAGCACAAGATAAACAACAAGCGCAAGGGCGATCATGAAAATAACCGGCGTAGGGATTAAATCGAAAACCCGTCCCTGCCCCAAATAAAGGAAGCTCTCGGAAAACTCGCCCATTGCTTCATCACCATTGGGCAGCATCATCCCTGTACCGATAGAGCGTCCCCCTGAAGGGATTAACTGCAAGCCTTGAATAAGAAACATTGTGCCAAGGGTCGCCAGCAGATCCGGGATCTTAATCTTTACGATCAGCAAGCCGTTTACCAACCCGATCAGCGCGCCAATTGCAAGGCAGGTAAATAAAGCGGACAGACCGCTCATTTCCAAAACAACCATGCAATAAGAAGCCATCATCACCGACATGGCGGCGGTTGATCCAACGGATAGATCAAGGCCATCTGTAACAAGCGTAAAAGTGACGCCCAAGGCCAGTATCCCATAAATGGTCACACCAAGCAGGATCGAAAACAAATTATGCCAGCCCCAAAACGCAGGCTCGGCCAGACCAAATCCAATAAAGGATGCGATCATAACAATAATAAATCCGTACTTGATGGAAAAGGACGTTAATTTTTCCATGATTACTCCACTAGGCCTGCAATTTGAGATCTTCGGGGGACTGAGACGTCCAGTGCAGCAACACTTCCCGATCAATTTTTGTAATATGTTGTTCGCCAACGATCTGACCGTGGTTCATCACCACAACGCGATCAGCCACCTCAAGAACCTCGTCCAGATCCGCGGCAAGCATCAGGATCGCCCGGTCGCCCCGGTTGGCATGGATATAGGCGTTGATGTCATGACGGGACCGAATGTCCACCCCTTGAAAGGGCTCGTCCAGAATGAGTAGGTTAAAATCAGTGAGCAACCACCGAGCCACAACGACTTTTTGCTGATTGCCACCGGAAAGATCCCCAATGTTTGTGGTCTCACTTTCACATTTCACCCCCATGGACTGGACCATTCGGGTTGCTTCTCGGCTTTCAAAACCATGTCGAAGCAAGCCCAACGGGTTAGAGAAAAATTTCTTTAGAAAGGGAAGCGTTATATTCTGGCGAATTGAGAAATCGGGTACGACGGCGTTGTTTGCGCGGTCCTCTGGCACCATGAAAATACCGTTTTCGATTGCTTCAGAGACAGATCGGTTTTTGATTGAAACGCCGTCAATCAGAATATCACCGGATACTGGCGCGACAAGCCCGAAAAGGACATTTGCCAGCTCGCTTTTACCCGCACCGATCAAGCCCGTAATACCGACGATTTCTCCACTGAAGATTTTGAGGTTTAGGGGCGCCTGACCTTTTTCAACAACCAGATCCCTGATTTCAAGCTTAGGCACACTTTGAGCCGAAATATCAGGCGAATGCCGCTCAATATCCTGCTCAAGCTCACCCACCATTGTGGTGACAATCTGTTTAACATTAAAGGGGCGATCCAAAACGCCACCAAACTGCCCATCCCGTATGACGCCGACCCGGTCGGCAATCCGTTCAATTTCATGCAACCGGTGGGACACATATAAAATGCTCACCCCCATCGCCTTTAGCCGGAACAGCGTCTCAAACAAAAACTCTGTTTCACGTTCCGAAATGGAAGATGTGGGCTCGTCCAAAATAAGAAGCTTGGGATCAGTTGCCAAGGCGCGGGCAATCGCAATCATTTGTCGCTCGCTTTGCTCGAGCTCTGAGACTTCCTGATCAAAATCGATCCCTTGAAGGCCCATTTTCTCGGCAATTTCGCGAGCACGGGCATCAATCTGCTTTGGTCTGTACCAGACAGAACCGCCCTCACTGGACAGCAGTTCGGCCAAGGCAAGATTTTCACGGACCGTCATTGTCTGGACAACGCCCTGATTGATGATCTGGTGAACCGTCGCAATTCCCTTGGATGTAGCATCATGCGGCGAGGAAAATCGGACCGGTTTACCGTCAATCAGGATTTCACCTTCATAGTCCGGATAATAGCCGCAGATAATCTTGATCAACGTTGATTTACCGGCCCCATTTGCACCAACCATGGCGAAAATCTCGCCCGGTTTAAAATCAAACGAAACATTGTCCAACGCCCGTGTTGCGCCAAAGCTTTTCCCGATGTTGCGGACCTGAATCCCTTTTTGATCCGTCATGACGGGGTTGCTCCCCCGGAAAGAGGAGAGATTTCAATGGCGAGCAATGCAAGCTCTTCAAACGATGCATACTCATGGCGGCGAACAACCATTTCAGCCCCCATGCGAAGGGCATTCTCTTCTGCTTTTGCCCGTTCTTCAGGATCTTCGATATCTGCTATATCCGCGACCTTGGCGAGGCCGACAATACGGCGCATCATCTTACAGGCGGCAAAACCGATCATATCAGCAAACAATCGCTTCATGAATTTCTGACGGAACGCTTCTGCACAATCGTCGTTCAAGTCTTTGCCAAAGAAACTTGTTCCCTGTTTTTCGTCATGGGCCCGCCATAACGCGAGGAATTTCTCTTCAAATCCGTTCCAAACCTGCTCGGCACACTGCAACAGCCACTGGCGATATTCAAACGGATCATTTCCCATTTTCCGTTGGCGATAATCATGGGAAAAATAAGCAAGAAACAGGTTTCCGATCATTGCCCCCAAATCAAAGCCCATAGGGCCATAAAAGGAAAATTCAGGATCAATAATGTAGGTTTCTTGTTCATTCGCCATGATCGAGCCAATATGCAAGTCACCGTGAAGCAGTGCTTCGGCTTTTGTCATAAAGGCGTATTTCATCTCGCCAACCGCGGCGCGGACATCGGGGGATCGTTGGATCCGGTCAATCGCATCTTTTGATAAAGCCGGATTATATTCGTTGGTTTCGTTGTCTTCAAATGGATGGGTAAAGACAAAATCTTCTGTGATCTTACACAGCTCAATATTGATGGTCTCGCCAACCAGTTTTTTCTTTTCATCATGTCCCAGATACAGGTCCGACGAATAAAAAAGAGTGCGCGCAACAAAAGTTGAAACGTGATCGGCAAGCTCTGGAAACACAGTTCCCTTCATGATCGACCCACGGATAATTTCATGCTCGTTCAGGTTCTGCATGATGACCAGGGACATATCATCAGACGAATGATAAATTTTGGGGACCAGACCCGGGCAAATACTTTCCTGAAATTTCAACGCCCTGACTTCAGACTGCATCCGCTCACGGGACAAGGGCCAAGACTCGCCAACAACCCGCAGAAAAGGAACCGCCTGCTTTAAAACAACTGTTTCAGAAGGGGTCTTCCGATTGGTAACAATAAACACGAAGTTGAGGTTTCCGTCCCCGACCTCCTGAATGTCCAAATCCTCAAAATCCGTAAAAAGATCCTGCATTTCCGGGAGGTCCCGCACATATTCTGCTGCAGTCTTTATGTCCAGTTGACGATATTCCATACTGAATTTTGCCTCTTAATTCTGTTGTTAACGACGACGAACAATTCGAAAATCAAAAATGTCAGCGCTGTAATAATCGTTGCTATAACAAAGCGCGACGCCCCGGCTGTCGTAAAAAACTTCATCGAAAAGCAGAAAGAGCCCTATCTCACTTTTAAGTTCGGGGAGGTCACGGCGGGTCAATACCGTGGGATGGAGGACACTTTCCGCATGGGAAACAATACGGTCGTGGTCATCGAATAACTCAAACAACGATCCCGCAAACTCTTCTTCGGTTACCTGTGGTAATAGTTTTTTGGGCACGATATCGATGCAATATGCCGCCAATGCTTTATCGGCACGGCGCACACGCTCGATTTTTGCAACTTCGTCCCCAACGTCAATCCGCAGTTTTTCAGCAATCGCTTCATCCGCCGCCAAAAACGTAACTTCCAAACGACTGGTAGAAGGGGTAGCGCCGACAGATCGGATATGCTCTGAAACGGATCGTAATTCATCCAAGCCATTTTCAAGCAGAATAGGAATTTGACGAATGAACGTGCCCTTCCCCTGAATGCGCTCAAGAATTCCCTTGGATTCCAAGTTGGCCATCGCTTCGCGCAATGTAGAGCGGCCCACGCCCAAAAGCTCCTGAAGCTCTGGTTCAGTCGGCAACCGGTCCCCACCTGTCAGCTTTTTGTCCGAGATGAAATCAATAATCGCATCCTGAACTCTTGCTTGAAGCGGTTTTTCCATATGTAAATTCATCTGATGCCCCAAGAATCACACACACATTCATCTGACTAATTTTGAACAATTATCCGCTTAAACCTTATTTTTATGTGTTTTTCAGCAGTAATTCAAAATTCATCTGATGAATATGATGCAAATTCATCTGATGAATGTCAATAATAATTCTGACAGTTTTATGAAAGTTCCCCCCCTCACCCTTTTTTAATGAGCCACAACACCCGAAAATCAGGGTGTACACCAATAAAAAAGCGGCGGGACTCTATCCCGCCGCTTGAACGCTCAACCACTCTTACTGGAAGGGTCGTTTACATATCGAGTATTTTACCATACCGAACAGCGCTTTCCCCTTTTTTGATATTCAGCGAGGGCATGACCATCACGCAATTGTCATACGGGGTTTCGACCGGGTCATTCCCATCATACCCGATCACTGTGCCGGCCTTTTCCAGAATTTCCATGCCTTCATAAGCGTCAGCATAGCGGAAATCATCTGTTTGTACCGTATAGGGACCACTTACCTCCACGAAGGTTTGTTTGGGCAGGTCGTCTGCGGTCGGGCCGAACGCGTTGAGCAGATCGTCAGAGATCATGCCAAAGACATGCAGGAACTGATAGGCAGATTTAATCGCCAGCGCGCCTGTTTCAGCGGCCCAATGAGTTCCGCACTCAACAAGCAACGCGTTTTTTGGACTATTGGGATTAATAAAGTCCCCATAATCCCGCATACGAGTACCATTTTTATGGCCCGCATCAGAAATCACGAATTTCGGCAAACCAACATCTTTAGCAAGTTTACGGCCTTTCGCGACGGGCCCCGCCATCATCAACGGGGCGGGCGAAATCAGCATCGAATGAATGTCCAGAACGAAATCTACAGCATCAACAATCGGACGCACTTCCCGTGCCCTCTTCAGCTCGACGCTATCCCGCGGTCCGTCCAGTGTCTCTGCGGTCCAAACCCGGTTAAAATCCTCATCAACAAATCGGGATTTAGTGGGATCTTCCGGATTGAAGCTATGAAAGGCCGCGACATTCATAAAAGCAAGCGTAAGCTTGCCCCGAAGCGGGCGCACCTTCTGTTTATGCAAATGATCAACCGCGATTGCGCCGCAAAGCTCGTTTCCATGAACAACGGCACTGATCATCACATGAGGACCATCCACCCCTGAATCATAGGTCGAAATATAGTCGATACCCGTATTTCCCTCTTTATAGGCACTGATATCAGGAGCCTGCAATTCAACGTCAAATTTGGGTACTTCTGTATTGCTCATGGTTCTGCTTTCTATTTTACAGTTTTAATTATTGAAGTTCTTTTTCACATATTCTTTGACATATGTGACGAATATTCGGGTGATTTCCGAGGGTGGATGTTTTGCGGGAAATCCGAAGGCGTAAGCATAATTCATGGACTGTTTAAACGGTATCAGCTCCACCCCAAACCGGCGATGCCGCGCGGCCGTAATTTCGTTCACAATTGTAATGCCAAGGCCCTGCTCCACCAAAACGCAGGCCATTTCAATGGTTGACGTTTCCAGCTTGAATTTTGGCAAATACCCCTCTGCGGCAAACAACTCTTCCAGACGGTGGCGGGAATTATGCCCCTGCATCATTGGAATAAGGTTCTCGCCGATAAGATCCTCTATCCCCACGACTTCTTTTTTTGCCAATCGATGCTCTTTGGGAACAACACAAACGGCTTTAGGAGAATCCAATATTTCCATTTTCACGCCAGGATGAGAAATCGGCATCGATACCAACGCCACATTCACCCGCTGGTTCGCCAGCATCTCAAGCGACGTCCGGCTTGTTCTTGTTTCAATCGAAATAGAGACTTCTGGATAGTCCAGAATAAATTCTTTGATCGCTTTGGGAAGGAAACTTAGGCTCAGACTGGGAACCGCCGCAATCTGAATTTTACCGCTTTGCACGGTGTCTTCATCCTGCGCATCCTTGACCACCCTTTCGATACCCATAAAGGCTTTCTTCGTTTCCGCTTGTAGCCTTAACGCAAATTTTGTCGGCACCAAACGCCCGCCCACGCGGTCGAATAACGCGAATCCGATATCATTTTCTAACTGATTAACATTTCGACTGACCGCTGGCTGCGAGATACCCAGACGAATGGCCGAGCGTGTGGTTGACCCTTCTTCAACAACGGCGTTAAAGATTTCGAGCTGGCGGAAGTTTAAACCGGCTGAAAAATCAGGCATTTTCCCTGTCCGTCTCACTTAAAATGAGACTTATTATATTGTTGGTAGTATGCACTGGATGCATAAGATAAAAAAAGGACTATACATATACGCATAATTTTGTCTAGAGTGCGGTCAGATCAATGCAGGAATTTTGATCGTCTTATAAAGTGAGACCATCCAGAAGAACTGGATTTTACTACCTGTGCAGGGAGCATAAAATGTTTAATCAAAAACGGGGCCTGGCAGCGGCTGCCTTGGCCGTTACGCTTGCGTTACCCGGCGTTTCACACGCTGAAACACTTACGATTGGGTTGCCCGCTGAGCCAAGCGCCATTGACCCTCATTACCACAACCTGGGACCCAATAATGCGGTCCGTCGCCATGTATTTGAATCATTGGTCAATCAGGACGAAAAACAGAATCTAGGCCCACTGCTGGCTGAATCCTGGAAACCAACAGGCGAAAAAACCTGGGAATTCAAACTCCGTAAAGGTGTGAAGTTCCACGACGGAACTGAATTCAAGGCAATTGATGTCATTTATTCAGCGTGCCGCATCCCAAACGTTCCAAACAGCCCTTCCAGCTTTGAAAGCTTTACCAAAGCAATCAGCGGCTTTGAAACACCTGACGATTACACACTGATTGTTAACACTGATAGCCCAACGCCTCTTCTGCCCACTTACTTTGCCAACTGGGGCATTCTGTCGGCTGCAGCAAACGGCGTTACAGGCCCGATAGCCTATGATAAAGCAGATTGCGGAATTAAAAACTTCCCAAGCACTGCTGATTTCAACAGCGGCAAAGCAACAATTGGTACAGGCGCTTTGAAATTCTCAGAATTTGTCAAAGGCGATCGTCTCGTTTATGAGAAAAACAATGACTATTGGGGTGCAAAAACCGAATGGGATAAAGTTGTTATCAAGCCGATTACCAATGCAGCAGCCCGTATGTCAGCATTGCTCGCGGGTGACGTCGACTTTATTGCGGCACCGCCAACGCAAGATCTGGACAAGCTGAAATCCAATCCAAAGTTTGAACTGTCCCAAGGACTGTCAAACCGTGTCATTTACCTACACATGGATCAGTTTGGGCCAACATCAAACGGTGTTAAAGGCACTGGTAAAGCAACGGCTAAATATGAAGGCGAAGGTCCTTGCGCTTCGAAAGAATGCGAAAAGAACCCGTTCCTTGATATCCGCGTTCGCCAGGCTTTGTCCAAAGCCATCAACCGCGATGCCATTGTTTCAAAAATCATGGGCGGCGTTGCTGTTCCTGCCGGCGAGTTACTGCCGCAGGGTTTCTTCGGCACCAATCCTGGCATGAAGCATGAAGCTTATGATCCAGAAGGCGCCAAAAAACTTCTGGCTGAAGCAGGCTACCCAAATGGATTTGAACTTGTTCTTGGCACACCGAATGACCGGTACATCAATGATGCAAAGGTTGCGCAGGTTATTGCACAGATGTTCACACGCATCGGCGTCAAAACATCCGTCAATGCCATGACAAAAAGTGTTTTCTTTAAAACACGGAACAAGTACGAGTTTTCAATCTATCTTGCAGGTTGGGGCGCCGGTACGGGTGAAATGTCGAACCCATTGCGGGCTCTCGTCGGGACACGCAGTAAAGAAACCGGCCTTGGCGGTACAAACCGTGGCCGTTACAGCAACCCTGATCTGGACAAGAAAATCCTGACTGCTCTGGCAACTGTTGACGAAGCCAAGCGCGAAAAAATTCTTCAGGAAGCCAGCCGTCAGGCAATGAGTGATTACTCTATTTTGCCGCTTCATTTCGAAGTGACGACCTGGGCGCATCGTAAAGGCCTGACCTACAAAGCGCGGGCAGACCAGTATACGATTGCTACTGGCATTACGTCTGCAAACTAATACCAAGTACTGAAAACCGGGCTCTATATCCAGAGCCCGGTTTTTATTAAAATTCAGGAGAAATCCCTTGCTCGCCTTCACCATTCGACGCCTATCGCAAAGTGTCGTCGTCCTGTTCGTGATGTCCATTATTGTTTTTGCCGGGGTTTATGCCATCGGTAACCCGGTGGATATTCTCATCAACCCTGAAGCCGATATTGCGGAACAGGAAGAAACAATGCGCCGCCTTGGGTTAGATAAACCCATATGGACACAATACGGCCTGTTTCTATCCAATGCTCTAAGTGGTGACTTGGGAAATTCGTTTGTTCATAACACACCAGCCCTGGACATAATTTTAACGCGCCTGCCAGCAACGCTCGAACTTGCTGTTGTTGCGGTCGGCCTCGCGGTTATTATTGGCGTTCCACTGGGCATGATTGCCGGTCTGAAAGACGATAGTTTTATCGGACGAACGATCATGACCGGCTCTATTCTAGGGTTCAGCCTTCCAACATTCTGGGTGGGTCTTATTCTGATTATGCTCTTCTCAGTTTCCTTGGGGTGGCTGCCGGCCTCTGGTCGTGGCGAAACAACGGACCTGTTCGGTATTCCAGTCAGTTTTCTGTCCTGGGAAGGGCTATCCCATATCCTTTTGCCCGCTTTTAATCTGGCATTATTTAAGATGTCACTGGTGATCCGTCTGGCCCGGTCCGGCACAAAAGAGGTTCTTTTGCAGGATTACATTAAATTTGCCCGCGCCAAAGGGGTCTCAGACACACGGATTATCTGTGTCCATGTGCTTAAAAACATCATGATCCCTGTTGTAACAGTTCTTGGTCTTGAGCTTGGTAATGTTATTGCCTTTGCCGTAGTTACTGAAACTGTTTTTGCCTGGCCTGGTATTGGAAAGCTATTGATCGATAGTATCAGCAATCTGGACCGCCCTGTTGTGGTGGCCTATCTGCTGCTGACGGTGACAATGTTTATTTTGATCAACTTTATCGTCGATATTCTTTATTCAGTTCTTGATCCACGCGTTCGTTTGGGAGGGTCCAACTAATGTCAGCGACCCTCACAAAAGAAAAAGGCGTAAATCCATGGCGTCAGTTTATCTCTGAGTTTGCAGAAAAAAAACTGGCCGTCGTTGGCTTCATTGTTTTTGTCAGCCTTATTTTTGCGGCTGTCTTTGCCCCTTGGATCACCCCGCAAGATCCGTATGATCTGACCCAGATTGATTTCATGGACGGCCGTTTGGCCCCCGGTTCAGAAGGCGCTACCATGACCTATTGGTTGGGAACCGATGATCAGGGTCGCGATTTGTTATCCGGCATATTTTATGGCTTGCGGACGAGTTTGGCCGTAGGGGCCCTGTCGACGTTGATTGCGTTAATTTTTGGCGGTGCCCTTGGACTGATTGCCGCTTATTTTGGTGGACGCGTGGATACGCTGATCATGCGTATTGCCGATTTGCAGCTGAGTTTCCCGGGGATCTTGATCGCACTGATCCTTGTGTCTGCCCTTGGGCAGGGGATTGATAAAATCATCATTGCACTGGTCGCGGTTCAGTGGGCTTACTACGCCCGAACAATCAGGGGAACCGCCCTTGTAGAGCGCCGAAAAGAATATATCGAAGCCGCAACCTGTCTGGCGATCGACCACAGACGTATTGTGTTCAAACATCTTATGCCAAACTGCACACCGCCGCTTATTGTCGTCGGGACAGTTCAGGTGGCGCATGCCATTGCATTGGAAGCGACACTCTCTTTCCTTGGGATCGGTGTTCCGATTACCGAGCCGTCACTCGGTCTTTTGATCAAGAACGGTTTTGACTACATGCTAAGCGGTGACTACTGGGTGAGTTTTTACCCCGGTCTTGCGCTTCTCATCACAATTGTCAGCATCAATCTTGTCGGCGATCAGCTGAGAGATGTCCTAAATCCGAGGCTGAAAAAATGAGTAATTCTGAACCAACACTTGAAGTCAAAAACCTGCAAACGCAGTTTTTTACCAAGGCCGGCATTGTTGACGCTGTTAATGATGTCAGTTTTTCAGTAGATCGCGGGGAAGTCCTCGGGCTCGTCGGCGAGTCCGGTTCTGGTAAATCCGTGACGGGCTTTTCAATATTGGGGCTTGTTGATGCGCCCGGCAAAGTGACCGGCGGACAAATCCTTTTTAAAGGAGACGACCTGACCCAGTATTCCGAAGATCAGTATCGGAAAATCAGGGGATCAAAAATTTCAATGGTCTTTCAGGACCCAATGATGACCCTCAATCCGGTATTGCGGATTGATACCCAGATGATTGAGGCCATTCGCGCCCATGAAAACATCTCAAAGAAAGAGGCTTTCAGCCGCGCAAGAGATGCCTTGGGTCAGGTTGGCATTCCTTCACCTGAAGAACGCCTCAAATCCTATCCCCATCAGTTTTCAGGGGGCATGCGTCAACGGGTGGCCTTCGCAATTGCCCTTCTGAACAAACCTGATTTGATTATCGCCGACGAGCCAACGACGGCTCTTGACGTTACCATTCAGGCCCAGATCCTGTTTGAAACACAGAAACTCTGCCGGGAAACCGGCACAGCCCTTGTCTGGATCACCCATGATCTGACAGTTGTTGCAGGTCTTGCCGACAAAGTATGTGTCATGTATGCCGGTAAAGTTGTCGAAACGGGTCCGGTGGATGCGGTTTTGGACAACCCCAGACACCCCTATAGTGAAGGGCTGATCGGATCCGTTCCAAGCCGTAACAAGCGCGGTCAGGCGCTTAATCAAATTCCGGGCATGACCCCCTCTTTGTTAAACCTGCCCGCAGGATGTGCGTTCAGCCAACGCTGCAAATACGTGCAGGATGAATGCAATATAGCGCCGGAAATCAGTATCTTGGAAGATGGCCGTAAAGTAAGATGTCATCGTGCAAAGGAGATCTCCGGTGTCTGATAAAGCTACGGAAACACCCATTCTGGAAATTAGAAACATTTCCAAGAAATTCGTTAAACCGCTCGACTTTGCAGAAAAAATTGCTCAGAAACTGGGCTCGGATATTAAAGAAGAAGTCGTTCATGCCGTTGATGATGTGTCCATCAGCATCAAAAAGGGCGAAGTTGTCAGTTTGGTCGGCGAGTCTGGCTGCGGCAAGTCAACGCTTGGTCGCATGGTTGCTGGCATTCTTCCCCAAACCGCAGGCAATATCTATTTTGAAGGCAAAAAAGTTGACGATCTAAGCGGCGCAGCGGCCAAGGAAGTGGCCCTGAAAATCCAGATGATTTTTCAGGATCCCTTTGCCTCCCTTAACCCGCGATTGAAAGTCCGCGAAATTTTGGGGGAAGCGCCCCAAATCCATGGGCTTGTCAAAAAACGAGACATTGAAGAATATCTTGATGATGTGATGATGCGCTGCGGTTTGGACCCGGACTATAAAGACCGGTATCCGCATCAGTTCTCAGGGGGTCAGCGCCAACGGATTGGGATTGCACGTGCGCTCGCGGTCCAACCTGAATTCATAGTTTGCGATGAAGCCGTTGCTGCATTGGATGTTTCAATTCAGGCACAGGTTCTCAACCTGTTCATGGATCTGCGGAAACAACTGGATTTGACCTATCTGTTTATCTCCCACGATCTGGGTGTGGTTGAACATATTTCAGATCGCATTGTCATCATGTATCTGGGGCGTGTGGTTGAATCCGCGACCACAGAAGAATTGTTTGAGAACCCTAATCATCCGTATACTCAAGCGCTCCTGCGTGAAATTCCGAGGCTGAATACCCGGCATTCCGATTTCACCCCGATCGAAGGTGAGATCCCCTCTCCGCTGGACCCACCAAGTGGGTGCCACTTCCATCCTCGCTGCCCGTTTGCAAAACCCATTTGCAAAACGGAAATCCCCACCCTTAAATCCCTCAATGTGGACCACCAGTCCGCCTGTCATTTAAACGAGAATTAACCCGTGCAAGATATCAACAAACCGGGCGTGCTTTTTTTAAACGCGCCGAAAAACACATCTGTTCCCCTTGTTTTGGACAGCCCTCATAGTGGGACTACCTATCCTGAGGATTTTAATCACGCCTCTGATTTCATGGTCCTGCGCCGGGCAGAAGATACCTATGTCCACGAACTCTATGCCAATGCCCCTAGTGCAGGCGCTGTTTTGATGGGGGCTCATTTTCCCAGAAGCTACATTGACGTTAATCGTGGTTTGAACGAGATCGACACCTCGATTATTGATGGTAGCTGGACCGGTCCTGTTACACCGAGTGAAAAAGCAGAGGCTGGGATTGGATTAATCTGGCGTGTTAATCAGCTTAATGACGCGATCTACGATCGAAAGCTTAGCGTTTCTGAAGTCCAGAACCGGATTGACCATTACTGGCAGGCCTATCATGACACCCTGAAAGGGGCCCTCGACCAAAGCGTTCAGCAGCATGGCAAAGTTTACCATATCAATTGCCATTCCATGCCTGAGATAAGCAACGAGTCCTCTAAAGAGGGTCCCGGCGTTCAACGTCCCGAATTTTGCTTGGGAGATCGCCTTGGGACAACCTGTGATGCCGCTTTTGTAGATGTGACCAAAACAACTCTGGAAACCCTGGGCTATCAGGTTGCCGTCAACGAACCCTACGCAGGTGTTGAACTTGTCAAAGCCTACAGCGATCCCTCTGAAAACCGGAACAGCCTGCAGATTGAGATCCGCCGAGATTTGTATATGGATGAAAAAACCCTCGAAAAGTCCGACAATTTCGAAAAATTGAAAAAAGATCTGGATATTCTGGTTCAAAAATTGGCTGAGTTCAGTCTGACAGCCTAATCAGTGTGGCCTTCTGCCTTCGATAAGCTAAGCGGGCGTTTCAAAAGAAGCGCCCGTTTTTTTGTTGCCGATCTGGCCCCGGATACCCCGTTGCTGAATAGCGCTTTTATAAGCTGTCAGCGGGTCCCCCCAAGTCACTTCGCAGGTTCACTGCCAAACGGGTTTCCTCCACTCTACTCTACTGCGCCCCACAAAACACAAGCCCGCCTCTTGCCCTCTGGTTCTCAACAGCCCATGGAATACATAATCAATACCGATATAGTTGGGAAATTGCCAAAGGTCAGCAGGACCCTTGCCCTTCTTTGCGATCTCTCAGTCCGCTCGAAGGTCAAGCCCTTCCAGTTCTGTATAAAAACTGACATATCCTTTTAAATCCGCACATTCCCTAAAAGGATCATCATAACCCCAGACAGCGTTCTTTATTTTCCTGCCTCCAACCAAAAGAGACCAATAACGCGCGTGCCCTTTGAACGGGCAGTAAGTTGTATGATCTGAGGGAACAAAAAAGGACTGAGTACAATCACTCAGTGGGACATAATATCGTGTCGCGCAACCACTTTCATGCAATTCAAGGGCTTTTTCTGTCGCAGCAATCCTTTGATTTTCAAAGAAAACACGCCACTTCTTTGTTGAAGGACTGATCACAATCTCATGCGCTGGATTTTTTATGAAACCAGGGGCCGATTGCATGGCACACTCCTATTCATAGGGCCTTGCACACCATCAGGCCGCGCAAGGCAATGGAGAACTCGCCGCTGAACTTCAGAAACAGCGTTTATTTTTGGCTCCAGCTTCCGTCTTCAGCAAGAAACCACGTTCCGGCAGGCGCACTTCCGGCAATTTGATTGGCATATACCCGGCCCACCTGCTCAGCACTAACGCCCTGACTTTTAGCACGGGCAACATAAATAGAACGGCGTTTGCTATTCACCTCAGACACAAACCCGGCGGCACTGTCTTTGCGGGCGCGCGCGTATCCGTCATACGCCTCTCCCACTGCGCCCGAGGCACGAAGAGTATCCAGATCATCTGCATGGGCGTTAGAAGAAGGGAATATTGCCAACCCTGCAAGGAGGACACTGACACTCAGAACAGAGGTTGCAAATTTTCTGCGGGTGATTTTAGTGTTCGTCTCACGCATCTTAGAAAATCTCCGGATTATTTTTGATGTCGCTTTTCGCATTTTCTTCAATTTTAAGGCGGACTTCCGCATCCAGCTTAATGTTCAAATTAATCGTTATGGGTTCTGAAGGCGCTTGAACTTTGACGGTTGGCGTACACGCCTGAAGGACAACCATCAGTCCAATTGCAGTCATCGACAGGGCCGCAAGTTTTGATCGTTCCACAGACTTTCCTTTGCTCATTTCCGTTTCCTGCCGACGGTAGCACGGAGTGCTTTTTCCGACAAGCGATAGCCGTCCAATACGGTATTTAGAATTTTGTCCAAATTCGTCTCCAGGTTAATATTCAAAACAACGGCTCGATTATTTTCAACATCAGGGTTGGCCCCTTTCGTATGCAGGGTTACTGTATCCGTGCCGCTTTCCTGCTTTCGAATTTTTATACTCAACTCGGAATATCGGAAATTCTCCAGAATATCGAATAACAGCTTGGTCTGCTCTCCCCCTCCTCTCAGGGCACTTCGGGCTTTTTCGGATTTCAATTGCAGGAGTCCCGGTCCCGCTGCCTCCAGATAACCAACGTCAATCAACACGCGATCTCCGTCAAACAATAACGGAACTTTGCCATTTAACGTGCCCGAAGCGGTAAAATCTTCAACGTCACCAAGGGCCATCACCTGTTCCAGATCAAGATTTGCAAGACTAACCATGACCTTGTTCTGAACCGCGCCAATATCAATCTTCTCATTTTCAATGACCGCCGTACCGCCCACCAGTCCCACATTCATCTCATCAAGATAAAGAATTGGGCGCTCCCCTTCTACCAACACCCGAAACTTCAGACGTGGATTAATGATTGTGACCGCAGAGACGATTTCCCGAGCAACAATCTGTTGTGTTTGGCGAATGGTGAACGGAAACAACTCGTCCACTTTGACGGTCCCGTTTAATCCGATCACCGACACCGCCTCCTGAGCAATATTCAGGTTACCAATTTCGAATTCTGCTTTTGAGTTTACGCCAGATTGAGACCATTTTAAGGCGCTTTTCGCACTAACAGTACCGTTCACCTTTAGGGATTTATCAATTCCGGACACGAAATCAGAAGGTTGTATCCCTTCTTCTTCAAAGCGAAGCGGCTTCAGAATAACCTGTCCCACTCCCGTTCCTGCAGAAAGATTGTGCTGCCCTTCGAAAGCCAGAAACGGTCCCAGAAAGTCGTTACTCGCCTCTATATTAACCTCGGCGGTTTCCCCGATTATGGTTGCACCGCCGGTGAATACGGTTTCCTGTTTTAATCGGGCTCCTTTTAACGGAAATAAAACCAGCTTGCCGAGGCTCAGCTTTATGGCCTCCCATCCCTTGGTGACCTCTGCTTTCAGCGTGGCGCCACGAAATCCCAGTCGCTCACCAGACGCATTTAAAAAACCTTGCAGATTTGTAACCGCCACTTGAAAGGGCTGCGCCACCGAAATATTCTTTGCCTCAACTTTTGCTGAAACAGGAGAGAGATTAATATGCCGGTCCAGATATCCCAGCTTCTGCAGTTGGGCAGTGAGAAGACTAAAACGCGGGCCCGCTTCCGCACTCCAGTTCAGAGTGAAATCCAAATCCACATTCCCACTTATTCTGCCAGGAATGTCAGCAAGATAGGCTGAAAAGTCTCCCGGCTGCAAATGGCCAGGCGCGAATGCCTTATGACGAAAACGCCCCGTCAGTTGTGCTGTATTATTTGAAAAATCATACTGCGCATCAAAAGGAAGCGATAATGTCTCTTGACGATCCTGCATCTCTCCCTTCATCGAGAAAATGTCCTCGTCGCGCTGGCCCGTCATCGAAAGAATAAGCGGTGCGAAATAAGGCGTTTTTGATTGGTGGCTGACGGTCACCCTCAATTGTTCCAGTGCCAGCTGCTTTCCGGCGCCCCCCCCCTGAACACGAAGGTCCATTCCCTGAAAGGAAAAGCGATCTGCGTTATAAACAATGTTTCCGATCTGATTCAGGCCGGTCATGGCCACCGTATGCTCATAACTTTGCAAATCCAGATGACTGCGCGCTGACAGGGCAAGGGACTTTGACTGGAATGAATATCCAGGTCCGATCACTTCGATGTTTTTAAACTGAAAATCAGACATGGCTGTGATGGTTCTGGATGACCAATCGAGCTGTGTCTGACTTGACACGATGGCATTAAGCGGAGGTATATCCTTTGCCAAAGACGAAAGGTCAGAAGGCTGCAACCCTTCCTTGTCAAAGGCAATATCCTGAATATCAAAAACCGCTTTCCCGTCCCCGGTCTGCACGTTATGCGTCCCTTGTAACCGAAAAAGAGAGGCCGTGTCTCCAAGCCCTGTCGTGACATAAAAATTCAGTGCGCCCCCAGTTGATGTTGCCTGTCCCGACAACTGAACGGCAGACCATTTGGGGACAGGAGCCTCATGCCGGATAACGCCGCTCTCAATAACCGCTTGCCCCGTCAACGATGCCAGATCGCCCCGCACATTAATCGACAGTTTTTCAAGGAGCACAGGACCGATCTGCGTCTCAATCGCCCCCATCGCACGAATTTGCCCGGCAAATCTGTTATCACTGGTCACCAGCCCATTCACGATCGCCTCAAACTGACGCCCGTCAACCCGCTGAACAATGGTTGCATTTGTCAGATTAACAAGCGGAAAGAGACGTTCTGTTTCAACCTCTACTGTGTCTGATGCTGATTGTCCGACAAGCCGCCTGATTGCCGCAAAACTGCCCCCGGCAAGTTCAGAAATATCCGCATAGATTCCGTTCAGTGAGATCCATTCTACTTTCCCATCCAGCAAAGCTGGAATAGAATATCCTGCCGCCACCTCTTTGACACTCAAGTCCGGCCCGAACTCAACGCTTGAAAGCCGAATTTCGTTAAACCCCACATCCTCAATTTCAATCTGTACCACCGGAAACCCGTTGGATTTCAGATAAGTCGTCGCCGTCAACTCAGCAATGGGAACCCGCGCCAGAAAAAACGCAAGCAGGACAACCAAAACACTGCCAACAATGATCAATATTTTTCGGATTTGCGCGATCTCTTTATCCCCTGTCTTTTAAGTCATCTCAATGAGCGGTAAAACAACCGCTCCCGCGTTGCTATGCTGCCCCATGACTAATCATTACGTCCGTCTCAAACTGGTTATTTTTGTTAAAACATTATTCCAATTCAGGAACAAACCTTCAAACGCAACCCGTTCAGTTTAGAGCAGAAATACAACCTGAATTTCAAGCTGATCAACCTTACTTCGCCGAATAATCAACGGCCACTCTTTTGCTCTTTGTTGACCTCTTGTTGGGCATAATTCCCACACATAACGAACTAAATAAGTATTGCTTCTCATCACAAAAAAACTCTATCAACAGATGACACACAGTCAAAGAAAATGCCGCATGTTGAAAAAATCCCCGTACTGTCCTTGACCGGTACAATGAAGAAACATTTTTCTCGGCCTTTGAACAAGAAACCTTTTGCAAACCCTTGATATATGGCAATTTTTTATTTTCTAAAACAATATCCTGCGACGGTATTCTGGACGTAAAATTTTCAAACGACAAACGATAATTGAATTACCTAATCCCATTAAAAATGCGTCCGCAGAAGACATTGGCAGACAGTCCGCCCACCAAATGCAATGCCCTTCACAACGCCAGAACACCAGCACAATATTCTGTTTAGATCCGCGCAGATAAACCAATATGACCCAATTATAGCGCCGTCACCTTATGGTCCGTTTTCTTGAATAAATTCCGGGACAGGCGTAATAGTGTAACTGTATCGCCATACTCAGAACGGAACAATAAAATGAATTGGGTAAAAGAGATTACACCGCTTGCTGATTTATCATCGCAGGACATGGCTTTGCTGAGCGCCCATTGTGAAACCGTCACCTTGCCAGCCGGGCAAACCATTTTTTCTCCTCAAACAACCGCCCGGCAGTTTATTATTCTCGTAGAAGGTTCGGTTCTGGTTCGGCAAACCGGTCAGCATGGGCGCGATATCATTCTGTATCGGTTGTCGGGTGGTGAAACCTGTATTCTGACAACATCCTGCCTACTTTCCGGGGAGGTTTATAATGCAGAGGCCATTACCGAAACAGAGGTCCGCGCCCTCCTCCTGCCAGAAGGTGCGTTCAATAACCTTCTCGCTGCATCCATCGAATTTCGCAAGTTTGTATTTTCCAGTTATGCCAGCCGGATTGCATCGCTTATCCATTTGATTGAAGAGGTCACATTTGAGAAAATTGAAACGCGCCTCTCCCATAAACTTTTGCAACTTTCAGATAACGGTGCCACGGTCCATGCAACTCATCAAACGCTTGCAACCGAATTAGGATCAGCCCGTGAAGTCATCGGTCGCCACCTGAAAGAGTTTGATCGCAAGGGGTGGATATCGTTGTCCCGCGGGTGCATAGAAATCGTCGACCGGGAGGCCCTGCGTCACTCCGCCGCAGATTGAAAGTGACTAAGTCACAGACCCCGCCTGCGCTTTTTCATAGAATACTCTGAGACACCTATCTGGAGGTTATTATGATAAAGAACGAAGGCTTTATTGACCGTGCATTAAGAGTAATAGTAGGACTGGGCATTTTATCACTCGCCTTTATCGGGCCGCAAACCCCATGGGCCTATATCGGCTTGGTACCCCTGCTTACCGGCCTTGTTGGCTATTGCCCGCTTTATAGCTTATTTGGGATCTGTACCCATAAAAAAGCATAGACTGTTTATCTACCCCAACTTTCTAGTGCCAGCAGAATTTGTCGGCCTAAAAAACTACATCATATCGGCTTACTCTGCTGGCAAAAAATCTGTGCTATTACCGGCTTATACCAGTCAGCAGCAGATTTAGGGCAGTGCAGGCAGTAAGATTGGCCATGACAGAAAAAGGGCCCCGCAAGAGGCCCTTTCTTCATCTTTATACTGTCCTGTTTATTTTTGCAGAACGGCACCTTTATCGATCATGGCTTTAATCTGTTCATCCTCAATTCCCAAACCTTTCAGGATTTCGGTTGAGTGTTCACCAACAATGGGGCTATGCGCCAACTCATCACCATTTTCAAAACCGGCAAACCCCGGAATGCGGGGAAGCGGGATTTTTCCAACGACGTCGTGATCAATCCAGTTATAACTGTTCACAGCTTTGACCTGTTCGTCGGCCAGATAGTCGTCATAGGTATTGACCCGGCTATGAATAACACCCGCTTCGGTCAGTGCACGACACCATTCCTGAGTGTTCTTTTTCAAAAACTCTGCGCGAATAATTTTCATAATCGCGTCTTCATTTTCGATCCGTTTATCCCGCGTATTATAATCCGGGTGATCGATCAAATCTTCCCGTCCAAGCACCTCACATAAAGACGCGTAATGCTTTTCTCGCATGACAGAGAGACCAATATATCCGTCCGATGTTTCCACAGTTCCGACAGGCACATATAATACGGTCGGCTTGCCGCCCTCCAAATGATGCTCCAGAATTTTTGCACTTTGAAAGGCAGCGGCCGTCTGCATCAGACTGGCATCGACATAAGTCCCTTTACCATTGATCCCCCGACCGATCAAAGATTTCAAAATCGTCTGATAAGCAAAAATACCGGTCAGGAAATCAATTGCGACCATTCCTGTTTTTAACGGCATTCCCTTGTCATCTTTTGTCATGGTCATCCAGCCGGAAAAAGCCTGAATAGCCCCGTCCGTAACCGGACGATCATTATACGGGCCTTCCTGACCATATCCGGTGACAGACAAATAAATGATGTTCTTGTTCGTCGCTGATACCGAGGCGTAATCAAGGCCGAACTTTGCCATAACACCGGGACGAAAAGACTCAATCAAAACATCCGCTTCCGCAGCAATCTGTTTAGCAATTTTCAAGCCTTCTGCTGTCTTCAAATCCAGTGAAATCGACTTTTTACCTAGATTGACCACGATTGAATGAGCACAATGATCATCAATCATCGTACCCAGAGTACGCGCCCAATCCCCGTCCAGTGGTTCAACTTTTGTAACATCTGCACCGCCTTGAGCGAGCATCATAGCTGAATAGGGTCCGGCAACCCCTTGGCTGAAATCAGCAATTTTTAGGCCGGATAATGGTTTACTATCGTTCACAGCACTTTCCTCTTGATGGGACCGTTATTTTAATTATTTGCCAAGTGTTCTGCCTTTTTATACTGAATGACGCAATTTTCCCACCCGAAAATCGGCCTCATAACATATGATTGAACAGAACCAATTTAATACAAGTCGCGTTATGCGCGGGCCAAAAATTCTAAAGAAACCGCCGAATTCGCATTTTAAAGCGATTGATCTTGTCCTGCGTCAGATTTTCACAGTCATACAAAGACAGCATTTCAAAATCACATCCCCGGCTACAGGCCCCAACGACGCCATATTTAAGTGCCCTTTTAATGGGTTGCCTTAAAATCAGACGATCAACCCACCACGGAGAGCCAAGCGTGGTTATCACTCTAACCTTTTTAAGCGCGTTCAATTTTGGTGAAATGGATTTGTTATCGACAGAATGCGCATAGGCAGCCCCCGGCACCCAGACTCGATCCAACCAACCCTTTAAAATAGCAGGAAGGCCGAACCACCATGTTGGAAAAATCAGAACCAGATACTCCGTTTCGCAAAGCTGTTCGATATCCTTTTGCGTCCCGGACGGAGCATATTCATTACCGTAGTAACTCGCCCGTTCATCACGAGTTAGAACCGGATCAAACGCTTCTTCATACAAATCCTTGATCCGGACTTCATGATTTTTACGTTCAAGTTCATCCGCAACTTCATCCAACAAGTCATTGCAAAGACTATCTTTTAACGGATGAGATATAACAGCAAGGCATTTCACGGTTATTCGGTGCCCCTTCTATGAAAACAAATATCGGCCGCGTAATGCCGAATGTTTACCAGACACTACTTTAAAACAAACGACAGAAACTCCGGGTATTTTTCAGGCATCAAGCGCTGAACAACATCTAGAAAGCGAGCATCCCCACCAATCAGAACCCGTTTCTTTTTACGCGTAACGGCCTTCAGGATAACGTCGGCCGCCTGATCGGCTGTTGTGCGAGCCATTTTCGCAAATCTTGTTTCCATATCTGATTTTTGAATATGCTTGCTGCCGGGATTTATGAAACGCGCATTTTTCACAATATTGGTTTTTATGCCGCCGGGATGCACACTGGTTGCATAAATTCCCGTACCTTTCAATTCTTGGCCCATGGCATCCGTAAATCCACGAATGGCAAATTTTGAAGCGTTATATGCGCTCTGCCCCGGAACGGCAACCAACCCAAACAGGCTAGACACGTTTATGATACGGCCTTGCCCCTGTTGTTGAAAATAAGGCAGAAAAGCCTTCGAGCCATAAACCATTCCCCAGAAATTGATATTCATCAACCACTCGAAATCATCATAAGAAACAGTTTCAACCCGATCAATGAGTGCCACTCCGGCATTATTAAACACAAAATCCACTTTGCCAAATTGATCCACTACCGACGCGGCCAGACTTTCAACCGCGTTCCGATCGGTAACATCCAAAGGATCAGAGCGAACCTTCACGTTATATGGGGCGAGCAGGGCCACTGTTTCTGCCAACTCGGCCTCATTGATATCACTAACACAAACCGAGCAGCCCTTGGAGGCCAGCCCAAGCGCCAAGGCCCGACCGATACCGGACCCCGCCCCCGTAATGGCGGCCACCTTACCTTCAAAAGTCATGATACAATCCTGTTCTTTTTATTATTGGGCCGCCTCAGTGTCCTGCACGTCGCCTGCCACGTATTGTGTGTGCTTATTAATAAATCTGGCCAGATCCGCAATCATCGCATCGACATCTTTAAGGATTGCGGACGCACCAATAAAACCGTGATAGAGATCTTCAAATTCCGCGAAGTCTATGAGGGCACCCAGCGTCTCCAACTGATTTGCGACCAATTGCCCATCGTCACGAAGGGGATCAAAGCCGCACACACGGATCCAGGTGGGATTTATTTTCCCTGAGATGGCGTGATCCATCGGTGACAAAAGCCTCTCCTGCCCATTTTTGGTTTGCACGACAAAATGACTGGAAAACCAGTCTAGTAGTTCTTGTGTTAAAACGATGTTTTCTTTTGCCAGGACGTCCCGGGAAACCGTTTTTGGGGTATTCATCATCGGCGGATAGACTAACGCAGTCGCCACCGGAATATGCCCCAATTCTCCCTTTGACGCCTCACTGGTGACGAGCAACGCAAGCCCAGCCCCGGCACTGTCCCCTGCCACTGAAATTTTTGACGCATCTAACCCAAGGGTTTCTGAATGCGCCTGCACCCATTTCCAACTGTCCAGAGCATCAAATTGCGGAGCCGGAAATTTATGCTCTGGCCCCAGGCGATAGTCTACAGCAATTACCGGATTTCCGGTTTCTAGTGCAATTTTCCGGCAAAACCGGTCATGGCTTTCAAGGCCGCCTATGACAAACCCGCCACCGTGGAAGTAAACAAGGCCCGGACGCTGTTGAACACCAGGATTTGGATCGTACAAACGCCCCTTGATGTCGCGTTCAGGCAAAGAAATGGATATATCTTCCACCTTTTTAAGGGGATGCTTGGGACCATCAAAAAGTTCCATGGATTTGTTATATCCACCGCGCAACATGGGCACCGTCCACTGTGACGCAGGAACGCCGAACTCACCCTGCAACTCAATCAGCGCCTGCGCCCGGGGATCAAGGGTTCGACCATCGATACACAATGCGCGCGAGCCAATCTTGCGTTTCCAGTAAGCATCGCTCGCTTTCATTAATAGAAACCGTTTATACAGGAAATACGGGACTTTAAGCACTTGTGGCAACGACATTTCCACCCCTCCATATTGAGCGCCGTTTCGGCTTCATTGGTCGGGCGTTTGCACCGCCCCTTTATTATTTTTTATGATCTACCGAGATTAACCAGAGTTTTTTTTAAGTCAATTGCCTTAAACATATCGGTCAGGCCAACAACAACCCTTCTGCTGTTATAACAAGTTCTTCCAAAAGGCGGTCTCCCTCCCATAAGGCGGATTGTCGATGATTTGTCAGCGCCATTTCCCGAATGGACAGGCTATGGAACACATATACCTGCATCAAGGACAGGCGCATTTCAATAACATCTGGCTCCAGATGCTGCATGAACGTGCGCATATAATCGAGACATCGGAAGAAAGCACCACCGGAATGGGCTTTAATCGCTTCTGATACAAGTTTGGGCTCTTCTTTAGAGGCCAGCAAAAACAATCTCACATTGCTTAAATTGCGAGGATCATCGCCGGAAACAACAGCACATTTAATGAAGATGTTGAGAATCTCGATCAAAGTGGCAGGACCTCCCTGCTTTTCCAGTTGATCGAGCAAAATCGTCCGCTCATCCTCCATTGCCTTGGAGGCATCGAGGAGGAGCTCTTTGACAAGCGCTTCTTTCGTTTTGAAATAGTAGTGCAAAGAGGCCATATTTTTTTGACCCGCCGCATGAACAATCTCTCGCACACTAACAGCTTCAATTCCATTATCTGCGAATAAAGTTTGTGCAGCGATTTTAATTTTATCAGCAGTCTTCGTCTTTTTCATATCATTCCTCTTGGCGAAGAAACATCCGGCTGTTCAAAGCGCGCGATGACAAACGACAATAAAGCGTATTCAATCAAGTGACTACCCCAACAAACCAGACAGTATGCAATCCCCCCTTAACACATCCAACCTGCACCAGTAACGGCGTTACTGCTCTCTTTTCCAACTGTGATGCCACGCGAGTTTAATTGACTTCCCCTCAAAAGACAGGTAACCGGCATCCATGACAAAAAATGAAGTACAGAAAACCGATCCGTCTCGCCTGTTTGCTGACCTTGATCTGGACCCCTCTATCCTGCGCGCCGTTGAGGAGCAGGGGTATGCGGAAATGACGCCCATTCAACAAAAAGGGATCCCCGCAATTCAGGAGGGAAAGGACCTTATCGGGATTGCCCAAACCGGCACTGGTAAAACGGCCGCTTTTTCACTTCCGATTATCCACAAAATCATTTCTGACCATCAGGAATATGTCGGAAAAACCACCCGCGCCCTGATCCTTGCCCCAACACGGGAACTGGCCGTTCAAATCGCTGAAAATGTGCGTAAATATGCGGAATATGTTTCGTTGCGGACAACCCTTGTTTATGGCGGTGCCTCAGCCAAGCCACAAATCAAAGCCCTGTCCAGAGGTGTCGACATCGTTGTTGCAACGCCCGGCCGCTTACTTGACTTGTTCTCAGATGATTATATCTGGTTGGGCAAAGTTGACTATTTTGTTTTGGATGAAGCGGATAGAATGCTCGACATGGGTTTTATTCACGATATTCGCAAGATCGTTGCCCAGCTTCCCAAAAAGCGACAGACCCTGCTTTTTTCTGCAACAATGGCCAAAGAAGTTGAGAAACTGGCCGCCGGCATTTTGAAAGACCCGGTCCGCATTAACATTGCCCCGTCCGCAACAACAGCGGAAAAAGTCAGCCAAACGGTTTTAATGGTATCAAAGGACAACAAACGCCCTCTTTTACAACATCTTCTGAAAGATCAGAAGATGGAGCGGGTCCTTGTGTTTACTCGGACAAAACACGGCGCCAATCGACTGACCCGTTTTCTGGAAAAACTGAACATCGACTGCAGCGCCATCCATGGCAACAAATCGCAGAATACACGGCAAAAAGCACTTGAGAGTTTCAAAAACGGCGATATCAGGGTTCTTGTCGCAACGGATGTCGCTGCCCGTGGGATTGACGTTGATAACGTGACGCACGTCATCAATTACGATGTTCCTAATGATGCAGACAATTACGTTCACCGTATTGGCCGGACAGCCCGCGCGGGTATGACAGGCATCTCGATTACCTTCTGCGATCACGATGAGATGGATTACCTAAAAGCGATCGAAAAAATCACCAAACAATCCATTCCAGTATCCACCGAGCAACCTTTCCACGCCACTCATTCCTCGACAGCGAATTCTGGTCCTGCAAAGAGTTCGATACCGAAAAATCAAAGGTCCAGAAGTCGTCACCCCGCAAGCGACCGTTCAAACGGGGAGAACAGCAACAATAAAACCACCAGACGTCCCAATCGACACAAACGCAGGGCAAACTAACCCTAGGGCACTATAATTTTGTGGCAATCCAGAAAAATGTATGACTATTAGTGTAATTCAATCGTTGGGCTAAGTCTTAATATGATTGACCTATAATATTTTCTAAAATACGCTCTGATTTTTGAATGTCGGCTATATGTCACGCAAAGTATGGGCTGTTATATTATTTGGAATTCTTTGCCTTCTCCTGATTGCAACAATTTTCGCCATAGGCGTTAACGCGAAAAATGCCATCACAATCAGAGAATTGGCGTTGCATCGCTCCGCAGCGATAGAAATTGCACATCAATTACGACGCAGTTCAGACAAGCTTACCCAAATGGCGCGCCTGTATGTTGCAACCAATGATCCTCGGTATGAAGCCTATTTTTATAAAATTCTGGATATTCGAGATGGCAGGGCTCCCCGCCCTGAAAATTATGGTGCTGTTTACTGGGACTTCATTATGAGCGGTGATGCCGTTCTGGATACACAAGGCCAATCAGCTTCGCTCTTATCATTGGTGAACACCCTAGAACTTACAACACATGAATCAGAGTTGTTATTACTGGCTGAAAAACATTCGGAGCATCTGATCCGTTTGGAGAAAATAGCCTTTGCTGCAATGAAGGGAGTTTTTGAAGACGCTCATGGCAATCTGGTTGTCAAAAAGGAACCAGACCCGGTTTTGGCCAGCACCCTTTTAAATGGCAGGGAATATCTGACCCAAAAATCAAAAATCATGAAACCGATAGACCAGTTTTTTCGTCTGATAAACGAAAGAACCGAGCAGACAATTCTGGCAAAGCAAGAACGGGAGAAGACCCTCCAGATTTATATTATCGGGCTCGTTGGTACGGGCCTGTTTCTCTCTTTTATCCTGTTATTAATCGTCAGATCGGTTTGGTGGCCTGTTATAAAAAAACGACCACTTCAGTCGGACCCTTTGGAACCCACCCCTTATCAGCCGCAAAGATCCCTACAGCCCAGATCTCAGAACGCCGGTTTAAATAGCGCTAATGCGCTCATGCTCCTTTGGGTCGAAAGTATAATCGAACAGCTGGAAAATGAACTTCAAACGCAAGAAAAAATCTTCAATGCAATCAAGCAAAATAATATCAACCTTCTGAACGTCCATAAAGTTGCAAAAATTGGATATTGGGAACTTAATTTCGAAACAAACGAAGAAAAATGGTCTGACACAATTTTTGACATTTATGGCTTAACGAAAGAGACCGTCCCAAGCTTTTCTGCCTTTAAAAAATGCATCCACCCGGATGATCGGGACTCTTTGCTGGCCAGTCAGGAAAAAAGCGTAAAAACCGGACAATCCTTTTCTTTTGATTACCGAATACAACATTCAGATGGCACCATCCGATATGTGACCAGTTACGGCAGTGTTCTTCTCAATCGTATCGGGCAACCAAAGATGATTTATGGATTGCTGCAGGATATGACGGATTATCGAAAACAGGATCCCGCTTTAAACTTCCACTGAGGGTGCGTTTGATGGAACAAAGCCATCTTAAAAAGGAAAAGCAGGGATTAATCCTGGCTCATATGGTGTGAAAAGAACGTTCCTAACCATCCGATATGATCAATCCGCCCATTTGATTGAGCACCCCATACTTGGAACCTGGACCAGCGGCCCCTTACCTGTTTCCGCAATCTGCCGCATGGCATTTAGAAGCTCCGGGATACGGACCCGCGCCTCTCCGAGCGCGGCATCATCCAGCCGCCCACGATATTGAAGGGTCCCTTCTTTATTAAAACCGAAAAAATCAGGCGTACACACGGCGCCATATTGACGGCCGACGGTCTGACCCTCATCGATCAGATAGGGAAAGGTAAAATGATGCTGCTCTGCAAATCGTTTCATATTGGATGGCTGGTCAGCAGGCACATACCGATAATCATTCGACATCACAGCCAGAACATTGATACCTTCTTCCATCAAGATACGAGCATCTGACACAAACCGTTCCGCAATTGCCTGCACATAGGGGCAGTGGTTGCAGATGAAAGCCACCAGCAAGCCTTTCTCGCCCATATGCTCTGTCATCCTGAATTCTGCACCATCAGGATCCTTCAAGGCAAAATCCGGTGCTTTCCAGCCGAAATCACAGACAGGTGTATCAAGAAGCATATCGTATCCTTTTCCTTTAATCCGAACCAGATTATTGCCCGCCCGCCATCTATTCGTGAAAGCAGACGGGCAAAAAATCAGGCCGCAGCCCGAGACTTAGAAACCCAGGCGTTTGGCGTAAAAGCATCATCCAACTTTGTTTCAGCAATATGGTTTGTGTAGTTTGACATGACCTTCAGACTTGTACCAAGAATAACTTCAAGCACTGACTGCTCAGTGTACCCTGCGGCCAGGAAAGCACTAACATCATCGCGTGTCGGCCAGCCGCGTGTCTGATTAATGACAGTTGTAAACTCGCGCAGGGCTTCAAGTTTCGGGTTTGAAATCGGCGTGTCATTTCTCAGCGCCTCGATGACATCAGTTGGCACGTTCGCCATCTGTGAGATCGACGTATGGGCCGCCATGCAATATTCACATCCGTTCAGGCGATTGTTCGTCATCAGAATGATCTGACGTTCTGTTTCGCTGAGATCTGTTTTGCCAAAAATATCAGCTAGTGCGAGATATCCATCGAGAATGGCAGGCGCTGTCGCCATCGTTCCCAAAAGATTAGGCACAAAACCATATGCTTTGTTCGCTTTTTCAAGGGATGGTTTAGCAGCGGCCGGAGCGGTTTCAATTGTATGAGTTTTAAATTCAGTCATGTGTAATCTCCTGTGGTGAAGAGCGTCAGCTCAGCATGTTTATAACGATCGGTATAAACTCACTTAGTAAGTCTGTACCGATCGTTCAACAAAAAAATTTTCGATTTCAATTTATTTTTCCCATCATCCATCAAAACCGCGAAAGTCTTGAACAGTTGGTATAAAACTTCTATATCTTGAAAAGGTAAAACAAACTTTTTGGTGCGAAGCAAATGCCTTGGGAAAAGTCTTTTGATCTTGATGACGCGGTAGATCGCGCACAATTTGTATTCTGGTCGAAGGGCTATGAGGCGACCTCCATTACTGACCTGACCAAAAGCATGGGAATTAACAAAGGTAGCCTTTACAACGCTTTTGGCAGCAAAAAGGACCTCTTTACGCGGGCGTTACTGAAGTATGACCGTGATAATCGTCAGGCGTCCATAGCAACACTTGAAGCTTACGAAAATCCTCATGATGCCATTGAAACCCTGTTCGATGGCTTAATCGCGCAAAGTCTGGCGGACGATGCCTATAAAGGATGCTTTTTAGTCAATACCGCATTGGATTTACCAAACCATAGTGACGATATCCGGGATATGGTGAATGCCGCCCTTGATGATTTCGTGAAATTTTTTGAACGCATGATCACAAAAGGCCAAACACAGAATGTTATTCCATCATGCGTGGAGGCCCATACAACCGCAAAATCGCTGTTGTCTCTTGTTGTCGGCTTACGTGTTCTGGCGCGCGGTGCCTATGACGAGGCAGGCCTAAGAGCCATCAAGCAGGATGCTCTAAAACTGATTTCAGAGCCTAAGTCATTGGCAAATTAAAGGGGAGGCATTCCTGCGATAATTGCGTGTGCCATGCAAAGCATAAATACATTTCCGCCAATCCTTCGCACCCTCCGCTAATAGATTTAAACGGCGGTCTGCTCCCCGTTGGATAAACAAAAAAAGCGCCAGAGAACTGACGCTTTTCGTTGTTTTGCAGAAGACGCTTAACCGTAGCGGTATGGGCGACCTGCTTTTTGCATATCAGCGTTATACTGTTTGAAAATATTCACAACTTTGGCCTTTGTTTCAGACTCAGCTGCGATTTCATCCCAGAATTTAAACGCAGCAGCTTCAACTGTTGCCCATTCTTCATCTGGAATGCTTGTCAGTTTCATTTTGGTACCGTTCACACGCAGGTTGGCTTCACCGCCCCAGTACCACCACTGACGGTAATAATGGCTTTGGTCCATACATACTTTCAGAAGTTCCTGAAGATGGGCCGGAAGCTCATTATAACGGTCCATATTGGCAAAGAACGATCCCGCCCAGGCACCGGAAATATTGTTTGTCAGGAAGTAGTTCGTTACGTCAGCCCAACCAACAGTGTAATCTTCGGTGATACCGGACCATGCGATACCATCCAGTTCGCCTGTCTGAACAGCAACTTCAATATCTTCCCATGGAAGGGTCACTGGAACAACACCGAATTGTGTCAGAAAGCGGCCCGCTGTCGGGAATGTAAAAACACGCTTGCCCTTCAGGTCAGCCAGGCTGTTGATCGGATCTTTCGTTGCAAAGTGACACGGATCCCATGCCCCTGCAGAAATGTGCTTCACACCGACTTTAGAATATTCAGCATCCCAGATTTCATTCAGGCCATACTGATTGAACAGAACCGGAACATCCAAAGAATAGCGTGATGCAAATGGGAAATAACCACCGAATACAGTAACTTCGGTTGGGGATGCCATTGAGTCATCGTCGGACTGCACAGCATCGATTGTCCCTTTTTGCATGGCACGGAACAATTCGCCCGTAGGAACAATCTGATCCGCAAAATACAATTCAATTTCCATTTCATCGCCAGCAATTTTGTTAAAGCTGTCGATGGCTGGTTTGATTACATGCTCAGCGAGCGCTGCACCAGCATATGTCTGCATCCGCCATTTGATTTTTGATTGGGCAATCGCAGGTGTTGCGAAAGCCGCTGCCGGTGCGGCTATTGCAGCACCTTTAATAAAGTTACGCCGTGTTGTCATCTCTACCTCCTAGTAAATTCCATATTTGGCTTATCGTCGTTATCGGTCTCTTTTAAGACTCTCTCTATTTTCCATACACCGTTTCTGGCAGCCAGAGCGCAATATCAGGAAATACCATTATCACGATCAAAGCAAACACCATCACACACACAAACGGCAGGATGGAACCGTAAATATCTTTCAAACTGATTTCTGGCGGGGCCATGGCACGCATCAGGAACAGGTTATACCCAAAGGGTGGTGTCATATACGCAATCTGTGTTGTGATTGTATAAAGGACGCCGTACCAAATGAGATCAAAGCCGAGAACACTGACAAGCGGCACGTAGAGTGGCGCAACGATAACCAGCATTGCTGTATCGTCCAAAAACGTTCCCATAACCAGAAAACTGACCTGCATTATAATCAGGATCATCCATGGATCGAGACCCAGTTGTTCTGTAAAGAAACCGCTGATTGCCCGAACAGCCCCAAGCCCGTCGAACACTGCCCCAAACCCCAGGGCCGCGAGAATGATCCACATGAACATGCACGAAATCGCCAGCGTTTGACGCACAGATGTTTCGAAAACCTGTTTTGTCATCCGCCGTTTAACAACAGCTGCAATGAAAGCTGTCATGGCACCAATGGCCGAACTTTCAACCAGGGACGTCCAGCCATTTACAAACGGGATCATCATGGCAGCAAAAATAACGATCGGCAGAAGACCGGCCTGAAGCAACCGCAACTTTTCCTTTAACGGAACATTCCGTTCCTCTTTCGGCAATGTTGGGCCCAGTTCCGGATTTATTTTGCACCGAATATAAATATAGGCAATGAAGAAAAAGGCCATCAACAGCCCGGGAATAATACCTGCAAGCCACAGTTGACCGACCGGTTGACGGGAAATCATTGCATAAAGCACAAGAACAACCGACGGCGGCACGAGGATCCCCAAAGACGATCCGGCCTGAACAACACCCGTCACCATTTTTTTATCATAGCCACGCCGTAACAGCTCTGGCAGAGCAATCGTCGCACCAATGGCCATACCGGCAACGGATAGACCGTTCATCGCAGAAATCAAGACCATCAAACCGATCGTTCCGATCGCCAAACCGCCACTGACAGGCCCCATCCAGACATGGAACATTTTATAAAGATCATCGGCAATTTTGGATTCTGATAAAATATAACCCATGAAAATAAACATGGGCAATGTCAGCAGAGGGTACCATTTCATAAGCTTCATCGCCGCCGAGAACGGAATATCCGATCCGCCCGTTCCCCAAAGGGTGAGAGCCGCAATGGCTGCAACCGCACCAATAGCGCCAAAAACCCGTTGCCCCGTCAGAAGCATGACCATCATGGAAGCGAACATGAAAATCGCAATCATTTCATAGGACATCTAGAGTTCCTCCCCGCGCATGCGTGCAACGTCCTTGAAAAATTCCGAAAACGCCTGAAGCAACATCATAAAAATCCCGAAACACATAATAATCTTGATTGGCCAGAGATAGGGTCTCCACGCCGTTGGACTGCGCTCGCCATATTGTAAGGAATATGCCGTACTATCGATTGCGCCATAAAGCAAAACACCAAGATAGAAGATCAGAATGAAGATCGTGATCGCATCAACCTGTGCTTTTCTCTTGTAGGACCATTCGCCATAGAACAGGTCCATGCGCACATTTGATCCCAACTGAATGGAATATGGCCCGCCCATAATGTAATAGGCAACCATGGCAAACTGCGCCATCTCCAATGTCCAAAGTGAGGGAAGGAAAAATGTCTTGGACACGGATGACCAGATAAAAATACCGACCATTACAAAAATACCATACATCATCACGCGACCAATGCGCCTGTTGATGGCATCCACTATTCGAACGTATGAGCGGATAAATCCCGGCATTACGCCCCCTTTACCTGTAAATTAATATCCAACCGGCTCAACGCCGCCCGGATCAACGTATCCAGTTTTTCTGCCATTTCCTGACATTCTTCATCATTTGAAACAAGATCGTTGCGGATTTCAAGCATCACATTCCTGAGCCCGAATGCCGTCGCCTGTTCCTGCAATGTATGGGTCACCCCATCGGACGCCTGATAGGGTTCGTTCAACCGGATATCCAAAGAAGAACTTTTCTCACCCTCAGCCAAAAGCGCGTGTGCCAATTCAACATCTTCGTCATGAAGAATGCCCAGTTCCACCTGCCGTTTTTCGCCAAAATAGATGGGAGTAAAGCTATGTATCGTAATAACAACGGGCGAGACTGCAAAAGAAGTCCGAACGTCCGATACGGCCTCACAAAAGGGATAATAGAAGCTGTTTGCACGTTCTGCTCTCTGGCTCGCTGTCAAACGCAGATTACCAGGGACCGTTATCGTTTCACTTTTTTCCGGGATTGAGTCCGGTGCTTCCGGTGGACGATTGCAATCGTATAACAACCGGGAATAATTCGAGCTGACAAGCGGTGCCTTCAGCAACTCGGACAGCGCAAGAGACGTTTTGAGTGCGCCAGGATCCCACGCAATATGGCTGTGCGCCTCTTCTTGTGTCAAACCCAGGCGATCATATGCCGCCGGGATAAAAGAAGAAGCATGCTCACATATAAGCATGACAGGATTTTCAGCCCCTTGATTGGTTATTCTGGCGGCGGGAACTTCCTCTAGACTTTCGTCCACTTTTAACATCCGTGTAGACACCGTAACTCATAAAAATGTAATATTTTCTTCAGAAGACAATACAATGTTATTTTCTTTTCTGAAACAATTTATTCACTTTGCCTCTAAAAATGGATATCTCTTCAGGGTGGAGGACAAAAAGAGTGTCACAACAAACAATCGCGGATCGACTGCAAAATCAATCGGGCTCCCTTACCCGGGCAGAACGCCAGCTTGCTGATATTATTCTGAAGAACTATCCTGTCTCTGGTCTGGGAACCATTACAACGCTGGCAGAAGCTGCAAAAGTGTCTACTCCAACCGTTGCGCGTCTGGTTCAGAAACTCGGATATACCGGATTTCCGGAGTTTCAAGCGTCCCTAAGACAGGAACTGGATGCAAAAATTTCCGGCCCGATCAGAAAACGCGACATTTGGGCGAATAAAGCACCTGATGAACATATCATCAATCGGTTCACTGATGCCGTGATCGGAAATATCCGGCAATCTCTCAATCAGATAGATCTTGAGGCTTTTAACCGTTGCTGCGAATATTTGTCCGATACGGACAATACAGTTTATATTGTCGGTGGCCGGATCACTCGAACCCTCGCGGATTATTTCTTCCTGCATATGCAGGTCATTCGGGAAAAGGTTATCCATATCAGTTCCAGCTCTAACGCTTGGGCACATTATTTGCTGGATATCAAGGAAGGGGATGTTGTTGTCATCTTCGATGTTCGCCGATATGAGACCAGCACCCAAAAGCTGGCAGAGATGGTGTCCGAAAAAGGGGCCCGCATCATTCTTTTCACGGATCAATGGCATTCACCGGTCGCCGGAATTGCGGATGTTTTATTCAGCAATCAGATTGCTGTTCCCTCTGCGTGGGATAGTTCTGTCACATCATTATTAATGATGGAAATTATCATTGCAGAGGTACAGGAGAGAAACTGGTCGCAAACCCGAAAAAGAATGGAAACACTGGAGGATATGTTCGATCGTACCCGTTTTTTCCGAAAGTTCACCTAAGCACGGTCCCTTTTCGACCTGTCAGTCTCCCGCCCCGAGCATCATAACATCACAACTCTCCGTTTTTGGGACAGGACAATATTCTACACCTTGAGGGATAATGATGAACTCTCCCTCACCGACAGTTTCATCCCGATCCCGGAATTTCATTGTCAACGTCCCCTTATGGACAAATATCATTTCATCCATCGAGGGATGATAAGACCAGTTTCCCTCATGCTCTATACGCTCCAGCCTGACCCGCATATTGTTCAATCGCCCCTCGATAACATCTGAAGAAGCCGCCGCCGCAGCACTAAACGATTGAGCAAGGCTCTGTTTTCGATAGGGAGAGATATGATCGTTGGTTTTTGCAACATCTTTCATAATGGCACGAAGTTGTTTTTCCAGTCCCGGCTCATGACTGTACTGATCATTTAACGCAGCGGTACCGATCGTAAAACCAGCCCCACCAGCATCTTTAATATCTTGAATACGCCCGCGATTATCAATGGAGCCCGCCATTATCACCGGTTTATCCGTTACTTTACAAACCGCCGTCATCAGCTTTTGAACATTTTCGCCTGATCGATAGGCCAGCAGGTCGAGGCCGTCCACCCCATCCTTTTGTGCCAGCCGCCGGGCATCCTCGGAAATCTCTTCAATCGTGCCCTCTAAAACGCTGGGATGCCCAACGATTTTACCCGGAAAGGGAAAATATTGGATCTCGCTGCCTTGTAAAAGAGGAAGGACATCGTCCACATGGGTCCCGCCCAACAAAATATCAACACCAATTTCCAGCGCCGCTTTTGCCGATCTTATTTCGCTGGATTTATCCAGTGAGACAACTTCAAGATAACTTGTTGCACCCCCATCCTTAATGGCTTTATTCAACGTTTTCAACTGGTTAAAGGGCAGCCCCACATCCTTGAATCCGATATGATGGATCCCTTCATTAAGCGCCGTTTGCAAATGAAGCCGGGCGTCCGTCACGGTTTTATCATCGCGCGTAAGCATAAAGATAAATCGGAGTCCCACTGGTCTTTCCCCTTGATACTGGCGTTGCTGAAGTTCGGATCAATTTACGATCGTCCCTGTAAATATCGTCACTGACGCGAAGATTGTACATTTTATTTTTCCGCACTAATATCCTCAAACAAACTTTGTTTTCGCTTTTTTGTTTCCCGTCCCACTCTTCACCTCATGAGGCTTAATATGCGTATATTCGCTCGAAAAACCATCTTGGTAGCCTTTTGCAGCCTATCGATGATGACATCCTTTACGGTCGCACAGGAAACTGTCCAACCAGAGGCGACAACTGCCCTTACACAGAAACAATCTGTTAAGGCCAAGAAGTTCATGATTTCAGCCGCCAACCCTATTGCTGTTCAAATCGGTTATGAAGTTTTGGAATGGGGGGGAACCGCGGCGGACGCGGCTGTCGCTGTTCAATTTGCTCTTAATCTGGTGGAACCTCAAAGTTCTGGCATCGGCGGCGGGGCTTTTCTTGTTTATTGGGACGCGAAAAACCGAAAATTGACAACATTTGACGGGCGGGAAAAAGCGCCCTCGGCGGCAACACCTGATTATTGGATGGGCGACGATAACAAGCCAATAAGCTGGTTTAAAGCCGTCGTTGGCGGACGGTCCGTCGGCGTCCCAGGCACTTTGAAATTAATGGAAACCGTCCATCGAAAATACGGCAATCAGAAATGGGGTGACCTCTTGGAGCCAACGAGAAAACTGGCTGATGGTGGCTTTCAGGTATCGCCGCGCCTTGCTGCACTGATCGATAAAAGCAAAGGTAAGCGTCAGTTGGATGCGTTTGCAAAAACTCGCGCCTATTTCTTTGATAAAGAGGGGGCGCCGTTGAAAGCAGGATATCTGCTTCGTAATCCAGAATTTGCAAAGACGATCTCCCTCATTCAAAAAGAAGGAGCGACAGCCTTTTATGAAGGAACGATCGCGGCAGACATTGTTGAGGCCGTCAAAACAGAAGTAAACGGCGGCATTTTGACCCTTGCGGATTTGAAGAATTACACTGTCGTCGAGAGAGCGCCGGCCTGTGCGCCTTACCGGCAGTATGAAGTTTGTGGCATGGGCCCTCCGTCATCTGGCGCACTGACGGTTGGTCAAATTCTCAATATTCTGTCCAATTTTGATCTTCCGAACATGGGCCCCGGACTGGAAAGCGCCCATTTATATCTGGAAGCTGCCCGGCTCGCCTATGCTGACAGAGGCCTGTATATGGCGGACTCCGATTTCGTGAAAATGCCAGAAGGACTGCTGGATACAACCTATCTGAAAAGCCGCGCGGCCCTGATTGACCCACTAAAATCCATGGGCAAGGCAGAGGCAGGAACACCCCCTTGGAAAGAGACCGCTCTTCGCTCTCCAGACACACAACTGGAGCGGCCCGGCACCAGCCACATTTCAATTGTCGACGAATATGGAAATGTTGTCTCGTTAACGACAACCATTGAAACTGGCTTTGGCTCTCGGGTTATGACCAATGGCTTCTTGCTCAATAACGAACTGACCGATTTCTCAAGGACCCCTGAAAAAGATGGTAAGGTCATTGCGAACCGCGTCGAGGGCGACAAACGGCCCCGGTCCTCTATGGCACCGACCATTGTCCTGAAGGATGGTCAACCTGTTCTTGCTATCGGCTCCCCCGGTGGGTCCCGCATCATCAATTATGTTGCCCATTCTATTATCAGAATTCTCGATTGGAACATGGATCCGCAAGAAGCGTTAAACTACCCGCATATTGTGAACCGGAACGGCACCACGGACATTGAAGAAAACACCCATGCACAGAAAATGGTTCCTGAACTGGAAGCCAAGGGTCACAAAGTCGCTGTCAAAGATTTAAACTCTGGATTGCATGCCATCCTGATGCAGGACGGCCTATTGGTCGGTGCCGCTGATCCGCGCCGTGAAGGCGTTGTGATGGGCGATTGAGGTTACTTTTTTGTCCCGGCGATCTGTCGTTCCATGATCCGCTGAAATAACTGGGGAGACAGGCGATTGATCCACCACGCAAATTTTGCCACTCGGCCGACCAGTATCATTGGCTGTTTTTTGGCAAAGCCTTTCAGGATTGCGCGCGCAGCCGTGTCCGGGTCCATATAGTCTTTACCATCTGTTGCGGACCCGGGCCTTGCAATGCCCTCTTCTGTAGTTTCAGAGTGCCCGATATTGGTTGCAATAAACGAAGGAGCCGCGATTAAGACAGACGATCCGTTTTCTCTCTCCTCTGACCGAAGGGATTTAAAAAACCCTTCCAAGGCATGTTTGGAGGCGGCATAGGCCGTGCGATGATATAAAGGCGTAAAGCCGGCAACCGAAGAAATAACCAGATGGGTTCCTTTGGCAATCCGCACCGCCTCTAAAAAGTGTCTGGCCATGGACACCGCTGCGAAATAATTGACATCGAACACTGCTTTTTGGCTGTCTTCTGTAGATTGATCAAAGGCCATGATCTGTGTGACGCCAGCGTTATAAATGATCAAATCAAGGGATCGGTGTTTTTCCAAAACCCGGTTCGCTGTTTTCTTTAAATTTTCGGGGTCGGTCAAGTCACAGGCAATGGGCCACAGCGTATCACTTTCGCACAAACTGTTTATATCCAGATCCAACGCGATCACCCGCCAGTTCGCCAATTGCAACTGCCGGATCAGGGCTTTTCCCAACCCGCCAGCTCCCCCTGAAATCAACGCCGTTTTCATAAGCCCGCCTGCTTTTTCCACAACACAAATACCTGTTCACTGGTGAGTTCCGGGGTATATCCAAATTCTTCCTTCAGCTTAGTATTATCCAGAACCGGACGGTATTGAAGGAACCGTACTTGCTCAGGACCGTATCGTGACAAGCCAATGGGGCGGGCGATCCCTAAGCCGAGCTTTAAGAGCCAGGAAGGTACACGGCGTATTCTCTTGCCTAATATTCGCCCAAGGTCACTCACCCCTAGCGCGCCATCCCCAGCGACATTAAATATTCCGCACGCACCATCGGTCGCAGCCCGGATCAGGATACGCGCCAAATCCTGTGTCCAAATAAAAACAAAGGGACTTTCATATCCTGAAAGACCAAGCAAGGGGTCTTTCTTAAACAACGCCGTTATCTGATTGTCTGTTTCGGCCCCCAGAATAGTCCCCACGCGCAAAATCACCTGCTGTAAATCCGGCGACTGTGAACGCGCCTCTGCCAGCATTTCCTCAACAAGCCTCTTGTGATGTGCATAAGCGAATTCAGAATTTCCTCGAATTGGATCCTCCTCTTTCAACGGCACAGAATTATCGGCATGATAGCCATAAGCCGCCCCCGATGACGTAACAACCAAACGCTGAACCTTGTACTTGATTGCTGCCTCCAGCACACGCCGGGTGCCGCCCACATCCACGCCATAGGCCAGACGATCAGTCATTCCTTTAGGCGGTGATACAATAGACGCCAGATGAAGGATCACATCCGGGCGTTCCTCGCCAATAACGTGCTCAACCTCCGGCGACGTGACATCCATTTTCCGAAACCGGATGGGATCGGGCAACGTCGAAACAGGAACAATATCGGTGGCAATAATCTGAATTTCGTGGGATTGCGTCCATTCCGTCAAAACAGCGCGGCCCACCAGTCCGGCAGCACCGGTAATCAAAACCTTCATCGTGCTGCCTCCGACCGGGAAAACAGATACGCCAATGCCAATCCCGAAATTGCGTGCCAGATTCCCCAAAAAGCGGCAACAACGGCCATCCCGCCCAAACCATCAAAAAAGGCAAAGATGAGCACCAGTCCCAACGCTGAATTCTGAATGCCTGTTTCAATTGTAACAGCGCGCCGGTCAAAGGGTGATAATTGTCCAAGGGTGGCCGTTATCCACCCCCCACCCAAGGCCAGCGAATTGTGCAAAATAACCAAAGCGGCGACCGCCCCGGCAAATTTCACAAAAAATTCCCAGTTCACCGCCAGCGCGATGACAACAAAACTTACGAAAATTGCCATAGAAACCCATTGCAAAGGGCGGCGCAAACGGGCGCTAAAGTCAGGAGCCCGTCCGTTCAGCTGCACACCAAGAAACAACGGCAACACCAGCATAAAGCAAACGGTAATGCCGATTTGCACTGGATCGAGAGTTGTTTTTCGCAAAATTTCTTCGGTTGGCCCATACAAGCCGCCCCAAAAAGCAATATTTATGGGCGTCAGCAAGATCGCAGCAATTGTCGCAACCCCTGTCATCGAAACGGACAGTGCCGCGTTCCCACCAGCACGATGCGTAATGAAGTTAGAGATGTTCCCCCCCGGACACGCTGCAACCAGTATCAATCCAAGCGCAATGGACGGGCTGGGCTGTATTAGCCAGACCATTCCGAAGGTTAGAACCGGCAATATGAAAAATTGAGAAAACAATCCCACAAGAAGGGGTTTTGGGGCCCGGCGCAGCCGATGAAAATCATCTGGGGTCAGGTCCAACGCCACCGAGAACATAACAATTGCCAGAATAGCGTTTAGCAAGGTTAGGGATTGTGGACTGAAATTCAAAAGTACATCATCAATACCGGTCATGACGCAGCCCCTTTTAGCGTCTCGATCCATCCAGTCACCGCATTACGATATGTTGCTTTATCGACATAATAGGCCATGCGCGGTAAATCGAGATAAGCCATACCGCCTGTAGCCCGTTCAAATCCTGAAGATTTCTTTTCTTTTAAGGCATTGGCGGCCGCGGTCCCCTCTTGCAGTCCCTTGAGGTAGCGACCCACCATTTCAGCTTGCTCATGGCGCCCCTGCCAACCCAAACCGCTTGCTTCAACCATGCCTAAAACGAATAAGTCATCCCGCACCGGATGGAAGCAATTTAGATATAAATGCGGCGCATCATTCTTCCAATTCAGGTATTTTTTTTCGATAAACGGGTAATGCAATTTATACCCCGTCGCCGTCAGGATCATATCATAATCGCTGACACTACCATCCTTGAAGAAAACTGATTTCCCCTCAACTCTTTCAATGTCTGGCCTAATATTTATATCCCCGTGACCCGCATGATACAGCACCAGGGAATTTACAATCGGATGGCTTTCATAAAGTTTGTAGGTCGGTTTAGGGAACCCGTATTTCTGCGGATTTCCGACAAACCAGCTGAGGATAAGTTGATCAATCGGACGCTTTAACCACATGGGAAGTTTAATCATACCCCCCAGCGTATCCGCAGGTTTTCCAAATACATATTTTGGCACGAAATAATAACCGCGACGCATGGACAGATCACAGCTTTTGCCGTGATGAATAGCGTCCACAGCAATATCGCAACCAGAATTACCCGCGCCAACAATCAAGACTCGCTTGTCTTTGAATTGCTCCGGGTACCGGTAAGAGCACGAATGTATGATCTCGCCCGCGAAATCACCCGAAAATTCAGGGTTATTCGGTTCAGAAAGCGTCCCGTTTGCAATCAGCACTCCATCAAAAACCGCGTCTGCTGCCGTCCCGCCTGTTTGCCAACCGACCCGCCATCCGTCGCCGTTTTTACCAACAGGCTCGACGCGGGTAACTTCTGTGCCAAAAAGATAATTGTCCCGTAACTTATAATGATCTGCAAAAGCCTGAAAATATGATTTCATTTCTCGATGAGATGGATATTCTGCGGCTTCTTCAGGCATGGGGAAGTCAGAAAACTCCGTCATTTTTTTTGAAGAAATCAAATGCGCCGTTTCGTACATCGTCGATTTGGGAGCTTCAATATCCCACAAACCACCCACATCCGTATGCAATTCAAACCCTTGAAATTCGATCCCCAATTCCGATAGTATTTTGGCCATTGCCAAGCCCATCGGCCCTGCACCAATCAGGGCGTATTTTTTATTTTTTTTGTTCATCCATCCTCCCGGTTGATGATTAGATTGAACAATTGTATAACATTAGGCAAGTGTTTTTTAGCAGGAGAGATTTTTGTCATCCCCCAGAAAAAGAGCCCCCTCAGCCCGATCCTTGGAAACAAAAAGGCGCATTCTGGACGCCGCCGAGCGCATTTTTTCGGAAAAAGGGTATGATGGCTCTAACTTACGAGAAATAGCCACGCTTGCGGATGTCCCCGTTGGATTGGTCCAACATCATGGTGGGAACAAGGAAGAGCTGTTTGCCAAAACAGTAAAGCGTCGCGCAGAAGAACTATCGGACATTCGAGTACGGGAACTGGAAAAACTAAAACAGACTGGGGAATTGTCAGTTCGAACCATCATGGACTGTTTTCTAAGGACCCATTTCAAAATGCTGACGCAGGATGGGCCGCACTGGCTTTATTACGGGCGGTTGATTGCCCATGTCTCAGCCAATCCAAAATGGCAGCCCCTTGCCTCGGAATGCTTTGATCCGACAACCCATTTATTTTTGGACGAAATACTAAAGCTCTACCCGCTTACTGTTCGCTCTCGCGTGGCGACAGGCCAGATTTATTCCGTCGCCGCGCTGCTGGCCTTTTTCAACGCAAGCTGGCGAATTGAGAGCTTGAGTCCCGGAACCACCGAAATGGATATCGAAGATATGATTGATTTTTGTGTCGCCGGCATGGAAGCTCTTTTAACAAAGCAGTCTGGGCATATAAACCACATTTTATAGATAAATTCCCCTTCTGTGCTTTGCCTGTATTCCTGGATGATGTAGAAACCAAACCATGGGAATTAGTCGTTAAGGGGCGCATGTGTGACGACACTTATTATTACGGAAAAAACGTCACAGAAGAAAGATCTGGCGGCCGCAATTGGCAATGAGTACGGTCAAATACTCCCCGCTGAGGGGCATCTTTTAAGTCTGCAGGAACCTCTCAGTGTGAACAGCACTTGGGGGAAATGGTCTTTTGACCTGCTGAAACCTGATGATTTTTACCCAACCTGCCCGGCGCCCGATGCTTCCCCTTCGGCACGCGCGAAGCTAAAAGCGATTGAAGAGGCCCTGAAAAAAGCAACCCGGGTCATTCTGGCGACCGACTGTGACCGCGAGGGACAGCTGATCGGCGAAGAACTCCTGCGTCATTACGAATTCAAGGGCCCTGTAGGACGCGCTATTTTCACGGCACAAGACGAGAAAACCCTAAGGCAAGCCTTTGAAAATCTGGAACCCAACGAAAATTATCTCAATTTGGGTCAGGCGGCTCTTGCCCGTCAACAAGCCGACCAGGTTTACAATTTATCACTGACACGCGCCGCCACAGTAGCGCTGAAACAACCCGGTGAATATGGAGCGATCGGTATTGGTCGGGTCAAAACACCAACCATGGCGATTGTCTGTATTCGAGAACTGGAAATTCTGGATTTTAAACCCGCCGATTATTTCCACCTTGTCGCAACAGCCAACACAGCGGCAGGAAAACTGGACCTCAGATACGCACCTAAAGAGAAAATTCTGGATCAGACAAAGGCAGAGGAACTTTGCCAACTGGCTGATGGCTTTGAAGCTCCGATAAAGGCCGTAATGAAGGTCAAGCGGACCAAGCCGCCAAAATTATTGGATCTGCCCGAACTTCAAAAAATCTGCGCCCGCAAATGGGGGTGGTCTGCCACAAAAACGCTGGATGTTGCGCAAGAGCTCTATGACGGTGATGGCAAGAAAATTCAAACCTATCCGCGTGCAGAATCCAGATATCTTGCAGAAAACCAGATCGCCGACATTGATGAAATAGTCAAAGGCCTTAAAAGTCTGGAGCAGTATCAAAAACTGGATGTGGGAAAACCCGAAATTCGCAAAGGTAAAAGCGGGCATTTTTCCGATGCCGGTTTAAAAGGCGTATCCCACCATGCGATTATTCCCAATAAAAACACCATGGATCAAATTGCCAGAATTTATCCACGCCTTTCAGATGATGAGAGGAAAATGTTTGATCTTGTTTCAAGTTCCTATCTGGCCATCCTGCTTCCTGATTACGTATATCAGTCCACAACCGTTTCCCTTTCTGTCCCTACCCCTGAAGGCGAAGAGCTTCTGTTCAAGGTAACAGGGAACATTCCCAAAGAGCTTGGCTGGCGTACCATATTCACAGATGAAATGGAAAAGAAAGAAGATCATGCAGGAGAACTGCCCCCTGTGCAAGACGGTGATATTGTTCGTCTCTCCCCCGTTATCCTTGACACGAAGAAAACGAAAGCCCCTTCCCGTTTCAATGAAGGTTCGTTAATTGACGCCATGCAAAATGCCTGGCGGTTCGTCTCTGATAAATCGCTTCAGGAACGCTTGAAAGAAGCAAAAGGCATAGGCACGCCTGCAACACGTGCGGCAATTATTCTAGGGCTCAAAAAGCAGAATTTCATCACCCAGAACGGCAAACATATTGTGCCGACACCGGCTGGCTTAGCATTATACAAAGCCCTTAAACAAGCCGCGCCAGAACTTGTTGACCCCGGCGTTACGGCCCTATGGGAAATGAAACTTGATGACATTCTCGAAGGAAAGCAAACCGCCCGGCAGGTTTGGGATGAAATCGGCGATGCAACCTCTCGCCTGATTAGCGTTATCCGGGATAATGCGGCGCGCGTTCCTAAAATTATGACGGGCGTTGCCCCTCCGAAAGACAGGGCGACGTTTGGTAACGGCAAACCCACAGATAAAATGATCGCAACAGCGACCTCAATTGCCACCCGTAAAGGGATCAAAACCCCTAAGAAATTTGATACCAGTTTTCAGGTCTGTAAAGATTTTCTGGATGAGCATCTAGGCGGCAACCCATTGATTGCAATTGAAAAACGATTGGGGAGCGGCTTAATTCGCGGCTTGGGTCCCGTCGCGGCAAAGGCGGTCGTCGCAGCCTTTGGGGTTGATGCGTTTTCCATTGTTGAAGACACGCCGGAAAGACTATCCGAAATTAAAGGGGTTGGCCCCAGGATTGTCGCCGCGGCCGTAGAAAGAAAACAGGCAAAAGAAATCGGTAAACAATTGGCAGATTACGGGGTCCCACGCCAATTCGGACTGCGGTTATCCCGCTGCTTCAAAGAAGAGGCGCTAACACTGGTCCGCGAAAAGCCATACGAAATCCTGAAAACAGTCAGTTGGTTTGGGTTCGATAATGCGGACAGAATTGCCTACGCAATCGGATTAAACCCTGACGATCCGGCGCGGCTGCAGGCGGCATTGCTTCAAATGCTCAACATTCCTCGCGAAAAGGATACACTGGCTGCCCCGTTGGCCAAACGTTTGAATGTCAGTCCGGTCAGTGTTGAAAACATGCTAAAAACAGCACTCTCCGAGAATTTGATTGTTGAAGAAGAACGAGACGGCATTCTGTATGTTGAGCGCAGAGACGCTGCCGAAACAAAAGAAAACCTGGGCACGCTTTTGAAAAGCCTGAACGGCCATACGCTACCATGGCAACCGTTTGATACAATCAAAGCTGTTCAATGGGCACAGGAACAGACGGACACAGTGCTAGAACCGGACCATACCGAAATTCTGGCGTCTATCCTATCACGGAAAGCAACCGTTCTGTTGTCCAACAAAAACGACGCTTTATCATTTATTATCAACCCATTAGTTCACATTCTTAACGCAAAGAAAGTAACAACTAAAATTGTTACGGCGTTTCAATCCGTTGCCACTTCAGTGAAAACTGCTTTGGACGAAAAAGCTGAACCCGTTTTAAGAGCTCTGGGGTGGGATGAAGCTACGCAGGATTTTAAACATTCCGACAAAAAACCTCTCAAATGCCAATTTCTCATTCTCTTTTATTCTGATGATATGGATCCCGAGCATTTACGGGCCTTATTGACTGCTACCCCGAAAGAGTCTGCCATTCTCATCATCAAAGAAGAAAGGAACACTTTCTTCGAAATGGCCGCCTACCCGCTGGAAAAGTGTTGCCATCACCTTCAATGGACAATACTGAAGGACCCTTCGAAACCTGTCGACAACAACAGTCAAAAAGCACGGGCGCTGGCCTCTCTCTCCCAGACAGGGGAATGTGTTGAAGAATTTCCACCGTCCGCGGAGGCCGACTTTTTCATTTTATCAACACCGTCAGAAGAAAAAGCATCAGCAACGGCACTGGAACTTATTCACAATCGGTTGCCAGCAAAATTTGAAGTTGATTCAATTACAGACATCCAGCTCCTGTGCGATAAAGCGGCAGGACCCGCCGGTGTCAACGCGTTCAACAAACAGGCAATCCAGCTTCCTCAGAAAGAGAAAAATACGTCCTCTGTAAACCGCTTTGGCCATCTGTTTAAATCGAAAAGCAAGGTCATGCTCACACAGGACGCAATGGATAAAGGCCTCGGTAAAGGTGAAGTTGGCATCATTAAAAAAATTGATGCAGAAGCCCAGTTAGCCAAAATCAGTTTTTCAGGAAAAACGCTGGAGTTTGAATTTGATGAATTGGACATCGTCGTTCCTGCCTATGCAATACTCGCAACGACTGGCACCGTTTCAGAAACAAAAATTATCGTCGTCATAAGTAAATCATCGACGAGATCAGCCCCACTGTATCGCGCCTTAAAAAATGCTACCGAGCGGGTTATCCTTGTGGAGTATCCTGCATAAAAAAAGGCGACACTCCAATGGACTGCCGCCTTCTCGTTAGGAATTATTTTTCGGACTAATCTGACGCATTTTTCTTATTGCGTTTCAGGGCGCGAAAACCACCATCCTTTTTGCCGCCATCAGCCGAAGGTTTTTTCTTCAGGCTCAGCTTTTTGTCTTTCGGTTTCCGGTTGAACTTGCCGAATTCCTGATCTGTATCTGACGCTTTAGCACGCTTCGCAGTGTCTTTTTTAGAAACCTTTTTAGGGGCATCCGCATCAACCGTCTTTTCTGCTTTTTTAAACCGCTCTGATGGATCTTCAGGTTTTCCAAAGCGCTTGTTGTAAGCGAAATCTGCACCACTTGACGGTTTGGCATTCCGGTCGGTCATTCCAGACTTGTCCCGGGATCGATCGTCACGCCCCTTAGCCCCATCCTGCTGATCGTTTTTCTTAAAGGGTTTCTTCCCTTCTACGTCCCGATCATATTTTTTCTTCGGGCGATCGAAGGCTGCATCGGGTTTACGATACTCCTTCTTTTTTGCATCATCACCAGCATCAGATTTCTGATGATAGTCTTTCCCGGTATCCCGGTTCTGACGAGGCTTTTTATCAAACTCGCGACGCGGGCCGCGACGTTCAGATTTTTCACCGCGCTCCGGCCGTGGTCCGCGATCGGCGCGCGCCGGACGCTCAGAGCGTTCCGAGCGGCGTGGGCGACCTCCTGCTTCTTTAAAAACAGGTTTTTTGTCCAGTTTTTGAACATCAACTGTTTTTTCCATCTTACGGCTGGGGCCCAATGCTTCCAAAAATGCATCAACGCACTTGGCTTCCAATTCAACGAAGGTTTTCTCTTCCTGAATTTTAATGGAACCAATTTCGTTTTTAGTAATATGCCCAGCCCGGCACAGCATCGGCAGCAACCAACGCGGCTCCGCTGTATGCTTACGACCCACAGAGAGTTCAAACCAAACGCCGTTGGTAAAGTCCTGGCGCTCTTTTCTTGTGCGCTCGCGATCAGGGGCTGCCTGATCCAACAACTCTTCAGCAGCAGGTTTTGAAGTATGATGGATGCGAACAAGCGCTGCTGCGATCTGGTCGGCGGAATGTTTTTCCAGAAGCTCTTTAACGATCTCCTGCTCATCTTCCTTAACCGGTTCAGTCAAACAGGCATCGTTCATGAACCGCTCGCGGTCCTTCGCAATGACATCTTCCAATGACGGCGGTTTTTCCCATGTGGCTGTTACTTTAGCATTGCCAAGCAATCGTTCGGTTTTACGGCGCCAGTTATACGGAACGATCAGGGCGCTGACCCCTTTCCGTCCGGCGCGTCCTGTGCGGCCACTTCTATGCAGCAGAGGCTCCGCGCCACGGGGCAGATCTGCATGAATAACCAGTTCAAGATTAGGCAGGTCAATACCACGGGCGGCAACATCAGTTGCCACACAGACCTGTGCCCGTCCATCCCGCATTGCCTGAAGCGCATGACTACGTTCGTTCTGGCTAAGTTCGCCAGAAAGTGCAACAACCGAAAACCCGCGGTTATTCAAGCGACTTGTCAGTTGATTCACATTTGCGCGGGTACCGCAAAAAACAATGGCGTTCTTGGCATCATAAAACCGGAGAATATTGATAATCGCATTCTGACGATCATTCGGCGCAACCGTCAGTGCTTTATATTCGATATCTTTATGCTGTTTTTCTTCCGCTGCGGTAGAAATACGCATGGCATCCTGTTGATACCGTTTTGCCATGCTGGCGATCGGCCGCGATACAGTCGCCGAAAAAAGCAGAGTCCGACGCGTTTTTGGAGACGTATCCAGGATATATTCCAGGTCTTCACGGAATCCCATATCCAGCATTTCATCTGCTTCATCCAGGACAACGCATTTCAGACCGCTTGTATCAAACGCCCCGCGTTCGATATGATCCCGCAACCGTCCGGGTGTCCCGACAACGATATGCGCTCCCCGATCCAGGTTTCTACGCTCTGTCCGGATATCCATCCCGCCAACGCAGGAAACTACGGAAGCACCTGTTTTGGCGTACAGCCAATCAATTTCACTTTTAACCTGCAAGGCAAGTTCTCTGGTTGGGGCGATTATCAAAGCAACCGGCACTTCGGCCGGTGCGAACCGATCCTGCGCCTCCAATAAAGTGGGGGCCATTGCAAGACCAAAAGCCACAGTTTTACCGGAACCGGTTTGGGCGGATACCAGCGCATCCCGTCCATTTAGTTCAGGGGTTAGCATTGCCGTTTGAACGGGGGTCAAGTCCGTATAACCGCGTTCTTCCAACGCGGTTGCCAGTGGCGTCATAACGCCATCATAATTTGTCATCATTTATCTTTCGGATCACAGGTCTCTTGCCCTGAAGTCATATATAATTTTCAGGAGGCTGAACAGACCGTCTGATCCGCAGCATCAAGCAAGTTACTGGAGTTCTAATACTAGAATACAGGAAAGTAAAGAAAAGCTGACGTCCAAAACAATATTTCGTATTTTCAAGATTAAGAAGAGGCAGTGAAAAAATATCAAGCCCTATTAAAAAGGCGATCCGAAATGAACCTCTCAAGCCTGCATTATAGTATCGACCTTTTTTACAATAGTGCATTTTTTGAGCCTGTTTGACAAAATGAAAAATAAAATTACTTTACTATTCAGCCTGTATCACTAAGTAATATTTTTGTGGAATAATACGTTAAAATCACACCAAAAGTCTTAATTCCATGGTGTGTATTCTGTTTGCTTACTTACGGTTTGTTAACAGTCTTTCGGTAACATCTGTTTTTTATGATGTACGTTAGCTAACAGGCTAGCCCTTTCACTGTATTGGACGAAAAACAAAATGCTTCTTAAGGCGTTAGGCTTTCACAAAATGAAGAGTAACTGGAAACAGTTCTCAAAAAAAGTTCTCAAGACAGGGCCCGCAACTTTCGACGCACCGGGCAAACAGAACGATCCCGTCAAAACAGCAGGCGCCAACCAACCGACAACCGAAGACCAGATGCTTGAGGATCAAATAAAGCATTTGATTGATGGGAATGAGTTTTTGGTCAATGGAAAAATCAGCCTGATTAATCTGGCTACCATTAAGGCAAAACTTGGCGACAAATGGGAAAAGTATTCCAGTTACATTCACACATTTGCAGAAAAGGTATTTCAACAACGCCTGACCCCTCAAGATATCTATTACAGGGTTGGAGATGATGCTTATGTCTTCGTTTTTGATAGCCTTTCAGAAGAAGAAGCCATTATTAAATGCTCTTTGATAGCGAAGGAAATTGGCGAACAGGTGATCGGTGATGAATGGTCCACCTCTCAATATGGGGCGACTGTTTCTGTTACCAGCTCTGAAGGCGAAACACTTCTTGAAGAAAAATCCATGGCCGCGAGTATTGTGCAGAGCCTGGAAAATGCTGAAAAATTTAACCCGTCTGAAGTTCTTAAGAATATCAGTCCTGAATATCTGGACAATACGGCATCCCGCATTTCAAAGACTTTTGAAGCAATAGAACAAGAAAAGAAATCTTCGAACACAGAAGGTGACGAAGGAATTGGCTACTTCTGTGACGCGATGAACGGAATCGGAAAAATAGAGAGCTGGATTTATGATGCCGAACAGGTTTCAGAAATGCAGAACAATTCTCCTAAATGGGAAGCTTTTGTTTATGACGGTTTGCAGACTGAAGAGAAAAAAACAACGAGCGTGTCTGAGAAATTAGCCGAACTGATTGGCGAAACTGAAAAGTTATACAACGTTCTACAGGACGACTTATTGGTCTTGTTTGAGGACGAGGAAGAGATTGAAGAAGAAACGGACGAAGGCGAAGAAGACTATGATCCCGAGATGGTCTTTTCTTATTGGCCTGTATTGCAACCAACGTCCAAAAGAGTAGCGGCTTACGCAGCATCCTCCAAATTTGTGCTCGAAAATTCACTCTGGAATATAGATGACCTGCCTGAAGACATCCATCCATCCACAACGGCTGTTTTTGATCAGCTGGTGCTTAGACGTACGATCGTTGATTTAGTAAATTGCGCCCAAAAAGAAATCATCAATATGGTGATTATTCCGGTGAATTTTTCGACCTTGAATACGGCAAGTTATCGAAAGGCCTATCTGGAGATATGTGGAACAATTCCTAAAAGCATGCACAAGCTTATTGGCTGGCAAATCGTTAATAGTGGCGTGCAAAACTGGCATTCTCAACTACTGACAGCTGTTTCAGCAGTTAAGAAATATGGTCGTATGGTCGGGTTGGAAGTCAGCTGCCAAAACCCGCAATTCACAGACTTAAAAGCCATCGGTGTCGATGTTGTCGGGTTCGATTGGAAAAACGCCAACCTATCACCGGACGCTTTGAGAAAAAATCTGGAAAATTTCAAGAAACGGGCGGACACAGAGGGACTTAGGGTTTTTCTTTTTGGTATACCGACCGAACAAATTTTCAAGACCGCCATCGAGATTGGTATTGAGTATATGGCTGGGGAGTTCGTCGATGACAGCGTCGCAGAGCCTAAAGGTGTTTACAGTTACGATAAACATTCGAATATTCATTCCCTTTCCGCCTGAAGTTGCCCCGCGCACCTAAATATTCGTTTTACGACGATTTTTCAGGTCGCACCGGCGGCGCAATCCATACAAGTCGCCGAGGCAGCAGTTAAGCCTATCCTTGAACCGGGAAAAAACCGCTAAAACCAGACTCCTTTATTCTCTGTTGCCTAAACAGCGACCGGAAGGGAACCCGGCACAAAACGAAATAGCACGTGGTTCTGCAGTTGGCTTCAAAAAACGGCCTCTCTAAAAACCGGGATGTTAAATCCGGGAATAGCCGGGGACAGGGGTGGGTCAGGTCCCCCTTTGGTTTCCGTAGGATCGTCAGGTTTTTTGAAAGATTACCACCTCAGCGTCAGAGGCCCCCGGAAACAGCTTATAACGGGCGATCTCAATTCGGCGCCCCTCTCCTGGAATAGCCAGACGACCGGTTGCAAAATAACTGAGTAAAGTACCACTTGCGTCCTGTAACTCAACAATCAGGCTCTCGTCAAACTTATTATTTTCGGCTAAAATGCTTTCAAGCCACTTGGTTTTCAACCCCGCGACAAGAATATATTTAAGCGCTCCGTCCCCTTCGAAAAAAGGTTGTGCCACAGCAAGGACAGGTAGGCCTGACACCTTTCCAACCAGAAACTCACCGATAACAAAGTCTTTCTGCTCGATCACTTTTTTATAATAAATTCGATCAGAAAAACTGACGCCGCTGACCGCGGATTTAGGTGTGCAATCCAATTCTCCGTTTGGCTTCACTCTCAAAAAGACATCAAAAACATCCTTTTTTTCATTTAGGTAAGCCGCAAGCGGGATTGCGCAGTCATCATTTTTTGCGCTCAACGTATGTTCTTCTTCCCCCAGCCTTTTGAGAGTATCCTTCGCCTGTTCAGCAACGGTTGCAACTCTGTCCCGAATAAGAGCGTAGATTTGCGAAGCATCTTCCTGCGCTGGCGAAGTTTTTACCTTAATCCCATAAGCGAATGCAATAAAAGTAACAATTGCGACGAAAACTGCAATTATAGGGTATAACTGGCTTTTCTTCAAAATCGTCTCCCTTCAAGATTTAAGGCTGGGAAAATTGGAAGGCTGAGACCTCTGCCTCATAATGCCTTATAATATCATCGGCCTCTTTAAAATCGGATGTAATCCAGATCTCCAATTCCTGATATAGGCGTGTAACTTCGTCTGTATTTTTAGTATTTAACTGCATTTGTTTTGATACTTCGGCTGATTTCAAAAATCCAAAATTAGAAATCATTCCTCTTAGCTCATGAGAATACACTTCCACGTCATCAGGCTTATCCAGCGAACCTTCAAGCCCTTTCATGATAATTTGCACACGTTCCTGTGATTTGCTTAACAAGTCCCGTACAACATCCACACCCAACATTTGGCACATTTCTTCCAACTTCTGTTTTTCAAAAGTATGCATCGCCTGCTGCTTTTCCTCCACCAGAACAGGTTTTACATTTTTCAACAGACGAGTTAATACGATTATCAGGTCCACTTCATTAATTGGCTTCGTCAGAACGTCTGTCATACCAGCCTCCAAATAGCTTTCCTTCTGTTCGGTAAAGGCATTTGCTGTTAAGGCAACAATTGGCAAATCATCTCTGACTTGCGGCATTTCTCTGATTTTTCTTGTCGCTTCAATACCGTTCAAAACAGGCATTTGAATATCCATTAAAACCAGATCGAATGAGTTTGGCATTGCCGTTATCATCTCAACTGCTTCTCGTCCTGTCGACACGATATTAACATTGTGCCCTTGCGTCTCCAGCATACCGCGAACGACCAACTGATTGACGGTATTATCCTCTGCAACCAGGATAGAATAGGCATTCGTTAAGCGCTCAACCGATTGAGCCGACGACGGTTCACGCATATCCGATGCGGCAACAATACTCACAGGAATTCGAACAGAAATTTCCGTCCCGTCTCCGACCCGGCTCTTTATGGATATGGTTCCGCCCATATCGTGAACGAGGCCATCGACAATAGAAAGCCCCAATCCGCTTCCTGCACGGCTCTCTCCATCGATCGTACTTTGTTGAAACTCTTCAAATACCTTGTCAATATCCTCTTCCGGTATGCCCGGGCCCGTATCGATAACACGAAAGTTCAGCCATGTCTGTCCCTCAACATTTTCCTCTTCTACAAGAAGCTTCACATAGCCTTTTTCAGTAAATTTAGCTGAATTACCCAGGAGATTAAACAAGACCTGCCTGATATGCTCAAAATCACCACGATAACAACGGGATTTATCCGAGTATATTTTGGTCAGGAATTTCAGGTTTTTCGTCGACATTTGAAAGGCAAAAATCGAACTCAGTCCATCAACCAATACGCCGATACGAAACTCTTCCTCCACAATCTCTGTTTTACCGGCTTCAATCTTAGCGAAGTCTAGAATTTGGTTAAGAAGGCCCAACAGGAAAAAGCCAGACTCTCGGGCCAATTTCAGATCACTCTCAATTTTTTGAGGCAATTGTTCCTTCAAGGTTAATTGAATTATTCCCAAAATACCGTTTAAAGGGGTCCGAATTTCATGGCTCATTGCTGCTAAAAACTTTGCTTTTGCAAGCGATGCTTGGTCCGCTCGATGGCGCTCTCGGATCAAACGTGCCTCAGCCACTCGCCGCTCGCGTTCCTTGCCCATCAACGTGGAAAGTATCCAGACACCAATTAGATTGGCGATCCAAAGTTGTGGCCAAACACCAACCAGAACGGCGTATTGAATATGGGCAGGAAATGTAAAAATCAGAGGCATTGTGATAAAAGTTGAAACTGTTGTCAGCGCAACGATCTGGATGAAGTCAAACGGGTTCTGTTTATTTTTCCTGCAAAACCAACCCCAGAACACGCTGATAACACCAAAAATGATAACATAGGATACTCCTGAAGGAGCCCCTATCCCACCAACCATCCAGCGGGTGAATGCCGCTATGACGACCGTAACGGTTGCAGAAATTGGCCCGCCAACAATACCAGATATCAGAATGGGGGCACCGCGCGCATCTCCGATAATGCCGGGTTGAAATTCAATGGGAAGATTAATCAATAAGGCAGCGGCTAAACCGAAAACCAACCCTAACCTGAAGGAAATCCATCCATTCAAACGAGGTTTATCAGAAAACAGGGCTGCACCGAACAACGACACACACCAGGCAAGCATTGCGAGCAAGCCTAGATTTGCGATCAGTGCAACATATCCCCGAGCCAGAGCCTCCAGAAAACCATCCAAAACAGCGTCCTTTTCTTTCTTAACAACACTTATGGTTTCTTAACACCAATAGAAATGAAAATTAATCTGGATAAAAACCGCTAACTTTACCTAAAATAATACCATTCTACCTTATTCGTATCCCACTTGAATTACTAATCTATTAATGAAGACAATATACAAGTGGGTTGCCGTGAAGGATTTGGCGTTAAATGCCGGTAGAAAGGAGGAGGAAATTTCGGAAGGCTAGAAGAAAAACATTGATCGAGCGTCGTGGCCTTTAGTAATCCCATTTCCAGAAAACGCCAACACTGCTATTGCTACTCTGATCAGTTTTACTTTCGACTTTTACATTCGGTGTGACTTCGATTTCGACTTTCGCGGAAGTGCTTCCAGCGGTGCCCCCCTGTGAAACGCCGACATAAATCTGATCAGTAATATATTTTCCAGCCGACACCTCTGCACTGCCCGTATCTTCGTTAATGCCAGCAGACAGAACATCAACACCTAGCGCCTGACGGGCAAAATCTGTGATACCGCCAAACCCAGCCCCCCCAGAAACACTGGAAATCGCCTGCGCAAGTTGAACGGCCTCTAACGCAGACAGCTTAGCGGCAGATTTTCCGAATAAGACACGTGCCAGCACTTCGTCTTCAGGCAGATCATCGGGTGACGAAAATCGAATAATCGGATTATTGGCAGTCCCTTCAATGTGAACCACAGCGGTCACATTCTTCCCTTCATATTTGGCGGAGAGAGACAGTTCCGGATTTATGTCTTTATTGCCGAGCAAGCGGATTGATCCGTCTTGCAGTTTGAAATCCTTACCAGAAAAACTGAACTGACCGCGAACCGGACTTAGGGAACCTTCGATAATCGGCGCATCAGAGGTACCTTTCAGCGTAAATTTTCCTGCCCATTCTGAATCAAGGCCCCGCCCTCTGATAAAAAGTCGCTGGGGTATATCAACAGCAACCCCCAAACGGACGGCAGGGCCAGCGGGCGGCTCGTCCTGCGGATTTTCCTGCGCCAGATCCTGCGGAAAATTGGTCAGTGTGACAGGCATGTCGACGACGTCTGCAGCCAGCGTCCCTGCGATGCTGACATCGATATCGCGTGTCCGGACATCTCCTGTAACTGAAAGGTCATTGGGCCCTCCAAGCATCCTTAAATTTGCGTCCGTTGCAACTTTCAGGGCATCCTGGTAGATAAGTTGCATCTGTTCCAATGTCAGCAACATATCTACAGAAGGTTGTGTGTCTTCATCCAGAAAAATACGACCCGATAGCGACGCGCGCCCGTCTTCCCGGTCCGTTGCCTGTGCACGAACATCAAAGATAGAAGCGTCTTTCGTTATCATGGATAATTCCAGGTTTTTCAGGATCGTCCCATATTGTATTTCTTCATACCGACCACCTTCCAACTGTACCTGCCCGAAATATTTAGGTTTTGATACGGTTCCCTGAACACGACCATCCGCTGTTAGTATTCCTGACAACAGATGTTTATCCAAGCCCGCCAGATCCCAGATTTTTCCGATGTCACTCTTTATTGCTGCCTGTATATCAATCGCCCCCTCTGCCGGCAGTTCGGCGCCCAATGGCTTTAAAGAAACACGGAGCGGAACGTTGCCTGACGCCTGAATGGCGGTTTCATCAAGCCCGGCAACAGTCCAGTCGAAATCGACAGCCCCATTCTTAATGGCGCCGTTCAAGTGACTGGAAAGGGCAGGTAAGTCAGGATAGTCTTCGGTGACAAGAACTGCCTTATTCAGGGTCAATGAAAAATTCCCGTTGGTTTGCTGTTCGGCAATCTCCACACTTGCCTCAGCGTCCAAAACCCCCTGAAAAGAGCCTTCAGGCATTAAAACATTCAACAAATCCAGCGGCAGCGCCTTTATGAGGAGTTTCGCCTTGGTCTGCTGATCATTTAAATTCCCTTGCGCCTGCAGCTCCCCATCTCCAATCGATAGGGACACTGGTGACAATGCCATAGAGCCCTGATTGTATTCAGCCGTAACAGGGGATTTCATATCAACAGGCTTGTTCAGAAACTGCCCGGAAAAAGTCTCCAGAAAGAGTATTTTTTTGGTCTCTGCGGCTCTAATATGACCGATCGTGTTTATGTTATAGGTTGGCGTCAACGGACTGGTGAAAGAGGCTGAAAACGCGAGTTCTGTCAGTTGCCCCTCCGCCTTCATTGTCACGTCTGGCAATGCGACATTTCCCGCTGTCATCGTGTTCCCAGTCAAAGAAAGCAGGATTTTCGGGTCTGAAAAAGCACCGACGGCTTCCGCCTGTCCGTCTAACGTTCCAACAGACAGTTTTTCTTGCGGGTAGGCTAAGTCACGCACATTCACAGAGACACTGGTTTTTTGATTTTCCAGTGAATTAGAAAGTTCCACCCGTCCGGAAAGACGACCTGATGCCTGCTGCCCTGCTATGGATGCAAGTCCCGCCAAATCGGGAAAATCGATTAACAATATCCCTGAATGAGGGTTGCTGTTTAACGAAATATCCAGCGCGCCCTTTATCGAATTTCCCTTTTGTTCAACAAGGATATCCAACAGGGAGACAATCGATGGATTCGGCGTTTTTATGGTGGCCGATAGGTTTGTATCAATTTTGGGTCCTGATAAAGCACCGCTTACCTTTGCATTCAAAGAGCTTGTCGGGTTCTCTACCTGAAACTCGGCTTGCAACTGACCTAAGGGTAGCCCGTCAATGTGAAGAGAAGAGACTTGCATGGCCCCGTTAATATCCGGGTCCATCAACGGACCCGACAAGTCACTTTGCACGAACGCCGTTCCGCGGAGGGCAACACCCGCGATAGCATCCAGTTTTTCAAGTTGGGGCACCTCAACCTGAAAGGCTCCTGTGATCGTTTCAAAGGATCCAGAAAATTGAACCCCGCCCTGAATACGCCCAATGGCCAGAGGGGCGTTTAAGTCTGAAACAATGATATTTTCGCTATCAACAGAAAATTGAGCCCCCATCTCAAGAGCGGTCCCAACAAGCCGTTGAATATCCGGATCCCCAACATTGAGCCCAGATACAGAGAGGTCAATCTTTCCGGCTAGCCCTTCTGCGAGGTTCGCACTTGATGCCGTTACATCTGCCTGAACGCGCCCTTCAATCGACGGGATAATCGTTTGCATCTGATCTAGCGTCACAGATGCTGTGGCCTTGGAGGGCCCGTTCCCCAAGGCAATGCTTCCGCCGCCAAACATCGTTAAATGAGAGGCCGCAGCAGAAAGTTCAAAAATATCGATTTGGTTTTGCTCACCAGAAAAGTGTCCTTTTGCCTCCGCCGTCAGAGAGGTGCCCAAAAGCTGCGCGGCCTGTGGGGGAAGATTGGTTATTCCAGTCGCAGTTACAAAAGTCTCGAAGGGCACAACCACCAAATTTTCGGGCTGGATTTCAGTTATCAGCCTGTTGGTGATAGTTTTTACTTGAAGAGAAGGCTGCCCCTCTCCTTGCGCGATGGCGAGACCGTCTGCAGCTGTATTTGCCTTGATGGAGATCTTTTTCAAACCTCCGCTCAGGTGCATAATTGAAGAGGCCGCCTGTAAAGACGCATTTGACAGCAGGGCGTTCACCGCTGAAATATTCTTCACTGTACTGCTGACATCCAGCGCACCCTTTACTGCCGCCAGATCAATCTTACCCGTTAAAACGGTTTGCAGGTTTGGGTTCTCAATCGTCAGAGAATTCAGCGTCACATCCTGCTTATCAGCATCAAAAAGAAAAGAGCCAACAATGCTTATCCGTCGGTTATCGATCAAAGGAATGGACGTAGCGACACTTTCCTCCAAGTGAAGTCCACCTGATAGTTTAAGGCTCGTTTGGTTCAGGCCATCCATCTCCACCAATAGATCACTGGAAAACAGACCGTCAGCCTGCGCAATCACCTGCCCCCGCCAACCCTCAATTGGTCCATCTCCGACGATCGATCCGGAAAGAGCTGGCAAGCCAGGAAGTTTTAGCAACCGACTGAAAAAGCCACCCTGTGCCCCGTTTAATTCTGCGGTAACCCCTAAATGATTTTTCGCTGGATCAAAAAAGACTTCACTATGAACACTGTCTTGTAGAGCATCCAAGGGAACGATGGAAAACCGGCTGACCAACGTGTCATCCAGCCGAGAGTTTAAGGCCAATGAGACGCCCAGAATACTCTCTTGTCCCAAAACCGGCTCTTCAAGAGAAAGTTTATCTATAGAAAATTTCGACAAGGAAAGACGAACGGGCAGCTTTGGAAAGCCTGTTGTTCCCTCATCGCTTTGCGAAGAAGCCGGCAAGTCAGGCTGGCGTTGAACTGTAACGCTGTTAAAAGAAATTTCCGCGATCTGCAAACGACCTTGCAGAAGGTGCAACGGCGACCAGGAGATCGTCCCCCCCTCCAAACGCATCCATCGGCCGACTGGATCATTTAACGTCAGGGACGCGATGCTGAATTGATCAAAAACGTTTCCCTGTAGGCTGCCTACACCAATTGACAGCCCCCCTTCCTGTTTTGCCGCCTCTTCAACTTGCGAAACAAGAAAATTTCTACCAGCCTGTGTTTGCAAAAACGTGTAGGCGCCAGCCATTGCCAGAACCATTACAGCAACCAAAGTCAGCAAACTCATGCCAACTTTTCGAAAAAACGATCGCACCATTTCTAAAATGCCTGCCCGATGCTTATATAGAATTGAAACGCGTCATCTTTATTGGCCCGGCGGTTCAGCGGAAGCGCTACATCCAACCTTAACGGTCCGAAAGGCGTATAATATCGGGCGCCTAATCCGGCGGCCCATCTGAACTCTTCATCAAAATCGGGCATCATGCTTTTGTAGACATTGCCGCCTTCAATAAAAGGGACGATTCCGATTGTCTCCGTGATCCGAATGCGCGCTTCCAGCCCCACCTCAACGACCGATCGCCCCCCGATGGGATCATTGCTATCATCCAATGGTCCGACTGATTGCAGCTCATACCCCCGAATGGACCCCCCGCCGCCGGAATAAAAACGTTTTACGGCAGGAACATCCGCCCGGCTACTTCCCATAATACTGCCAACGCGGGCCCTTGCGGCAAAGATAAGGCGCTTATCGGCCAAGGCGGAATAGTAACCAGACCCTTCGATATCTGTTGTCACAAAGTCCGAGGAAACATCGTTTAGCCCAAGATACGATGTCAGCGTTGTACTGAAGCGAAAACCTGTTGACGGATCCAGCAAATCATCGGTTGAATCGTAAGCTGCGGTAATCGGGACACCAAAATAAAAGAAATCGTCACTAACGCCGTTTTCCTCGATTTGAGAGAGTTCAAAAAAAGCGCCACCGCCAACGGTCCAGTTTTTTCCGTAGGTTCTATCAAGACCGACATAAACACGAGCAGCCTCTTCTGAATAAGCGTCGGTATCTTCTATTCGTAAACTGGCTTCTGCTTTTAAATTCTGATGACGCCTGTAAACATTTGGTTTGACGAACGACGCAGATACCTCCTGTGTAATTTCAGAAAGCCTTAAATCCCCACGTAGCTTCTCCCCTTGCCCGAAAAAATTCCGGTTCTCCCAATAGGCAGAGACACCAGCACCATCACTTGTCGAATAGTCAGCACCAACGCCGATTGACCGATGTTTTCGTTCTTTGAACTCGAAAGTTACGGGTACAACCGCGTCATAAGTCACGGCTTTTGGAATAGAATACCGGACAGCTTCAAAAAGGCCTGTTTCCAGAAATATCTGTCGAACCCGTTTTAAGGTTTTTTCCTGATAAATTACATTTTCTTTCCATCCAGACAAACTCAACAGATATGCCTTGTTTATTTGCTCCAATCCGGTCAGTTCCAATTTCCCAAAGTATACAAGCGGGCCTGACTTGATGGTCTGCACCACCTGCATTTGTCTGGTCGTATAATCAACAACGGCATTCTGGCGCTCAAACCGTGCAAGGGGGTATCCTCTGTTTGCCAAAAGAGAAATCGCTTTTTTCTGTGCATCTACAATTGGTTGGGCTTCTGCTGGTGCGCCAATATCAATCCCGAGATCTTTTGGATCAAGAGGCCCCGGGCGAGACTGCAGAGCATCGAACTCAACCCGAAAAGCACCAATGGTATAGCGCGGCCCCGGGTCAATATTAAAAGTTACGAGTGAAGGATTTACTGAGCGATCAACTTCATGAGTAATGCGGGCAGAATAATACCCTTCAGAATTCATGACTTTTTTAAAGCCTTCCAGATCTGTATCGATCCGCCGCCGAAGCGCCGCAAGACTAACCGGTGGCTTGTCTTTTAATTGATACATTTGCGAAGATAGCGCTAGCAATTCAGAAAGTGGCTCATCCTCAGGCAGATTAATGACCGTATCATATGCCCACCTGTCCGCCTCTTCCTGAGCGTAAGCAGCCGAACCGCTCGCCACAAGAAAAGAAAATATAGCAGCCAATAAACCGAAAAACAGAGCGGTTGCCTTGACCTCCTTTGAGGGGGATACATAAATGCAGAAGGTCACGTATTTTGGTCCGCGTAGAGAATTAGGAAAACATTTTCAAAGCACAGAGGATTAATTTCTATCATTTAACATAGTGTAGTTTATTCAATACTGATGTCCAGCAACCCGAATGCAGAACGCCCTCTTTATATTTAGATCGTTCCCTTCTGATTAATAGTCCAGATAATCGTATTTACGACAATGCCGCCAAAAAAAACCTGGCTTCCCTGAAATTTCCCAAACAGTTGCCCGCAATTTTATAAGCTTACCAGATCGTTTTCAAGATCCCGGTCTCGGTTTAATTGTGGATTTCAAACGCCTTTTCCGCCGGATTTATCCAAGAGTGCAGAAAAGGCGCTTTCTTAAAAATAAGCTAGGCAATCTTGAAGAAAGAAACCATTTCCCCAACCTGATCTGATTGCTCCTTCAACGATAGCGCCGCCGCTGAGCTTTCTTCGACCATCGCTGAATTTTGCTGTGTCATTTCGTCAATATAACCCAACGCGGTATTTGTTTCGGAAATGTCATTAGCTTGATCATTATTGGCGATGGAAATCTGCTCAATTGTTGCCGCTGTCGCTTGAATAGACTGGGCCATATTATCCAGAAACTCACCGGTATATTTAACTTGCTCAACGCCCTTTTCAATTTGATGGCCACTATTGGCAATCAGAGATTTTACATTGGAAGCTGCCTCGGCAGTCCGTTGAGCCAAAACACGTACCTCTGTGGCAACGACCGAGAACCCGCGACCGGCATCACCTGCCCGCGCGGCTTCAACACTGGCGTTTAACGCAAGTAAATTGGTTTGAAACGCGATTTCATCAATAACGCCTATAATCTGACTGATTTCTTCTGAGGAAGACAAAATTGCTTCCATCGCCTGAATGGCTTCCTGCGCAACCACCTGCCCTTTTTCAACTGACGTCCGTGACTGCTTTGCCTGCTCGTTCGCCTGAGCGGCATTTTGCGCATTCTTGTTCACCTGCTCTTGCAGACTGGCCATCGACGAGACAGTTTCTTCCAACATACTCGCCTGAGACTCTGTTCGTTTGGCAAGGTCACCGCTGCTTTGTGAAATATCACTCGCAACGGCATGGGCATTATGGGTTGATTGCTGAATTTCTTTTACAATTTCAAGAAGCTGCGCAGATGTTTTGTTGCTGTCTTCTTTAAGCGTTCCATACGTCCCTTTGTAATCGGCTGTAATTTCATGTGTAAGATCACCCTTGGCCAACGCTGCAAAGGCTGTCGTCGCCTCTTTCATAATACTGCTCACCGTATCGTTTAACTGGTTCATTGCCTGGGCAAGCGATTTCATGAACCCTTCTTTTCCCTCAAGTGACAGTTTCTTGTTAAAGTCGCCTTCTACGACGGCATTGACCATGGCATCAATTTCGTGCTGAACAATCAGGGCCTCTGTCAGATCTTCCCACTCAACTGTTGTGCCAAGCCGCATGTTCCCGTCTCCGATCACAGGGCTGAACGTTAAATCAAAAGTTTTCTGCCCCATCTCTGTCCGAACAGATTTAGGTATGTTCAATTTATACTCATTTCCCTTACAGAAATCCTTAAGTGTACTTCCGTTAAGGTTCTCGACTTTGAAACCAGGAACATATTGTGCGACATCGACACTCGCCTTACCCAGCATCTTCAGCAACGACTGATTACAATAGATAATTTCATCCTGATCATTCGCGACCATAATATTAGCAGCGCAGGTATCCAACGCCTCTTTTATCCGCGCATTTGCTTCAGCTTCTTTAAGGCGGATTTCATTTTCCGCTTTTTCTTTCTCACGCCGCTTTTCGTCAAGCTCTTCCTGTTTTACTCTTTCTTCCTCCAGACGGCTCTTTTCAATTCCGTTTTCCTTGAAAATCTGAACGGCATTCGCCATCAAGCCAAGTTCATTGGTTAATTGTAGCCCCGGCACTTCAACCGAATAGTCATTATTCGCCAGTTGGCGCATTACATGAATGATATTCGCAATCTGACGGCTCAACCGATCGCCGATAAGAAACGCAACCGCCCCCGCCATCAAGGCCGAAATGATCATGGTAATTACCATACCCACGACGGTTGTCGTCATGGACGTTGTCAGGTTCTCACCTGCAACCTTATCCTTTTGCTCACTCTGTGAAATCAGATCTGCTAGAATTGGCTCTGCGACAGCAAACAATGCGCTCATTTGCGTGCTATCCGGCTTCAATTGCAGAGTCAGATCCGCAAGTTGACGAAACGAAATATAATAGTCGTTCACCAAGCCGGACAACTTCACCTGTTCCGGATCTGGTAACGAGGATTGTTCAAGCAGTTGACTGAACTCAGTAACTCTGTCCGTCATCCGTTCCACATATTTGACATCTTCACGAAGAATAAAATCTTTTTCATGACGACGCATCATGAGCATGGTCAACATCAGGTTAGTGCTGTTATATTGTTTCAGTGCTTCCTCGACCGCATGAACCTTTTTGCGCAAGGTCCCCCGCAGACCTTCTTTTTCGGTTAAACCAATGTTCACCCAACTCTCTTTCACTCTGGCAAATTGGGCTAAATAGCGTGTAAATGTATTTTCAACTGCTGAGACCTGATCCAGTTGTTCAAGGGATGACAAAGCCCCTTTTAATTGTTTCAGATTGTCCAGAACCTTCATGCTGGTAGCAGCATGGTTGTCCGCATATTTCAACTTTAGTCGAATTAGGAAATCTTTTTCATTTCGCCGGGCATTAAGAAAATAATATTTAATATTCGAAGTGATTTCCAAAGTATGTCTAGCCGCTTCTCGCTCTGCCAGCGCCTTGTCGACAACGTTCTGATTGATAAAAAAGATGCCGCCCGTTACGACAAATCCAATCAGGATGATCAGCAAGATAAGAATGATCTGAACACGGATTTTTAAGTTTTTCATTTTCACGCCTTGTTGAAACAAAAACAGAAGTTGTTTTTACGGTTATGACAAAACTGTAGTTTAGTTTATTATTATATTGCGAAAATGTTAATAGAGTGCGAATATATTCAATATTATTAATCGCTATTGATGTTTATGGCATTCAAGGAGAGGAAGGGTGCACGACGCCCGCACACTCGCCCTGCAAGGGTAAAAATTAACACAAAACAATTATTTGATTATTGATCATCGTTAAAATATTCATCCGCCGCGATAAAAAACGACGGAAATATTCGCGGGACTAAATAAGATCAATAAAACAAACCAGAAACTCCTGATTGATGAGAAACATTGATTGGTAAAAAGCCGCCTGACCGGCATTCAACCAAATCAATCAACGGACGTAACGACCTGAACAGTCTTTTATTTTTCAATGTTACATTCAACGCTCATATCGAGTAGATTAACCGAATTAACAAATCACACTATAATAAGTGTAATTTCTATAAATCCAAAAACAGACAAGGCTTTCGCAATGCTGCCACCAATATCCGCCCTCATCATCCTTGTTAGTTTAAGCATCGCCTGGGCGACATCTGCATCAGCACAGTCAGGTAACGTCTGGAAAACAGTCTGCACGGACACCCAAAAGCCAGAAACCTGCAGGATCTCTCAGCAAATATTCTTAACTAAACAGTCAAAATCCGGAGAGAAGAAGGTTGCTGGTCGCGTTTTGGGCCTCAGTGTCCTTTATGCAACCGGTACAAAAACACAGAAGCGCGGTCCCTATTTAAGCATTTCAATGCCGCTTGGCGTTGACCTCAGACCCGGCGCGGTTCTAAAGATTGACGATGGTCAAGATATCTCGGTGAAATATCTGCGCTGTACGAAAGCCGGCTGTGATGCCAGCTTGCCGTTAACATCAGCGGTCTTGCATTCGATGAAACAGGGAAATACGCTTTTTGTAGGCTTCAGAGCGTGGGGAGACAAAAAGGTAAGTGTGCTAAAAGCGTCTTTGAAAGGCTTCACTAAAGCTTTTCAAAAGATACAATAATACAAACTATAAGCGTGTTGCGCAAACAACACATGCTATTCCCTTATTTGCTGAAGCATCTGATTTACCTAAAAATTTTTAGAATACGTATGCATAGTTCACATAACATAACATATCAAACCATAACAAAACTAAACAGAGTGGGAAATAATCTTAAATGGTTAACAAAACACAGCGCCAGACATTAAAGAATGCTCTTCTCAGTGGCATGTCTATCATCGCGTTCACTGCGATGATAGGTATCGATCATGCTGGCGCCGCGGCGTTAACACCGACATCTGGTGCAAATACGGCAACAGGCGCGGATACTATTGACGCGGCAGCTCAAGCAGGTGCTACAGATGCTGACTTGACCTTTGATCAATCCGGTGCCGGAGCGACAACCGTCAGTGTAACTGTCACCGGTGCGGGCACAACAAATCTTCGTGCCATAAGTGTGGCCGGTGATGATGATGCTGGTGATACTGCTGATCTGGTCATTGGCGATGGTAACGCGAACACTGTTGTTATTCTGAATGGCGCCGTCACTGGTGACGCACAGAATAATACGGGCGGCGGCACGACCCACGATCTGGACATTACAATTGATGCTGCTGATGGTGCTGCTGCTGCGGGCAACAGCTCGCTCTCCATCTTCGGGAACACCGATGCTGCCACCGGCGTAACAATGCAGGGTGATGCAAACGGTACGGCCACATTGACCATCGGCGATGGTACAAATGCCGCAAACTATGCGGGTACTATTGATATGAGTAACCTCGCAGGAACCGTTTCGGTCCTTAATGTTGCTGCTGCTTCTACTGTGTCAGGAGCGATCGACCTGTCGTCTGCAAATGGCGCAACCTCAACAACAATCAATCTAGGTGCTGGTTCTACTTTATCCGGGGCGATTTCAGACACGGCAGATGCCACACTCTTTACATTGAATGTCGATGGAAACGCAACTGCTAGCGCGGCAATTGACGCAGCGACAACAACGTCAGCAAATATTGAAATTGATGACGGTGTTACTTTAACTGCAACCGGCACTGGCGCTATTACAGTTGATAGTATCGATCTTGATGGCGGCACATTACGGCTAGACGGCGCAAAAACGATCACCGGTGCGATTGACGGTAACGATGCTGTCGAAGGAACATTGGATGTAAACGCTGCGACAACGCTTGTAAGTGCCGTAGGTGCAACAAACGCTCTCGCCTCCATTGATATCGCGGCAGTAACATTGACGGCACAAACCAACGTGAAAGCAACGGCGATCAACTTCTCCGGAGATGGCACCCTTCAGACAACAACAGGAACCCCTGTTATCGAAAGTGCCATTACATCGACAACGGACAATACCGGTACGCTGGACCTTGACGTTGCAACAACGATTACAGGAACTGTCGGTTCATCCACAGCAGCCCTTAAATCAATTGATGCAGCAGCAGGCTATTCAGTCTCTGGCGATGTTTATTCACGATTGATTTCTGGTGCAGGCGCAGCTGATTTCAATGGCGATGTAACCGCTGCTACCAGTATTACGACAGGTGCAGGGGGCATGACTTTTGCGGGCGACGTTACCGCAGGGGCCATCAATATGGCAGGCGGCGCTCTCACCTTTGATGGCGGCACCACCGCTCAAACGATTACCGGTGCAATTGATGGGGCTTCAACTCTGACTGTTACCAATTCTGCCGGCGCTACCTTCGCCAGCGCTGTTGGTGACGCTGTACAACTGACTGAAGTTGCAATCGCAAGTGGGCAAAGTGCGACGTTCCAAAGTACAGTTGACGCGGCGACAGTAGATGTCGACGGAACGATCCAGTTGGATGTTGACGGCAATACGGCAACAACTCTGGAAATACAAGACGGCTCAACGGTCACTTTGGGAGCGGGAGTTGCGGCAGGTGAAACGGTCTTTACCGGCACATTGGCCCTGGACTCCGGGGACGACAACGACGCGGAAATTACCCTTGTCATGCCGGCTTCCTTCAACACCGGAACAATCACACTTGTTTCAGCAGGTGGTGCTGCGGGACTGACCGACGAGTTTTCTTTAACCGATACCGCCCTTGTTAGTTATTCGATCGGATCTACCGCCGGCGATATAAATATTACTGCTACGGGTAAATCGACAGCAACGACAGCGTCTGAACTGGGCGTCACCACTCAAGAGGCTCTCGCACTCAGTAGTGCAAGCACTGCGGTGGCAACGGGCGATACTGAGGCTTCTACAGCGTTGAATACGGCATTAACAGGTGGTGGTGCTGGCGCCAAGCTGGCCGCAGAACAAGTTGGTGTGCAAGCTGACACTCTTGGAGCTGGCAGCACCGTCGCAATCGCAACAGGCGGCAGAGCAATTGGTGTTGCGTCAAAACGCCTAGCGGCACTTCGGTCAGGCAAGCAGTATGCGTCAGCCGATCAAACAGGCTTCTCTTCAGGAGATACTGGTATGGCCAAAGCTGCCTGGATTAAGCCTTTCGGTAACTGGGCGGAACAGGATGCCCGGGATGGCGTTGCCGGCTTTACGGCCAGAACGTATGGCTTGGCAGTTGGTCTTGACACAGAACTAGCGCAAGGCTTCACATTAGGCGGATCATTTGCTTACGCGAATTCAGACGTTGACGGTAAGGGAGCCGGTGATTCACAGGTGGATATCAACAGCTATCAGGTAACTGTGTATGGTGATTATACAACTGATGCTTTCTATATTGAGGGTATGCTTGGTTACGCCCATAATTCGAACGATGGTAAACGCAAGTTTACATTTGGCGGATTGGATCGGCAGGCTAATTCTGATTATAATTCAAGTCAGTATATGGCCAGTATCGGCGGCGGTGTTCCAGTTCAAATCAAAGGGAATGCATATATCACTTTTGAGGCAGGACTGGATTATACGCATGTGAATACAGACAGTTATACTGAAACAGGCGCTGGAAACCTGAACCTTAATGTTGATAGTGATAACATCGACGCCTTGATTGCTTCATTGGGTGCGCGAGTACACACCAGAATGAAACAGGGTGAAGGCGTTTTGATCCCTGAATTCAATGCAGGGGTTAGTTATGACCTCTCCGGAGATGAAGCTGTAGCAACAGCTACCTACACAGGTGGCGGCGCGGCATTCAAAACGACCGGTGCTGACGTTGAAGAATTGGCGGGTAACGTTGGATTTGGTATGACCTATGACACAGGTGCCTGGTCTGTTGGCGCTCGTTACGATGCTGAGTTCAAATCTGAGTATATCAGTCACTCTGCATTGGTCGAAGCACGCTTTAAATTCTAAAAACCCCAATTTGGTTTTATAACAGCAAGCCCCGAAAGATTTGTTCTTTCGGGGCTTTTTTCATGTCAAATATATGATCCCATGATCAGGCCCGTTTCTTTTTCTTAAAGAAAATCAGGAATATGGTAAAATCCTGTCAGAGATTACAATGGCCCTGCGTTCCAAAGATCGCAAAATACAGGAATGACAGTGTTTAAAATTGCACTCCGCGAAGCGCCCCACACCGCGCCCCTCCTTACAACAATAGCAACAATAGCGGCCCTGTTGTCCGGTTGTGCCCTTACAAGTGTTGAGGAACGACAGACAAACGCGACCAAACTTGCCGCATCCGCCAATCTTCAGCCATTTTCAATCAAGACAAAGGTTTTTACCTTTTCTGGCCACGGCAAATACGCTGCGCGGGGTCAGGAACCGGTCGTATATATAGAAGGAGATGGATTTGCCTGGATAGATCGGTACACCATTTCGAAAAACCCGACGCCGATCAATCCCATTGCATTAAAACTTGCCCGCCTTGATCCTTCTCCCACTGTGATCTATCTCGCCCGCCCCTGCCAATATGTTGATCTAAGGTCTGAAATCAATTGCACCTCCAAATACTGGACAAGTCACCGGTTCGCACCAGAAATCATCGATAGCTATGATCAGGCGCTCACACGCCTAAAAACAAATCTGAACGTCACTGGGTTTCGGTTGGTAGGATTTTCAGGGGGCGGCGCAATTGTTGCCCTTCTATCCGCCAGGCGAAATGACATCTCGTCGTTCAGAACAATTGCGGGGAACCTTGACCATGATACTTTAAACCGGGAAAAACGTGTCTCGAAACTCTCCGGCTCTTTAAATCCGAAAAACCATGCCGCACAAACCTCTCATATACCGCAGATCCATTTTGTAGGCGATCGTGATGCCATAATCCCGGAATGGGTCGCAAAATCTTATGCAGAGGCGGCTGGAAATCCCCGTTGTGTACGCTATCAGGTCATCCATGATGTTGACCATACAAACGGCTGGGAGCGTGTTTGGCGCACCTTAAGCAGCCACCTCCCTGAATGTTAAAAACACAAACGAAGCGACAAGGAATACCGACCGCGATTTAGTGTTTCTTTTCTCAGCTCGTAAGTTCGACAAAATCAATGAGCCGGACCAAAAGGCTTGTTCTTTGCCCGTTCCCTACAACACCCCGGCGCCCGCTGACCTATGGCATAATGATAAGCACCAATTGTCATCCTCTTCTGGCAAACGGTCCTGAATATTGATAGGCTGTTTGTGTAGCGTCGCCAATCAAAGAAAAAGCCGTTGATCAGTCTCATAAACAAGACATATTCTCACCTGGTGCTCTGTATCAAAAACAACCTTCAAGCCTAAACCATATTTTCTTCTGCAATCAGGCCTGCATACCAATGAACAGCAATCCAAGAACACGGCCCCAACTGGTAAGGCGGCTAACGTTACCGCTCCTGATCCTTTACGGATTAGGCGTCACGGTTGGCGCGGGAATTTATGTTTTGGTTGGCACGACAGCGGAACGGGCTGGCATATATGCTCCGATTTCCTTTATTTTGGCAGCAATTACAGTTGCGTTTACGGGCCTGGCCTATTCAGAACTTTCCAGCCGATATCCCGTCAGCGCAGGAGAGGCTGCATATGTTCAAAAAGGCTTCAACAGTAAAACGCTTTCCTTGATCATCGGGTTATTGGTGATTGCATCCGGTACGGTCTCTGCTTCTGCAATTTCAATCGGGGCAGCCGCCTATCTTGAAAACTTTATCCCCATTGCACCTTCAATTCTGACATTCATCGTGGTTATTTCAATTGGTCTGGTTGCGATTTGGGGGATTTTGGAATCTGTTTTGCTTGCCGCTGTGCTGACGGTCATCGAACTCGCAGGCCTCGGCCTGGTGGTGATCTATGGGCTGTATGACGAGCCGACTATGCTCACGCGAATACCAGACCTTATCCCACCGTTTGATCCATCCGTTTGGGGCGGTATCTTATCCGCTTGCCTGCTGGCTTTCTTCGCATTTATCGGGTTTGAAGATATGGTCAATGTGGCTGAGGAAGTCAAAAACCCGAAAAAGACAATGCCCCGCGGGATCTTGCTGACCTTACTCTCTGCATCGGTTATATACTTTCTTGTGGTCTCGGTCGTCGTACTGACCGTCCCGTTGGATCAACTCAGCCAATCAGCAGCTCCCTTACAGCTTGTTTTCCACGATTCCGGCGAATTTATTTCCGTTCTATTCGGCGTGATCGCTATTTTCGCCACCCTGAACGGGATCCTGATCCAAATCATTATGGCATCACGGGTTATTTATGGATTGGCGACACAAGAGAAGCTTCCGGCTTTTCTCGCGCAGGTGAATTCTATCACTCATACCCCATTGAAGGCGACAATCCTTGTCTGCGGCATTGTTTTACTGCTCACATATACTCTACCGATTGGTAAGTTGGCCGAGGCCACATCATCCATCGTCATCATCGTGTTTTGCCTCGTCAATGTAGCGCTGATCAAAATCAAAATTTCAGAGAAAACCAAACCAGTTGACCTCTATCAGGTCTCGATTTTGGTCCCTATTCTGGGCCTTTTTACCAGCCTATTTCTTCTACTCGCTCAATTCTGGTTATAAAAATCCCGTCATTCAAACCCCTGATTTGAACATCCATCCTGTCACACCATCGCCCGCGCATGATTTTATTAAAAATTTTATGTCCTTCAACGCTTCGAAGGGATACCTTTCCTTTTCACTGAACTATCTGACAAAAAAGACGTTTTTCGGAATCTCATCGCTTCTTTTTTAATCCGTGGTTCGGGAAATCCCTGACATCCAAAATCAATACATAAAATTTTATTTTTGATTAACGTAAATGGAATAGTATGGAAGCTTCAGTCCTCTGATTTTCATTGTACAGGTACAAGTTGATGCCTCTTAAAAACCTCTCATATTTTTTGCTTTTCTGTGCTGCGTTCCTTATTTCCGGATGTATTGAAGAAGAGACAAAAACATACTCTTGGAAACTTCAGAGCCATGCAGTCAGTACCAGTCTTGATTATCAAGAACTGGTTGTCATGACCGATAACATTCGCACCATGAGCGGCGGAAGACTGGACATTACACCTTATCCAGCCGGTGCGGTCGTAAGCGGCCCCCGTATTTATGAAGCAGTTGGCGATCGAACCATTGAAATGGGGAATGGCTGGCCAAACTGGTGGTCGGGCCAACATCCTGCTTGGGCTGTAATGAATGCCGGCCCGTTTGACTTCATGAACCTGGATGCCTCAATGATGTTCTTTATAGCAGGCGAAGGGACCGCCCTTGCAAATGAACTGTCGGAACAAAAGGGTATAATCTGGCGCCCGGCCTGGTGGCCGGGTATGGAGTTTGGTTTACTGTCCAAAAAACCTATTCGAGGCCTGTTGGACTTAAATGAAAAGCGCGTCAGAATAGGTCCAGGCCTCCCGAGTGAGGTATTAGCAGCGGCATCAGGTGCCTACACTATCCCGCTTGTGCCCAGTGAAATCCGTCCGGCACTTGAAAACGATAATCTGGATGCCGTTGAATGGACAACAACGGCAGGCGCCTGGAATTTAGGGTTGCAGGACATAAGTCGTTACGCCATCGTTCCTGCGATCTGGCAACCCTCGGTTCTGGCAGACTTCCTGATTAATAAAAAGGCCTATGCTGAACTCCCAATAGACCTGCAAGCCATTCTTGAAACAGCGATCAAAAGTTATACGCTGACAACAACAATGAAAGCCAAAAAAGAGGATATCAACGCCCTAAAACTGTTCAAGGACAATGGAACTGTTTTCAGCCAATGGTCTGAGGAAGATCTTTCCCGTCTGCGCGAAGCGTCCGATCAGATCTTGGAGACCTACAAAGCAAAGGATGTATTTTCCCGCCGTTTGATTGAAAAAAAACAGGCATTCAAAGCAGAATATAATACGTATTACGAAATGTTCGGCCCATACGAGAAACAGTAGAACCAGAACGCGAAGCGTAATGTTTGGGCCTCCAAGATGAAAAATGAACTAACCGTCAAACTTGCCATGCAGCTTGTGGTCATCACGATCACAGTAATGGCCGTGTTCATTGGTGCCCGCCTCTGGATAAATCTGTACGAGTTTAACAAGGAAATTGAAACAACCCTGGAAGAAGTAAGCGCACGGATTGCCACGACCGTTAACCCGACCATTTGGGACATCTACAAAAAATCACAGGATCGGAAGTATTCTCATGAAGTTGCGAACGCAATCCTGGATGCAGAACTTAAAAATCCCTATTTGGTCGCCATCAAAGTATACGGCAATTTTGGCCATCTTTTCATGGGAAAAATCAGATTGGAGGACGGACAAAACGTTAATTATGACGACAAAACCTTCGAAGATGTTTCAGGATTAATTGATCGCCACCAACGATACCCTATTCGACTGGACCAAATGACCATCGGCAATGTTGACATCTTTTTTACAGAAGCCCCGTTACGGCAAAAACTACTAAGGAGTTTTCTTGTCGACCTGCTACAGACATTTACCATCGGTTTGGTAACAATGCTGTTTCTGTTTTATGCCCTGCGAAAATCCCTAGTAAAGCCATTGATAGAGCTGCAAACGGCGAAACATGCACTGGAAAGCATGTCAGATGGCGTCGCCATCCTATCGCCGGATGGCAATGTTTTGGAAATTAACAACGCTTTCAGTCAACAAACCGGATATGACATCAGTGACCTATTAAACAAGAAACTGTTCATGTTCAAAAACACCGCAAACGGCAAGAGCAAAATTGACAGCATATGGAAGGAAGTTGAAGGCGAAGGGTCCTGGACCGGCGAGGTTGAAACAACTCAAAAAAATTCAAAGCTATACTACGCAATTCTTTCATTTACGACGATCTACAGCGACAAAGGCGATATCATCTACAGAGTTCTCGTTATTCGCGACAACACTAACGAGCATCGGCTGCAGCACTCCCAAAGAATGGAAACTGTCGGTGCCCTTGCCGGTGGTATCGCACATGATATCAACAATGTCCTCACACCCATTATGGGTTGGGCAGAGCTATTGTCAGAAGATCAGCCTAATCCTGACATCTCGAAGCGTGGGTTAGAGCATATTCTGCAAGGAACAATTCGGGCAAAAGGCATGATCGACCAAATCATGAATTTCTCTCGAATGAATAAAAACGCAAGACCGGAAAACATTGATCTGAAAGCTCTGATCGTGGACTCTATTAGCTTTGTGAAAACCACATTCCCTGCCTCTATTCACATCCAGACCAAATTGTGCGACGAAGAATTGCGGATTTTCGCAGATCGGGGGAAAGTAGAACAGGTCCTGATCAATTTGTATACCAACGCCATGCATGCCATGGAGGAGAACGGCGGCCGCTTGACAATTGGTGCCGAAATTGTTGAAGACGATACGCATACAGTGAATAGAAGAGATCAAATTCACCTAACCATATCGGACACCGGCCATGGAATTCCTGAGGAAATTCTCGATAATATTTTCGAGCCATATTTTACCACAAAAGGTTCGGGAAAAGGCAATGGATTTGGACTATCAACGTCCCTTGGTATCATTGAAAAAATGGACGGCAGCCTGCAAGTTGACACAAAAGTTGGTGAAGGTTCGACATTTCATATCTGGTTACCCTTTGATCTGTCCGTGCTCCTGATTGAAAACGGAGCTCCCACTGAAACCACCCTTCACGAAAAAGGGAAAGCCACCAAAAGAGAACGGATTGAGGTTGAGGAAGAAGTTGAAGAAGAGGAAGAAGAGGAGGAAATAATCGACGACAATCAGGACGCCCCGGACAGTGCCCTGAAGAACAAAAAAATACTTTTGGTGGATGACGAAGTTGAAAACCTGAAATTAGGGGAAAGCCTGCTAACCTATCTTGGTTGCCAAACGGAGAGCTATGACAATAGCGAAGAAGCCCTAGCCGCGTTCAGAGCGACACCGGAACGTTTTGATTTTTTAATTACCGATCAGAGCATGCCAAATATGCAGGGACATGAACTTGCGCTGGCCGTCAGACAAATAAAACAGGACCAACCGGTCATTGTCATAACAGGACAGAACCTGACCAACATCCTGAAAAAATACCATCTACTGAACAAAGTCGCCTATGTACGAAAACCGTTTCGTATTACAGAATTAAAACGGGCGATGCAGAAATTATTGACCCCTTCAGTGATCACTGAAACGAACGAGCGCTAACGGCCGAAGCAACCAAATCAATCGCTCTCCTATACGGATTTCGACTTGCAACCCGATAATATCAAGAACCGTCCTCGCAGTTTTTCCGGAGTTTTTCTGCGGGTTTAAATTTCCATGTGTTTCATTTGCGTCAGACGGTCCGCGTATGGTGCAGGAAAGCAAAAATCACGAGAGTCGAAATATTGCATTGCACAAATTATTGTGCGTGTGCACAATATCATGATGGCTATCCAGGATTTTAGAATTTTAGTAATTGATGAGAACCGCATACGGGCGTCCATTATCAAGGATGGCCTGGAAGATGCGGGACATTCTCATGTCACTGTTCTAAACGAGATCAGGGGGGTCGCCGGGCAGATCGAACATCTGGATCCAGATGTCATCATTATTGATCTGGAAAACCCCAATCGGGACATGCTGGAATCCATGTTTGCCCTGTCCAAAAGTGTCAAACGCCCCATTGCAATGTTTGTTGACAATTCTGATCAGCAATCCATTGAAGCTGCTGTAGAGGCTGGCGTCTCTTCCTATATCGTAGACGGCTTTCGACAGGACCGGGTGAAACCGATCATGGATATGGCCATAACACGCTACCGGGCTTTCTCGAAAATGGAGAGAGAGCTGGAGACAGCCAGAAATGAACTGGCGGAACGAAAAACCATCGACCGCGCCAAAAACATCCTGATGCGAACAAAGAATATTGATGAAGAACAGGCTTATAACCTGATGCGCCGAACCGCGATGAACCGTAATCAGAAAATCTTCGAAATTGCCGATAGTATTATCATGGCAGCATCCTTGATGGACGAATAGAAGGGTAACGCGATGAATAATAATAAACAGCAAAATACAATCTGTGCAGGTTTCCTCCCTCTAATGGATGCGGCAATTTTAATTGCGACAAAAGAAAAAGGATTTGGTAGCGCGGAAGGTATTGACCTTGTTCTGGTAAAGGAGAGTTCCTGGGCAAATATTCGCGATCGCATGGCCATCGGACATTTTGATGTCGCCCACATGCTGGCTCCTATGCCCATCGCTTCAGCATTAGGCTTGATGCCTTTGCCCCTTAAGATTATCGCACCAATGGCCATGGGTCTCGGCGGCAATGCGATTACGATATCCCTTACAATCGCCAACGAGATGGCCAGTGATCAGACTTTAGCCGACCTGTCCGCCCGGGACGCAGGCAAACGGTTATCAGATCTTATTGTTGCCCGGCAGAAAACGAAAAAAGAGCGGTTGGTTTTTGGGGTCGTTCACCCCTATTCAGGGCACAATTATGAATTGAGATACTGGTTGGCAGCCTGCGGAATTCATCCTGATAAAGACGTCGACATTGTCGTTATTCCACCCGCCCTGATGCCCGATGCCCTCTCTTGCGGGATGCTGGATGGGTTTTGTGTCGGTGAACCCTGGAACAGCATTGCCATTGAGCAAGGAGTCGGGACGCTTCTGACAACCAAATCCAAGATCTGGCGAAATAGCCCCGAGAAGGTTCTCGGCGCCAGCGAAAGCTTTGCCACCCAACACCCTGAAAAGCTCGCAGCGTTAATCCGGGCCCTGTACCGGGCTGCCAAATGGTGCTCTGATCCTGCAAACATTCCAGAATTATCAGCGATCCTGTCTACGAACCAATATATTGGTGTGCCGCCGCATATTCTTGAAAAGGCCCTTCTTGGTAAATTCAAAACCGAAACCGGTCAATTCGGGGATATTCAGGATTTCTTTATTCCCTATGAAAGAGCCGCGACCTTCCCTTGGCTGAGCCACGCTTTATGGTTCTATAGTCAGATGGTCCGTTGGGGCCATGCGGATTGGTCACCAGAGTTTGTCGAACAACTGAAAAACTGTTACCGACCCGATTTGTATCGATCAGCCCTTTCAAAAATGAACGTTCCCATCCCTTCAGCGAATGCAAAGGTTGAAGGTGCGTTGGAACAAACTCAATATGTCGGGACCATGCAAGGACAACTTTCTCTTGGCCCCGATGGCTTCTTCGATGGCAGAGTTTTTGATCCAGATGATTTGGCGGCCTATATCGAACAACAACGCACCGATCAATAAACAGGCGCTTGTTCGCTGCAGCGCACAAAAATTATGCACGCCGCACAACAATTAATCTGACCTACATATGGGCGATTAACGCGCAAAAAGACAACCCATTGAAATAAAACAATCTTTTTTCACCAACCAAACTGGCACACTGTTTGCTTTGTTAGGAACATAGACATTACCGTGCCCAACGACGGGCACACTGGCAAAGCTGCCATGCTGTTTCGATGGTCATTCATGACTGTATCGAAGCTGCATTGCAGCTTTTTTTTATGAAAATTTTTGAACCAAGTAACGACAGGAGGCTAAAAATGGGTGCTTTAAAATATGCAAGACGTACCTTTCTAGCGATGAGTACGGCCCTTCTAGCCACAGCGGCCACGGTTTCAGTTTCTCACGCTGAAATGCTGGATGTGGAGAAGGATGAGTTAAAATTCGGGTTTATCAAACTAACCGATATGGCCCCACTCGCCATTGCTTATGAAAAAGGCTATTTCGAAGAAGAAGGCCTTTACGTCACTCTTGAACCTCAAGCCAACTGGAAAGTCCTGCTCGACCGGGTGATCACCGGTGAACTGGATGGTGCGCATATGCTGGCTGGACAGCCGCTGGCCGCGACAATTGGTTTTGGTACCAAAGCCCATATCGTTACGCCCTTTTCCATGGATCTGAACGGGAACGGAATTACCGTTTCGAACGAAATCTGGGAAATGATGAGAAAACATATTCCGTCTGGTCCTGATGGTAAACCTGTCCATCCCATCAAGGCCGATGCTCTGAAGCCAGTCGTTGATCAGTTCAAAGCGGAAGGCAAGCCTTTCAAAATGGGTATGGTTTTTCCTGTCTCCACCCATAATTATGAACTTCGTTACTGGCTGGCTTCAGGCGGTATTCACCCCGGATTTTACAGCGCGGATGATGTCTCTGGTCAAATCCAGGCGGACGCCCTGTTGTCAGTAACACCACCGCCGCAGATGCCTGCAACACTCGAAGCCCAGACCATTCACGGTTACTGTGTGGGGGAGCCGTGGAACCAGCAAGCCGTATTTAAAGGGATCGGCGTTCCTGTAATTACAGATTTCGAAATATGGAAGAACAATCCTGAAAAAGTCTTTGGCTTAACCAAAGAGTTCACAGAAGCCAATCCGCAAACAACTCTGGCCCTGACAAAAGCCTTGATCCGGGCAGCCAAATGGCTTGATGAAAACAACAATGCAAATCGAATGGAAGCCGTCGAAATCCTGTCGCGATCTGAATATGTAGGGGCCGACAAAGAAGTGATTGCCAATTCCATGACCGGCACCTTCGAATATGAAAAAGGGGATAAACGTGACGTTCCTGATTTCAACGTTTTCTATCGGTATTATGCAACCTACCCCTACTATTCCGATGCTGTGTGGTATCTCACTCAAATGCGCCGTTGGGGCCAGATCAACGAGCATAAAAATGACGCTTGGTATGACGAGGTGGCCAAATCTGTCTACCTGCCAAACGTCTATCTTCAAGCTGCCAGGCTGTTGGTTGAAGAAGGCCACGCCGATAAAGCCGATTTTCCATGGGACTCTGATGGTTATCGCGCGCCTACCCCGGCGGCCGATATCATCGATGGCATCCCCTATGACGGTAAAAAGCCCAACGCTTACATCAACTCTCAAAAAATTGGCTTGAAATCCAAACAGATGGTCAAGGGCGACTCTCTGGTTGAAGGGTAACCCGACACAAGTGGCCGCAACGGCGGCCACTTCCCCGACGATGAATTAAGGACCCCCAAAGATGACAAATACTTCTGAAGTGATGACAACCGGTGACGCCGGAAAGAAAAGGGAAAAGGTTTTTTCCATAATCAACCGTGCGTCAGGCTGGTTGAACGCACTCGGGTTTTCCTGGCTGGTTCCCATCCTGAAGATGCTGGCAGGCGATAACTTTCAGGAACAGCTGACTGAGCTGAGAAAAGTTCTTCTATATCCGATGCTGGGTATCATTGTCTTTCTGGTGGCCTGGACCGCGCTTGCCCCGCGCGTTCAAACGTCTCTTGGGGCAATTCCGGGCCCCACCCACGTTTGGGAACAGACCGGCAATCTTTGGGCGGACCATATCCGGGAAAGAGAAAAAGCTGATGCGTTTTATGACCGTCAGGACAAACGGAACGAAAAACTGATTGCCGCCGGCAAGGCAGACAAAGTCAAACACCGCACCTACACAGGTAAACCGACCTATTTTGACCAGATCGTCACCTCCTTGGCGACTGTGGGGCTAGGCTTTCTGATTGCTACAATTGTGGCGGTACCATTGGGCATTGCATCGGGACTGTCAAAGGCAGTCAATGGCGCGGTGAACCCGCTTATCCAGATTTTCAAGCCCGTCTCTCCTCTTGCCTGGTTGCCTATCGTCACCATGGTTGTATCCGCCCTGTATGTTGAACCTTGGGGATGGATGCCAAAATCCATGATGATTTCGGCGGTCACTGTCACGCTTTGCTCCTTATGGCCAACCCTTATCAATACAGCACTGGGCGTTGCCTCTATCGACAAAGATCTGATGAATGTGAGCCGAGTCCTGCAATTACCAACGGCCAAAACAATCACAAAACTTGTTCTCCCCTCTTCACTGCCGCTTATTTTTACCGGCTTGCGCCTGTCGCTTGGGGTCGGATGGATGGTGTTGATTGCTGCCGAAATGCTGGCTCAAAATCCTGGCCTTGGAAAATTTGTCTGGGATGAATTCCAGAACGGCTCTTCACAATCTCTGGCCAAGATAATCGTTGCAGTCCTGACCATTGGTATCATTGGCTTTGTATTGGATCGCATCATGTATGCGTTGCAAACAGCCTTCACTTTTTCTGCAAATCGATAGGTGGAGCGCATGTCATTTTTAGAAATCACAGGATTGTCAAAGCATTATGGAGACGGTGCAAACCGAACCAACGTGCTGAAAGACATCAATCTAAAAGTCGAGGACGGCGAGTTTATTGCGATCCTCGGCTTCTCAGGCTCTGGCAAAACAACGTTGATTTCGGCCTTAGCAGGCTTGATCGAACCAGACACAGGCGGCGTGATCTTTCGCGGGAAACAAATCACAGGCCCCGGCCCGGAGAGAGGATTGGTCTTTCAATCATATTCCCTGATGCCGTGGCTATCAGTGCGTGGAAACATAACGCTTGCGGTTGATGCGGTTCACACAACCAAATCCCGCAAAGAAAAGACAGAAATAACACAACATTATATCGACATGGTGGGTCTCTCCCATGCGGCCGACAGACGACCAGCAGAGCTTTCTGGTGGCATGCGTCAACGGGTTGCTGTTGCCCGGGCACTTGCCATGCAGCCCGAAGTCCTTCTTATGGATGAGCCACTATCCGCACTGGATGCGCTGACCCGCGCCAAGCTACAGGACGAGTTCGCAGATATTTCTCAAAAAGAAAAGAAAACCATCATCCTCATTACAAATGACGTGGATGAAGCGATCCTTCTCGCCGATCGGGTGATCGCGCTAACCCCTGCACCAAATGCCACTTTAGGGCGGGAGTTTCGCATTGATCTGCCACGACCAAGGAACCGTGCTGAAATCAATAGCGACGCAGAGTTTATCCGCCTGAGAGGTGAGATTACACAGTATCTGATGGATATAGGTGCAGAACGGGGGGTTGAGGCAGAACGCTGTATCGCGCTTCCGGAAATCGTTCCGATCACGCAGCGGGACAAAATTCCCCCAGCCTACCAAAAAGCTGCTGAGTCAGTGCGCAACAAACGGTATCTGGACTTGAGTCAGATTAAAAAGATTTACCCCACCCCACAGGGGCCGCTAACGGTAGTCGACGGGTTCGACTTGAAAATGAACAAGGGCGAATTTGTTACGCTGATTGGTCATTCAGGATGCGGAAAATCAACGGTCCTGTCGATGATTTCTGGTCTCAATAGCATCTCTGAAGGCGGGATTATTCTGGACGGTACCCATATTGAAGGGGCTGGTCCAGACAGAGCCGTTGTTTTTCAAGCCCCATCCCTGCTGCCGTGGCTCACGGCACACGAGAATGTCTGCCTCGGTGTGGATAAAGTATATCCGGACGCTGACAGGTCTGAACGCAAGGATGTGGTTGAATATTACCTTTCAAAAGTCGGCCTTGCCGATTCCATGCATAAATTGGCAGGCGATTTATCCAACGGAATGAAACAACGGGTGGGCATCGCCCGGGCATTTGCCCTGTCTCCCAAGCTTCTTCTATTGGATGAACCTTTTGGCATGTTGGACAGCCTAACCCGTTGGGAATTGCAGGATGTTCTGATGGATGTCTGGAAACGGACGCAGGTGACGGCTGTTTGCGTCACCCATGATGTGGATGAAGCCATTCTGCTGGCCGACCGGGTTGTGATGATGTCAAACGGGCCCCATGCGAAAATCGGCAATGTGATGGATGTAGATCTTCCCCGGCCAAGATCTCGCAAAGCCCTGCTGGAACACCCGGACTACTACGCCTATCGCGAGGAGCTTCTGGAATTCCTGGATGCCTATGAAGGCGGTGCAAATCCAAGTACCGAGCAACTGTCCAGAATTACCGCAAAACGCAAAGAAAGAATTGCCCGGCAGGCAGGGCAAGAAAAACCGAAAGCAGTGTTATCAGCGGGGTGAGTAAAATGAGAAAAAAACTAGTAATTATTGGAAACGGAATGGCCCCTGGCAGAATGCTGGAGCATCTGTTTGAGGCAGATATAGAAGCATATGGCGTCACAATTTTCAACGCTGAGCCCCGAGTAAACTACAACCGGCTAATGCTGTCACCTGTTCTGTCCGGCGAAAAAACCTATACCGATATTATCACGCATGATGATGACTGGTACGCCGAACATGGCGTGACCCTGCATAAAGGTGCGCGCATTTCTAAAATCGACCGGACTAAAAAAACGGTGACATCAGAAAACGGTATCATCGCTGAATATGATAAACTGGTAATCGCCACCGGCTCCAACCCCTTTGTCATTCCCGTTCCGGGTCACGATCTTGACGGCGTCATGGTTTATCGGGATCTGGATGATGTTGAAAAGATGCTGGAAGTCTCCAGAACAGGAGGACGTGCGGTCGTCATCGGCGGTGGTCTGCTGGGTCTGGAAGCGGCTGCAGGGTTGAAAGAACAAGGGATGGAGGTCACCGTTCTGCATCTGATGCCAACCTTGATGGAACGACAACTGGATATTGCCGCGGGCGCCTTACTGGAAAAATCTATTCTGGCCCGTGGGATCGATGTTATCACAGGCGCTAATACCAAAGAAATTATCGGTAAAGATCAAAAAGTAGCAGCGGTAAGCCTTGACGACGGCACCCTGATCGATGCAAAAATTGTTGTAATGGCGGTTGGAATTCGCCCCTCTATCGATCTTGCAATCCAGTCAGACCTTGCATGCCAGCGGGGCATTCTGGTGAACGACAATATGCTTACATCAGATCCCGATATTTACGCGTTGGGGGAATGCGTTGAACATCGGGGACAATGTTATGGTCTGGTCGCGCCCCTTTATGAGATGGCAAAAACGTTGGCCGCAGACTTGCTCGACACCTCTCTGCCCTATAGCGGCTCGCAAACAGCAACAAAACTGAAAGTCAGTGGTATTGACCTGTATTCCGCTGGAGATTTTGAGGATGCCCCGGACCGTGAGGAAATTGTCCTTCGGGATGGAATTGCAGGCCTCTATAAACGTCTCGTAATCAAGGACAATAAAATTCTGGGCGCCGTTCTTTACGGGGACACGACAGAGGGGCCATGGTTCTTTGATTTACTGAAAAAAGGAACCGATATTTCGGACATGCGCGACACCCTGATTTTCGGACAGGCCTATCAGGGAGGCGCCCCTCTGGACCCCATTGAAGCCGTTGCAGCCCTGCCAGATGATGCAGAAATCTGCGGTTGCAACGGCATTTGCAAATCCACAATCGTTACAACCATCAACGACAAGGGTCTAACCTCCCTCGATGACGTCAGATCCCACACAAAAGCATCAGCCTCCTGTGGAACCTGCACATCGCTTGTCGAAAATCTACTACAGTTGACCGCGGGAGATGCCTACAACCCGTCCGCCGTTACACCGGTTTGCACCTGTACAGATCTTGGTCATAGCGATGTGAGAAATGCAATTCGAGCCCAGTCGCTAAAATCAATTCCTGACATCATGCAACGACTGGAATGGAGAACATCCAGTGGATGTGCCAAATGTCGCCCAGCGCTGAATTATTATCTGATTGCCGAATGGCCCGGAGAATATGAAGATGATAACCAGTCCCGGTTTATTAACGAACGGGTTCACGCCAACATTCAGAAAAATGGAACCTATTCTGTTGTACCGCGGATGTGGGGCGGCTTGACAACAGCCGATGAACTTCGCGCCATTGCGGACGCGGCAGATAAATACAACATCCCGACGATCAAGGTGACCGGAGGACAACGGATTGACCTTCTGGGTGTTGAAAAAGAAGATTTACCCAGTGTGTGGGCGGACCTTGGCAAGGCTGGCTTTATATCGGGCCATGCCTATGCCAAGGGGTTGCGCACGGTGAAAACCTGTGTCGGGTCGGACTGGTGCCGATTTGGAACACAAGACTCGACCGGATTGGGCGTAAGGCTGGAAAAATTCCTGTGGGGCTCCTGGGCGCCGGCAAAGGTAAAGCTGGCCGTTTCAGGGTGCCCAAGAAACTGCGCTGAGGCAACCTGTAAGGATGTGGGCGTGATTTGCGTGGACTCTGGTTTTGAAATCCATTTCGCAGGGGCCGCCGGGCTTGACATATTGGGGACAGAAGTTCTCGGTCTGGTGAAAACCGAAGATGACGCCCTTGAGTATATAGCGGCCCTTATCCAGATGTACCGGGAGCAAGGGCATTATCTTGAGCGTATCTATAAATGGGCGCGCCGGGTCGGACATGACGTCATTCGAGACAGTATTATGGACGACACCGAAAGGCGCAAAGCCCTGTACGACCGTTTTGTCATCTCCCAAAAATACTGCCAATCGGACCCATGGTCTGAACGTGTTTCCGGAAAAGACAAGCATGAATTCAACCCCCTAAAAACCATTGAACTGGAGGCCGCAGAATGACGTCAGAAACCATGAATTGGACAGAGGTCGGTCAACTTTCGGAAATACCGGTTCAGGGGGCCCGTTGCATAAAATTGGGAGAGACGACGATTGCCCTTTTTCGGACAATTACAAATGACGTCTTTGCCATCGAAGACAAGTGCCCCCACAAAAAAGGGCCCCTCAGTCAGGGGATTGTGCACGACAATTGCGTCACATGCCCGTTGCATAATTGGGTAATTTCCCTGGAAACCGGTACCGCGCAAGGGGCCGATGAAGGCTCAACATTAACTTTCTCAACACGTATTGAGAACGGGATCGTTTCAATTGCCCTTAGTGCCCCTAAAGAGGTCGCCGCGTGAGTCGTTTAAAAGAATGCAAAACCACCTGTCCTTATTGCGGGGTAGGATGCGGCATAGTCGCCAAATTCAACGAACAGGGTCTGGTCTCTGTTGAAGGAGATCCGGACCATCCCGCAAACGGGGGGCGCCTCTGCTCCAAAGGATCCGCATTGGCGGAAACCATGTCTGACACCCCCCGTTTGCACGATCCAATCGTTGACGGCAAAGTTTCAGACTGGAATGAAGCACTTGACCTCATTGCTTCGAAATTCAGCGATACCATTTCCAACTTTGGGCCGGACTCCGTTGCTTTCTATGTCTCTGGCCAGCTGCTGACAGAAGATTATTATGTGGCCAACAAACTGATGAAAGGTTTCATTGGCTCGGCAAATATCGATACCAATTCGCGTCTCTGCATGGCGTCAAGTGTCGCAGGCTACAAGCGCGCCTTTGGTAGCGATACTGTCCCCGTCTCCTATGCCGATCTTGAATGCTCGGACCTTGTTGTTCTGGTCGGAAGCAATCTCGCATGGTGTCATCCCGTTTTATATCAACGCCTGGCAGCTGAAAAAAAACAACGGCCAAATCTGAAGATCGTGGTAATTGATCCAAGAAAAACCATGACAACTGATATTGCTGATTTGCATCTGGCGATTAATCCCGATGGCGATGCTGCTTTATTCATGGGTCTTTTCGCACATCTGCAAAAAACAGGGGCCTGTGATGATGGTTTTATTGCTCGCCATACCAACGGGTTTGACGAAACACTGAAACAATGCGCCCCCTTAACGATTGATGAAATCGCTAAAAAAAGCGGTCTGGAACCCGCTGAAATCATTAGTTTCTATGAGCTATACCGGACCACCCAAAAAACCGTTACAGTTTACAGTCAGGGCGTCAATCAGTCCCGTGTGGGCACCGATAAAGTCAACGCTATTCTAAACTGCCATCTGATAACCGGCCGGATTGGCAAACCGGGTACAGGTCCGTTTTCGATCACCGGTCAGCCCAACGCCATGGGTGGCCGGGAAGTAGGCGGTCTCTCCAATATGTTGGCCGCCCATATGGAACTTGATAACCCAGCCCATCGCAACTCTGTTCAATCCTTCTGGAAGGCGCCTCACCTTCCTGAAAAACCGGGGCTTAAAGCCGTCGATCTGTTCAAAGCGGTGGACAAAGGGGACATCAAGGTTCTGTGGATTATGGCGACCAATCCCGTTGATAGTTTACCGGATTCTGACTTTATCAAAGAGGCCTTGAAAAAATGTCCCTTTGTCATTGTTTCTGATATCTATCAAAACACCGACACAAACGCCTTTGCCCATGTTCTTCTTCCCTCCTCTGGTTGGGGGGAGAAAAATGGGACTGTCACAAATTCCGAGAGACGAATTTCGCGCCAACGTGGCTTTCTACGCGCCCCCGGAAATGCAAAACCAGACTGGTGGCAAATGGCTGCTATTGGCAAGCGGCTGGGGCATCACGGCGCTTTCGACTACTTGAACGAAGCAGACATTTACCGAGAACATGCGGCGCTATCTGCGCTTGATAATAACGGCTCACGGGATTTCGACATTGGAGAACATTCCAGACTATCGAACGACGGCTATGATAATCTGGCACCGGTTCGATGGCCGGTTCCGATTAAAAAGAACCCATCAGAACGCCCTTTCTTTTCAGATGGACACTTCTTCACAGCCAACAACAAGGCAAACATTATCCCCGTCGCGATGCCCACAAAAGATCCCGAAACCGGACCGTATCAATTAAATACCGGTCGGATCAGAGACCAATGGCACACGATGACCCGAACCGGCAGGTCCCCCCGGTTATCTGCGCATTTGTCTGAACCATTTGCAGAAATCCATCCCGTTGATGCCCAGAAACTTGGCATTGAATTAGGTGATATTGTTGAACTGACAAATAAACATGGTCGCCTTCTAGCCAAAGCCACGATCACGTTCAGGCAAAAAAAAGGTCAGGTTTTTGTACCGATGCACTGGACGGATCAATATGCATCAAATGGCCGCGTCAATAGCCTTATTCCATCGATCACAGATCCTGTATCCGGGCAACCGGCATCAAAAAACACAGGCGTTTCCATTCAAAAATATGAAGCCAGGACCTTTCTGTTTCTGCTTACCCGGAAAAAGCCCGTGTTACCCGCTCGCGGATATTGGGCGACCTTCGAAACCGAAGGAGGATGGGCAACGGAATTTGCAGGAAAAGAGGATCTATTCGAGAAATTGGACGTTATCAAAAAAATGCTGAACGTCGATCTAAAAACCGCGCCCCTTGCCTACGAAGACAAGAAACGTGGGGAATATAGGCTTGCTTTGTTTCATGGCCAAAGGCTTGAAGGAATATTGTATGCTTCAGGATCCCCCCTTTCGGTTTCAAGAAGCTGGCTCTGTTCCAAATTTGAAGGCGACTTCAATGATCCGAAGGCACGGTATTCTGTGGTTGCCGGTAAAGCCCCCGTCAATGAAATAGACAAAGGCGCCATTATCTGTTCCTGTTTCGGCGTCGGAATCAACGAAATCGCAGACGCTGTTCGATCTGGCTGCTGTAGTGTCGAAGCCGTTGGAGATGCGACGCAGGGCGGCAGCAATTGCGGATCTTGTCGCTCTGAAATCGCTGAGATCATCAACAAAAATGCTCTTGTCGCGGCCCAGTAGCCTGTACACGCAACCATCCTCTTCGTCTCCACTGATGACAGGAGATTCCCGATCTCTCTCGAACAAGGACTCCCGCAAAACCAACTGACTATGCGTCAATGATTTCGAGGCAATGTCCATCCAGTAGCTGTTGAAGAATATCCACGTGTTTGGCGAAAACCGTGGCAGGAAATGGGGTTTCCTGCGCCATCATATTCACAACACCCAGATCGGAAAACGCCAAGTCAAAGAAGAGATCCCCTACTGAAACCGCATATTGTTGGGGCGACTTTAGCGGAGTGATCATAATTTTCACGAAAGGCGGCTTTATCAACTGACCATCACCATCGATCAGCGTCTTAGCTGTTTCATGAACGCCCTCATAGACTGCACCGAACGGGCCCTCATCCGCACCATCGCTGTCAAATTCGTCATCAAATTCACCGCCAAGATTTTGCGCAGGCTTACTGAAATACTGCGCCAGCCATTTGACGAAATAATCTTCGTCAAAGACATCGGTCATGAAGCTTCTGAAATCACGAATATGGTCGGCTCCAACCTGAAACGGCACCGCACTTTCTGTAAGATTTTGTCCCAGATAACGTGGCATATCCTGGTAATTCTCTTCCAGAAAATGGCCAAACTCAATCAACATTTCAGATAGGGCAGGCCCTAAAAAGCCAACGGAATACGTCAAGGACGGTTGTAAGCTGACCCCTTCATGAGGGAACAGGGGCGGAATGTAAATGACATCCCCCTCTGAGACCGTAACCTCTTCTCCGTCAAATGAGGTTTTCAGAATTTTAAGGGGAATGTCCTCAATATGATCTTCCTTTTCAAGCGCTTCATACGCAACCTTCCAGCGCCGTTCGCCTTTGCCCTGCACCAGAAAAACATGATAACTGTCCGAATGTGACCCCACAGTGCCGCCTTTTGGCGAATAACTGACCATAATATCGTCAAGCAACCAACGAGGGCAAAAGTTGAAATGCTTTAGAAGTTCCGCTGTTTCTTCATGGTACAGATCAACATTCTGGACAAGCAGGCTCCAGTCTTCTTCGCCGAGTTCTGCAAAAACCTGTTCGGCCAAAGGACCATAATCACATTTCCAGTCGCTTTGTTTTTTACCTTTTCGAACAAGACGGGACTTCACCTCTTCTTCCATTGCAAGTCCGGCAACATGATCCTCATCAATAAGTGTTTCCGTCACTTCTGTTGGGATCAAGCCCCGAACGACAAATGGCTTTTTGTTCCAGAATTCAAGAAAAAATTCTTTGGACGTTGGCAAATGATCAAGAATAAGAGACATGGATTTGAGTCTGTTCATAAGTAAAAAATGGTTGATAGACGCATACACGATGCGAGTAAAGCCGGTTTAACAAAAGCAGACACACAAACATCGATACGATGGTCTGAATTTCAATCGAATCACAGTGCAAGCCCAATCGCCGTTAAACAGCAAATTCAAGCGCCCATCCTCACTCCCTCATCGCTGATAGCCCTATGTAGAGGGCCATATATAGCGTGGGGACAAATAAATGCCCAGATCTCCCACGTATAGTTTGACAAACAAACAGATGCAAACAATGACCTATGGTGAATGTCACGTTTTCTGGAAAGAATAGTCATATGGAAATCACTGTAAATTTTTTGGACAACCTTCGGCTTGAGGCAAAGTTTGATGATTTTACAATAACTACTGATCAGCCAATCCGGTATAAGGGCGATGGAACCGCCCCTAGTCCATTTGACTATTTCCTTGCGTCTTCTGCCCTTTGTGCCGCCTATTTCATCAAGGTATATTGCCTGTCTCGTGATATCCCGACAGACGATATTCGAGTGTCTCAGAACAACATCATTGATCCTGAAAATAGATACAATCAGACCTTTCAAATTCAAGTGGAATTGCCGCCCAGTATTTCAGAACGGGATCGGCTGGGAATTTTAAGATCTGCGGATCGCTGCACCGTCAAGAAAGTCATTCAGACAAGCCCTGAATTCAAGATCGATGCAGTTGATGATTTAAACGACACACCGTTGCTAGATGCCTACGAAGGCGACGGTAATACCATGATTATTGGTAAAGACCTGCCGTTGGAAAAAACGATTAAGAACATGACCTCTATCCTGTCCGATATTGGCATCAAAATCGAAATTGCATCCTGGCGTAATATTGTCCCAAATGTCTGGTCGCTTCACATCCGCGAAGCGGCATCCCCCATGTGTTTTACCAACGGTAAAGGGGCGACACAGGAAAGTGCCTTATGTTCAGCACTCGGTGAATATATCGAACGGATGAGCTGCAACTTCTTCTACAATGATTATTATTTTGGAGAAGAAATCGCCAACAGCGAATTTGTTCATTACCCGAACGAAAAATGGTTTAAAGCCGGCGACGACGATGCCCTGCCGGGCGGCTTGCTGGATGATAGATGTCTGGAACTCTATAACCCGGAAGGTGATTTAAGGGCATCTCATTTAATTGACACGAATTCAGGACGGGCAGACCGCGGGATTTGCGCCCTGCCCTTTATTCGTAATTCTGATCAGAAAACGATTTACTTCCCATCAAATCTGATCGAAAACCTTTTTGTCAGCAATGGTATGAGTGCAGGAAACACGCTGAATGAAGCAAAGGTCCAATGCTTGTCCGAGATTTTCGAGCGTGCCGTCAAACGCCGGATTATTGAAGAAGAGATCATTCTGCCCAGCGTCCCAAAGGAAGTTCTCGCAAAATATCCCCATATCCTGGAGGGAATAAACGAGCTTGAAAATAAAGGTTTTCCTGTTCTGGTTAAAGATGCGTCATTAGGGGGCAGGTTCCCTGTCATGTCCGTCACTTTAATGAACCCGAAAACAGGGGGCGTTTTTGCGTCTTTTGGTGCCCATCCAAGTTTTGAAGTCGCCTTGGAACGATCCCTTACTGAATTACTGCAAGGACGTAGTTTTGAGGGGTTAAATGACGTGCCACCGCCAACTTTCAATAGTCATGCCGTCAGTGAACCGAGTAATTTTGTAGAACATTTCATTGACTCAACAGGTGTTATTTCATGGAAATTCTTTAGCGAAAAAGCAGATTTTGCATTTTGTGAATGGGATTTCAGCGGTACGACAGAGGAAGAGAATGAAACCCTCATGAACATTCTTTCAAGCCTTGATAAAGAAGTCTATATTGCAACCTATCAGGATTTTGGCGCGCCTGCCTGCCGGATTTTGGTTCCCGGCTATTCCGAGGTTTACCCCGCAGAGGACCTGATTTGGGACAACACCAATAAAGCATTGATGTTCCGGGAAGACATTCTGAACATTCATTCCTTATCCGACGAGGAGCTGGAAGATCTGCTAGAGCGCTTCGAAACCGCCCAACTGGATCATTATACCCTTATCTCAGAAGTGATCGGCATTGAGTTCGATGAAAACACCGTCTGGGGCAAGCTGGATATTGGAGAGTTGAAGATCCTGATTTATCTTGCCCTAAACTATTTTGAAGACGCAAAAGAGATCATTACTGACTTCTTGAATTTCAATGATAATACCGTTGAGCGCGTTCTGTTCTACCGGGCCATGAGCGCCGTTCTGGATATTACACTTGATGACGATCTGGACATTGAAGACTATTTACCCAACTTGACCAGAATGTACGGCGCCGACGTTATAAAGAACACGGTTGGATCCGTGACTGGAGACGTCCGCTTTTCCGGCTTAACGAAAACAAGCCTGAAACTTGAAGGGTTGGATAAGCATTTGAGATTGATTGAAAGCTATAAGAAATTGCACACGGCGCGGGCACGCCAACAATAACGGAACCTCAACCTCCGTTTATCAAAGACCAGATCATATCGCTGTGGGCTTAAAAAATGAGGATTGAAGATCAATCCTCACCCTTGGCTTCTAACGGCCCTATTGTAATTCACTGACCTGCAAAGAAAATCAGGAATATCTCCGGGTTCTTCAGCCCGGCTTAAGCCCCTTCTTTTTTGGAAGACATTAAACGGTCGTTGACGCAAACAGACTGAACCGTTCAATTATTCAATACCTCAGGCAGGCCCACCAGACGATATCCAGCGTCTTTCAGTTTTTCTGTGACGCGATTTGCGATCGCCAGGGCGCCCTCGCTGTCACCGTGCACACAGATACTGTGAATTGGTGTTTCAATCCCACTTCCAGACGGCGTCATGATCTTTCCAGCCTTTAAAAACGAAAGAACCTGATCGGCACTTTGTTCGGGGTCGTGAATAACGGCGCCGGGCGATGACCGCGGGGTCAGGTTTCCGTTTTCCTGATAGGTTCGATCTGCAAAAATCTCAGCGGCAGTTGGCAATCCGGCCTCTAGCCCCGCCTGATAGAGACAGGATCCCGCTGGTGCCAAAAGCATCAGCGCCGGTGACATCCCCTGAACGGCCTTCGCAATAGCCTGCGCCATCCCCATATCTTCGCAGGCCATATTATTAAGCGCCCCATGGGGTTTCACATGGGTAACGCAACCACCCTGACTTTCCGCAATCCCTTTCAGCGCACCGATCTGATATGTGACCATTGCGGCAAGTTCTTCCAGAGAAATAGACATTCTACGCCGACCGAACCCCTGAAGATCAGGAAAGGCGGGATGGGCTCCGATACTCACCCCTTTTGCAAGCGCCAGCCGGACTGTTTCCGCCATAACCAGAGGATCACCGGCATGATATCCACAAGCAATATTCGCAGTACCAACAACATCCAGCATAGCGCCGTCATTGCCAATGGAATATGCCCCGAAACTTTCCCCCATATCTGCATTTAAATTGATTTGCTTCGTCATGATAGATCCTCTAAATGGCCTGGAAAAAGCCCCGGTTTTTGTGCATCGACAACACCCCCGATCAGGTTGCTGGCATACAATGCCTTCAGGTCAACGGCCCCTTCGCCATAATAATCGTGAATGCTATTGATACTTTTCTCTATTTTACTTTTCAGCAATTGGCGAGACGCCCCTGCCTGTTCCAGGTTAACGGCCTTGAATTTTATTTCTTTGCCCGGCGTCAATTGGCCCAGACGGTGAAGATCTGCGCTGATGATCGTTGCCACTTTCGGATACCCGCCAACAGATTGGCAATCAACACATAGAATAATCGGATGACCATTACCGGGCACTTGAATGGCTCCGGCAACCAGCCCATCGGAGATAAGATCACTTCCCTTTTCCGGCTTTGGAAAAAGCGCATTTCCTTCCAAGCGGATCCCCATCCGATCCACGTCACTGCTGACCTTGAAGGCGTTCAACAAGAAAGATTGAACGGTATCCTCTTCGAAATAGTCCTCTTGCGGGCCAAAAATAACATTGAAGGGCTCTTCTGAAAGCGACACAGGGTTAGCCATCAGTCTCTCATATCCGCGAACGGAGGCAGCCTGTTTAAGCGACAATATATCACCGACCTGAAGAAGGCTTCCCATATGCGCGCGGGCATAGGTTGAACAACTATCCAACACGGGATCAAGATCAAGCCCCCCTTCAATCGTAAGATATCCCGTTGCCCCCTTCGACATCGGGTTCACTTTAAGGACATCCCCTTCATTGAGTGTCACAGTCTGCCAGGGTGATATGGGTGTTTTATCCCCACTTTGGGCATCAATAAGTTCGCCTCCAACGTGACAGGCGAGCGCAACCCGCAACGAACCCACCTGCGCTTTAATCGTTGGGCCCATAAACCGAAATTCTATGGCTGTCTCAAAAGGATCATTTCCGACCAGCGCGTTCCCTAATCGCAACGAAACCGGGTCAATCGCACCGCTTCGGGGGACACCAAACCCGCCATAGCCAAACCGCCCTTTATCCTGAAGAGAGGCCAGCATACCCGGTGATACAATTTTCAGTTTTGCTGTCATCCTAGCGTCCCTCCTTCATAAATGAAGTCGGCATCAGACGACCCGCGGCCAAGTCCTCTTTTAATATCTCGAAATCATGACTATTTACCGCTTCGAAGGAAACCTTTTCACCAGGCGCAAGCAAGCTTGGCTGGTCCCAGACGGGATTGAACAGAGGGACAGGGCAACGTCCAAGCAAATGCCATCCCCCTGGGCTTTCCCACGGATATATCGCGGTCTGATCATTCGCGATAGCAACCGAACCTGCCGGTACCCGCACACGCGGACTGGTGCGCCTTGGAAAACGTAATATATCGGGAACCTCCGACATGAAAGGAAATCCCGGTAGGAACCCGATCATCAGAATATCAAAGACCTGCCCACTATGAAGTGCAATTACTTCCGCAACAGACAAATTGGCGTCCTTTGCGACCTCCTCAAGGTCCGGCCCGTATTCCCCCTCGTAGCAAACAGGTAATGTCCACAAAGTGAGTTTTTCTTCATCGGCACCATCAGGCTCAACCGCCAGATCTGAGACCGTGTCCTGAACCGCTTTGTAATCCGCCTTTGACGGATCAAGGCAGACCGTTAAAGACCGGGATGCTGAAACCAGGTCAACAACACCGTTCAGGGCCCCTTTATCAATTTCACCCTGAACCTTCGATCGAAGGGAACGCACGGTTTTTGCACCAACCGCCCCCTTCAAATTCGGATATTCAATTGTGAACGCTGTGTCACCCAGCATTAACACGCGGATGTCCATGACCAGATCCTATTCTCAAAATATGACTGACAAAAGTTCAGGTTCAATTATGACATGGCGCCGCTTAATAGAACAGGCTAGGCAACCATAACGCCAACTGCGGGAAGGCAATCAAAATTGCAATCATGGCGAACATGGTTGCAACAAAAGGCAGCGCCCCAATCATAACATCTTTCAAAACACCGCGGGAACGAATGGATTGTACGACAAAAAGGTTGATGCCAATGGGCGGCGTAATCAACGCTGTTTCCAACAAGACCATGAGCAGGATACCGAACCAAACCGGGTCATACCCCATGCCCACAACAATCGGCGTTACAATGGTTGCTGTTGTAATCAACATGGAAAAGGTTTCCATAAAGCAACCAAGGATCAGGTAAAAAACGACAATCAGTAATAGTGTTCCAAGTGGCGTCAGGCCCAGTGAAACGATAAAGTCGGTTAATTGTGTTGTCAGGCCAATTGCTGTGAGAACAAAGTTCAGAAAAACAGCGGCAATAATGATCAACATGATGATGGCGGTTGTCCGCATGGTACCGCGAAACACTTCACGCATCATGTTGAAAGACAGACTTTTATGAAACGCAGCAAGAATAAGGGCTGCGACTACCCCCAATGACGCCGCTTCCGTTGGTGTTGCCCAACCTGCATAGATAGAACCCACAACCACAAGGAAGATAAAAATTGGCGGCACGAGATTAATCAGGCTGGCAAAGCGTTCAGACCAGGAATAGTGAACTTTCTCGCCGCCCCATTGAGGTTTGTAGACACAGGCAATTCCAACGGTTCCCATAAACAGGGCTGCCAATAGAATACCGGGGATAAAGCCCGCAAGATACAGTTCTGAAACCGACGTATTGGTCAACAGTCCGAAAACAATCAGATTGATAGAAGGCGGGATCAAAATTCCTAACGTACCGCCAGCGGCAATTGTTCCAAGGAACAAAGGCTCGTTGTATTTGCGTTTATGCATTTCAGGTTCGGCAACCGTTCCAATGGTCGCAGCCGTTGCGACACTTGAACCAGATGTTGCAGCGAATAACGCGCAAGCACCAATATTTGAATGCATTAATCCACCCGGTAGCCACGACAACCATTTGGCCATGGCGTCATACATACGCGTCGTAACTCCGGATCGCAGAAGGATCTCACCTAACATGACAAACATCGGAATTGCGACAAGCAGAAACTCGATCGAGTTTGTCCATACAATGTCGCCGATCGCACGGTGGATGGGCATACGGGTAAAGAAATGCCCCAAAAACAGACCAAGCCAGCCCAGCGCCGCAGCGACTGGAACACTTAGCCCAATTAGGGCAAGAAGGACGATTACAGTGACAGGCAACATGTGATTAGCCCTTCCCGCTTAAATGTTTTTCTGATTGAGAGGGATCTTCTCCGCCATGTAATTCTGCCTGAATTTCTTCATCGAGAGACGGAATACCGATCAGTTCGTTTACGCGGTTATAGTCGCTTTTCAGCAAGGCTGTAAAAGACATGACCGTTAAAACAATTGCGGTAAACAAAGCAAAGCACAATGCCGCGAACCAGATGGTTTGTGGAATGGCTAAAGGGGTCTGCAACGGCGTGATGGATTTACTGCTATATTCAATGGCATCTGAAACCAAGCCGAAGGCGAAGTAACAGATGACGGCGAGAAACCCTGCTGTAAGAACCATGCTTAAGGCATCAAGAATACGCTGAATTTTAATGGACAGCTTATTATAGATAAAATCAATACGTATATTTGCCCGGGTGAGGAGTGCATAGGAATAGGCACATGCCGTTGAAATGGCAAACACATACCCAGAAATCTCATCCGCGCCCGCGATCGAGATATTCAGCAGCTTCCGGGTGATAACATCATAGGTCACCAGAAAGGCAGCTGATAACAATGCCCAACCGCCGACTTGCACAATAATATGAATGAATAAGTTTATTGGTTTGAACATTGGTTTTCTCAGCGCTTCCTGAAAGATGAATTTCCAGATACCCGATCCGGATCGACGCGCCAAGCATCGATCCGGTGAAGGATGGGTTGGTTTACTTGGCCACCGCTTTCATATTAAGAACTTTACCGACAGTGGCGTTCCAGTTGTCAGCACATTCTTTACCGCACCGTTCAGCCCAACGCGCTAGAACCACGTCATTTGCAACCTTGTCACGGGCAGCCAGATCAGCTTCAGTGGGTTCAACCAATGTCATGCCACCCAAAGGAGCATCTTTTCCGATCGGGCATTCATTGCTGGTCAGGCAGGCAATTGCAACATCATCTTCTTTCGCCGTTGCGGCCCACATTTCATCTGTCAACTTGTCAAGACGGGCTTTCATGTCTGTTTGTTGCGTTTCAGACATAGAGTTCCATTTGTCCATATTCATCGCACCAAATGCGAGGCCCCAACCAACACGCATTGAATATACGTATTTTGCGGCCTGATACCATTTCGCCGTGTAGGCAGACATGGTTCCGGTAATCGCACAGTCAACGACGCCTTTTTCAAGCGCAGGAATCACTTCACCAAACGACACGGTCACAGATGTTCCGCCCACGCCTTCTACAAAATCACCAAGAGATGTAGCATAAACACGGATTTTTTTGCCTTTTAGATCACCAATGCCGGAAATTGGGTTTTTGCAATATAAAATTTGGCTGGGAAAAGGATAAAGTTGCAGCAGTTTTGCATTGTAATATTTCGCGAATGCTTTTTCCAAGGTTGGGAAAGAGGCTTCCGCTACTTTGCGCTGAGTGACAATATCTTGCGTAACAGAAGAAAGGTCGCCCCCTTCAAACACGGCATTCTCAGCCGCAACATATCCCGGAAGACCGTATGCATAATCAAACACACCGGATTTCAGCATACGCATCACTTCAAAGCCTTTCAGGCCAAACTCTGAATATGACCCGATTGTCGCAATCACGCCACCTTTGGTTTTCTTCGCAATACCCCGCCAGAAAGGGGCTTCCCGATCATTGTAATTGGTCATGCTATTCCATGTACCAATCACGCTCATTTTAGTCGGTGCATCAGCAGCCTGCGCGCTCGCTCCCATGGCGAGTGCTGTTGCAAAACCTGCCGCAACGCCCACCGTTTTCAATGATTTCAACATATTTAGTCTCCCTATTATTAAATACTATTTCAAACGTTAGTGTAGGTTGGTATTAAATTGTTCGCGTCCCGCACCGGCCCCCCGAATATCAGTGATCAGCATATGGCCGGGGGCGTGTGTAATACAGATTGAAGGCTTTGCATTCCGAATGGCGACTTGCGGTGTAACGCCACACGCCCAAAAAACGGGCACTTCGCCTTCTTTTATCTCTGTAGGATCTCCAAAATCTGGAATATTTACATCCTCGATCCCAATGGCGGACGGATCCCCGAAATGGATGGGGGTGCCATGGGCTTCTGGAAAACGACTGGTAATTTCTACTGCACGAATGGCGTCCTTCACGGTCATCGAACGCATTGAGACGACAAATTCACCCTTAAAAGGCCCCGCTTCGACTGCCTGAATGTTTGTCCGGTACATCGGCACCGTTTTGTTTTGGATGATATGACGAAGCGGAATGCCGTCCATCATCAAAGCGTCTTCAAACGAAAAAGAACACCCTAATATAAAGCTAACGAAGTCATCCCGCCAGTATCCTCGTATATCATCAACCTGTTCAATAAGGTTGCCGTTTTCAAAGATCTTGTATTGAGGCACATCTGTCCGGATATCGATATCGTCGCCGAGCGTGTGCAAGATTGGATCGCCTGTTTCAGATACCCCCACCAAAGGACAGGGCTTTGGATTTCGTTGGCAAAAACGCAAAAAATCTGTCGCATATTCCGCAGGAAGAATAGCCAGGTTCCCCTGAATAAAGCCTCCGCCCAGACCAGCAGTCCCGCCGGTAAAGGATTTGTTGCGAATGGCGGCGCGGACTTCTTTAGGAGACGCCGTGCGCAATTGTTCCTGAATATCCATCATCACCGTTCCCTCACTGCTCTGTAATTTTTGCTCTGATATTCTTTGAAGCGAACCATTACATAGCGGATCAATAAAAGCGAACTAGATTTTTCTTACCCATTTGATAGGTTTTAGTTATCAGCTAACCACAATAGTCATGTGCAACATCCGCTGCCAGTGTTGCCATTTTCTCTGCCAGCGGGTTGAAAGGCTCCCTTGGGTATGATGCAGTAAAGACCAGATCGGAAGGTTCCCAAGTACTTGAAATTTTCCGCAAACGCTTCTGATCAACCTCCTCGTTTATCAGGGCGAGAGGCAGCATGCCGATCCCCAACCCGTCCAGCGCCATCCGTTTACACGCAGCAAGAGACGTCGACGGGAACAGCCTCGAAACTTCAATATCTTCCTGTTTGGATACCGCCTGCACCTCAGCAAAAGGGCGGGTATTCCGGGCATAGGTAATAACTGGTTTTTCCAGTATTGTCTGTAAAGGCACCACACCTTCGGGCAGTTCAATTTCCGGGCTGCAAACCCAAGCAAGCTCAAAAGAGCACAAATCAACATTTTGAATACTGAACTCTGAGATTGGGCCCATCAAAAATGCAAGATCAAGGGACCGGCTAACCAGCTCGTTTCGCATATTTGCCGTAACATCCACCGTCAATTCGATATCAACATTTGGGAAACTGTGATGGACATGCTGAAGAAAATCAGAAAGCCACGTATGAACAATCGTTTCTGAGACCCCTAACCGCAACATTCCTGATAAAGAATTTGTTTCACAGGCTCTTTCCTTGAAGCGATCGGCCATTACCAGCATTTTCTGGGCATAAGGCAGGAGCTCCACCCCCTTGGATGTGAGTTCAAATTTCCCGGCGTGACGTGAAAACAGTTCAGTGCCCAGCGATTGTTCAAGAGCGACAATGCGCGAAGAAACAGCAGGTTGACTTGTATACAGCTTTTTCGCAGCTTTCCGAAAACTACCAAGTGTCGCAACCCAAACAAATGTCTCTAATTGCTTAAAGTTCATCCAACTGAGCCGCCTGCTTTATGTCGGACATTCGATCCGATGATGTTCCTGTTTCAAGTATGCAGTGTGCATTGTTTTTATACGCTTGTCATCAGGGAAGGTCCCGCCCCTGAAGTTGGCCTATCGCTTTAACTTGCTACGCCTGATCCCCGGAAAGACTGCGTTGTCCCATACGAAGCCGCAGATCGCCCCATCTGTCCCAGCATATCGCCTGCTTAAAAGTGGGAAGCGATTGAAAACTTTTAAAGATTCAGTCTTCATTGTTCACCATTTAGTTGCAAACTGGTCCATTTTATTCAATGGTGTTTCAACAAGAAACAGGAGGGGCTCCCTCCCTAAATAATTATAGGCAAGTTTGATTGAGTCTCACAATATGCAAGACGTAATGGAAAAACCTGCGGCAACACCCGCAAACGGATTTACTGAGTTTTTCAAAAGCAACAATATTTTTCCCGGCTTAAATGATGACCAATTGAAAATTATTGCAGAAAACTGTTCAGTTGAACGATACCAAAAAGGCGATTTAATACTGCAATCTGAACAGGAATATAGCGCCCTATTAATTCTTTTCCACGGAACCGTCGATGTCGTTTTGGAGAGCTCTGGAAATACACAGAAATTTGTAATCGCCACTCTTGAAGCTGGCACTCATTTCGGCGAAAAAGGCTTTATGGAAATGGGCGGCGCGGCCGCAAACGTAATTGCATCAGAGCCAGTAACCGTTCTGTCTATTCAGCGAGACATTGCCAATAAATTAGACATTTATCAAAGCATGATAAAAAGCATTGCCACCGTTCAGACCCATCGAATGCAGCATGCAAATTCAAGACATGCAGAAGCCCTTAAGGCCGCATTTGATCGCCAGATTGAGCAAAATTCCTTCGGCCGATTTTATATTGCAACAATCCTGCTTTTCGCTATTTCGAGTTTCTTTCCCGACTATACCCATGAGTCCCCGTCATTTCAGCTGGCGATCCGATGGGTATATCTGCTCCTTGTTCTTTTCCCCGCTATTTATGCGATAAAACAACAGAATGTTCCAATGTCCGTCTTTGGAATTACAACCAAAGGATGGCAGAAGTCTCTATTTGAGAGTATTCTGGTCAGTATTGCATTTCTACCCGTTCTCATTCTCTTCAAAATCTACAACGCGCCTCCCGACCAGCCTGTTTTCAGTTGGGACACCCTGAAAGCCTTCAGTAGTGTGCAATTGGCTATCCACATTATTACGTATGTCCCCCATTCTGCGATACAGGAGTTCATTGCGCGAGGGGTCGGCCAAGGATCGCTTCAACGGTTTATGCCAGAAGCGCATTTTATGAAGCCGATTGTAATCACCAGTCTGCTTTTTGGAATTTTACACCTGCATCTTTCGATTAAAGCTGCAGTCTTCACCTTCTTGGTAAGCCTGTTATTCGGGTACTTGTATTACCGGCATAAGACACTCGTCGGCGTTTTTGCCCTCCATGTAGTTCTGGGGGTTTCCGCAACAGCTTTGGGTTTGATCTAGGAGGCATCATGGATTGGTTATTTAAGCTGGTGGTGCTTTACGTCGCCCTGACAATCCTTGCGATTGTCACCCTCTATCTGACGGCCTTGCCCGATAGCTCGGACGCGACAGGATTTTCCCAACTGACAATAGCCCATCGGGGCGATGGATTGAATTTTCCAGAAAACTCGCTACCGGCGATCAAAGGGGCAAAAAAGCTAAATGCCAATGCAGTTGAAGTTGACGTAATGATGTCCTCTGATGGCGTTCTGGTCGCGATGCATGACCCCACACTTGACCGCACCACAAATGGAAGTGGCCTCGTTGCCGATCATACATTCGTTGAACTTTCCAAGCTACGCCTCAAAGGGAATTCAGATGCCTCTATTCCATCGCTCGAAGAAGTCGTTCAATTAATCCAGGAACTCGATTTAAAGCTGGAAATCGAAATGAAGACTGAAATTGAAAGAAAATATGAGGCTTCCGTCAAGGTTGCGCAGCTCTTTGAGAAATACAAACTGGAAAAACAAGCTTTTGTTTCTTCGTTTGATCCCCGTTTCTTATATTATTTGCGTTCCGAAAACCCAAAGATCGTGACCGCTTTAGCCATTAAACGCCATCCACCCTATCACAAGCTCATCGAATTTATCATTCGCCGTGACGGTTTCGTCGACTATTTAGGGGCTGGTATTATCGAGCCGTCAGTCGATATTGCGGATAGCGCCTTTATTGAAAAATGGCTAGCAAAAGGAAAGGTGATCAATGTATGGACAGTGAATTCACAGCGGGAAAAAGCTGTCTTCAAAAATCAGCCCATCACGATCACTACAGATTGCCCCGGCAGCTATTGCTAGAATACGGGGCTGAGCGAAGCAGGTAACATCAAGAACAATCACTGACGATATCGCGGGTTTTAGAGGGATCGTAACTCAGAGGAAGCGTCGCGGCGTTGCAAGATTTGGCTACCGCCGCCGCTCTGAAAACTGCACATTACATTGTCCTCAATCGGTTCAATAAATCCTTGAATAAGATGTAATCGACGTTGGAAAATGGCGCTCACTCTAGAATGGATGAAAAGGAAAAACCACGCCCACTCCAATCGCTGTTCCGCTCCCTGTCGTCCCCCTGACGAACTTCACTAATTTCCCCGGAGCAAAGCACAGGATGAAGGTTCACACATATATTTGGTTCCCCGGAATGTATTGCGCAGCGGCGGTTGCTTGGCATTTACACGTAAACGTTACGGCGAGAAAATTACTACTGACCCAATCTCCACCGATACGAAAGACCTCATATTCCTGACATCCTTTCCCCTCTTCATATTCTTCAACATGCTGTTCGGTTCAACGCTTGGTCTAAACCGGGTTGTCGGGATGCAGTAGATCTTTTAGCCGAACGAGGTCTGGACATATCTTACGAGGCAGTACGATGATGGTTTCTAACATTTTGCACGCCAATAGTCAGAAGCCCAAGATCCTCTCGCCCTCCTTTCAATGACGAATGGCATCTGGATGAAATGGTTATTGTTAATCGAGGAAAGTGTCGTTGACTGCGGCGCTATTGACAGTGAGGGCAAAGAGATGGATTGCCACTTACAATCCAAACCAAACACCAAACCTGCTTTGAAACTGAAATCGCATTAAAAGGCATACCGAGGTTTGTGTTTAGCCGCCGAACACACTGACAGCAAATAGTTGAACATAAGGGCGGAACCTGCTCATCTCCCGGCAGGAAAAAAACCAAAAAAAATGCAGAAGTTTAAACAATCAGTATCTGCTCTGAGATTTCTCAATCTTCTCTCAACCACTTACAATAGCTTTTACGTCCCACGCCACTTAATCAATCGACTAAAATTCTAGCAACGTTGTGCTAACGCTTTTCGTATTTGGACGAATGCATCTGCATCTGTTTACAAAGTTTTTTGCCAATTCTCTGTGTCGCCAGAAAGTTAATGTGACGTCATCAGCAACCTTACCCTTGATGTCCACCATTGCCTGTTTTGAAAATGCTTTATGTGAAAACGTTAATATCTCGCTCCCGCCCAATTCAATTATTGATATACATCTGATTTCCGTCACTTCGTCCTGCAAAACCGCATTTCACACAATAAAATTCTAATTCATCCTGGAGAGAGATGAATGACCGGCAGGGCGGGTTTTTGTTGGTAAACTAGCTCAGAGAAACCCTCTGCGCCGGATAAAGAGAGTTGAGCTTGAGGGTATAAAAGGATGTCTTTGGACTTTTTACTTCTTTGACGCCCTGCCAGCGGCTGGCGAGGTCTTTGTCGATACCCATCAGGTCAAGAGGCCGGCAACGGAATGATTGACAATATCATCGTTGCTTATGGGATGAGTCTCGAAGGCCGGCTTGCCGTACGGTATCGCTGAACATCTGTTCTGGTTTTATAAGGAGGCCACCCGGACCGCCCGTATGAAAGAGACGAAGAACCTCCAGTTTTGATACGCCCAGACTATCAAGAACGGAAGATCCTAGTCTATGGATGTCACCGGACGTACTTTTGACAAGGGCGATTGAGGGAACCAGTTGGCAGCGGTACGGATCAAATGGGGCATACCTTCAATGGTCATAGTCCCAAGTTCGAGAGCATCTTTAACCGTGGCATCGCCCATCCAGACCGAGATTAGGCAATCAAGGCTTGATGTTAGATAAACATCCACTTCAAGTCCCGGATCGTCCATACATAGATCAACGGTATTCTCTCTTGCGACGACCCACCAACGGGAATAACTATCATGATCCTTAAATTTCACATAAAGGACTGTGTTCCCGTCGGGAAGAGCATCGGCATTCAATGTGCGGTGGAAATCCCACATAAAACCGCTAATATCATAGTCTTCTTCACCAATCCGACGACGGCGCCACCGCAGTCCCCATACTGCCATATATTCCACAATAGGCCCCAATTCCCGGCCTGAACGGGTGAGACGATATTCCTTGGTACGACCGGTCGCGCCTGATTTACGAACAATCAGATCATTGACTTCAAGCATCTTGAGGCGCTTGCTCAAAACGGTTGGAGACAGCCGAGGCAGAGCCCGTTGAAAATCATTGAACCGCGTGGTGCCCAAAAACAACTCTCTGAGGATCAATAAAGTCCACTTATCCCCGAGTAATCCGGCAGAGGAGATGGCCGGGCACAAACTTCCGGTTTTGATTTTGAGATTATCTTGCATTCGAAGACGCTAACATTCATTCCGCGTCGTTACAACTACTCTAAATGTAGTTGATTGCTACCAATTGAATAGCCGATTGCTACTGCCTCCGCAGTATCTTGCCGACAGGCCGGCCCCTATTCTTTGCCCCACATTTAATAGGAGGGCATAATGCTAGCAGACCACAAAAACATTATTGAAACCCATAGACAACACGGCCAAAACAGTGTCCGTCGCCTGCAAGCCCCATTGAGGGAAGAATATGAAAAGGATCCAAACGCGGCGTGGATTATCGATAGCGCACGAGCCTCGTCCGATCAGGTGAACCCGAACTATCCTGTCCATGGCCACGTAGTTTTTGGCACCGGCGTACCGGCCAGCCAGGCAATTTCCGCCCATAAAGCGGTCGGCGGGGAGAGTGATTTTCCCTGTCCCGGGGAGGCCTTGGCCGCGGCCATCGCTAGCTGCCTTGATATCTCGACCCGCATGGTGGCAAACCTGCTCGGGATCAAATTGCTCCATTTGGAAGTAACTGTCGATCTGGGCATCGATGTGCGCGGAACCCTGATGATGGACCGCACTGTCCCTGTTGGTTTTCAACAAGTGGATATTGCTTATAATCTGAAAGCTGCCAATGACGTGACGGAGGAGCAACTGCAAACTCTGATGACTGCGGCAGAACGGAGTTGTGTCATACTGGAAACCGTAAAAAATCCGCCCAGGATCAGTGTTCAGCGCAATGCGTATTTTAAATAAAGCGCGCTTTTTCAAGTCCAAGACACTTTAACATCTAACCAAAATAAACTTACAATGAGAGGACGCCTGCTATGGGTCGTGCGCTTACATTTTCATACGGCATTGCTGTCTACGGGATCTTCTTCGGGGCTTTTCTGTATTCCATCGGATTTGTTGGTAGTCTGATAGTTCCCAAAAGCATTAATTCAGGTCCTGAAGACACCCTTTTATTCTCCCTTGCCGTCAATATTGCCTTACTGAGCATCTTTGCTCTTCAGCATTCAGTGATGGCGCGCCCCGGTTTCAAGAGGGTCTGGACGCAGATCATTCCCCAATCCATTGAACGCAGCACCTATATCCTACTGACCAGTGGTGCACTTTGCCTGATTTTTGTCGGGTGGCAACCCATCACCCACGTGATCTGGGATGTCTCTGGCACATCACTCGGCCTTGGACTTCAGGTCACTTTTTGGACAGGCTGGCTGATCGTGCTGACCGCTACCTTCATGATTGATCACTTCGAGCTTTTTGGATTGAAACAGGTTTTTAGCCATTTGACGAAACGGGAATTTGAACAAAGCGGTTTTCAAAAACGCTTTTTATACCGGCTGGTGCGCCATCCCATCATGACCGGTTTTCTGATCGCTTTTTGGGCAACACCTACCATGACCGCCGGCCATTTACTGTTCGCCTGCGTAACAATCGCCTATATCTATATCGCGGTGACCCATTTTGAAGAAAAGGACCTGGTCGACCAAATTGGAGATGACTATAAAAACTATCAAAAAGATGTGGGATCCTTTATCCCGGGGATTGGTCGGAAACGGAAATAGAGATGGCGTTCTGATCTTAGCGTTCTGGTGTCAATAGGGCAGCCACGATCCCCGGCCACCGTCGCTACAGGGTTTTTCTGAAATTCTGGATACCATCAATCATCGATTGGACGAACAGACCCCCTAGTGCCGGGGCAGTTTGGACTTGTCGTAAAAAAATGAACAGGGCCTCCAAAAGAATTATTGATATACTTGTGTGATTTTTGTTTTCGGGAGTGGGATTTTGCTCGGGGCGTTGCCCCTGCCTGCACCTGAGCAGCTGACGCTGCTTGTTGTGAACCTTTCCAGCCTTTGCGTTGCAAAGCCTGGCTGAGTTTCTCATGCTATTCCAGAGTAACAAAATGCAAAAAGGCCATCCTGTTGGATGACCTTTTTTTCATTTGGTTGCGGGGGTAGGATTTGAACCTACGACCTTCAGGTTATGAGCCTGACGAGCTACCGGGCTGCTCCACCCCGCGGTTGTGTAGAGTGTTATAGCAAAAAACACCCATTTGGGTGTTTTTTTGTTTGACGTTGTGAGAGGTTAATATCTGTCTTTCGCAGGCCTGGCGGCGACCTACTCTTCCGTGCCTTAAGACAAAGTACCATCGGCGCTGGGAGTTTTCACTGCCGAGTTCGGGATGGGATCGGGTGCGGGCCTCCCGCCATAGCCACCAGGCCGGCGAAAGACAGATATAAATTACATCCGGAGGGCTTCGTTGAGGGAAGCGCCTCGTTTATTGAGTGTCTGTTTTGACTACTGTGCATGAACGTGCTCAGATCAAACTCTATCGAGTGATTAGTACTGGTCAGCTCCAAGTGTTGCCACTCTTCCACCTCCAGCCTATCAACGTGGTGGTCTTCCACGGCTCTCAAGGGATATCTGGTTTTGAGGTGGGCTTCCCGCTTAGATGCTTTCAGCGGTTATCCCTTCCGTACTTAGCTACCCTGCAGTGCCACGGGCGTGACAACAGGTCCACCAGAGGTACGTCCACCCCGGTCCTCTCGTACTAGGGGCAGCTCCTCTCAAATATCCTACACCCACGGCAGATAGGGACCGAACTGTCTCACGACGTTCTAAACCCAGCTCACGTACCTCTTTAATTGGCGAACAGCCAAACCCTTGGGACCTGCTCCAGCCCCAGGATGAGATGAGCCGACATCGAGGTGCCAAACAATGCCGTCGATATGGACTCTTGGGCATTATCAGCCTGTTATCCCCGGCGTACCTTTTATCCGTTGAGCGATGGCCCTTCCACGCGGGACCACCGGATCACTATGACCGACTTTCGTCTCTGCTCGACTTGTCAGTCTCGCAGTCAGGCTGGCTTATGCCATTGCACTCGACAGCTGATTTCCGACCAGCTTGAGCCAACCTTCGCGCGCCTCCGTTACCATTTGGGAGGCGACCGCCCCAGTCAAACTACCCACCATGCAGGGTCCCGGAACCGGATAACGGTCCTCGGTTAGATATCAAAAGTCAAAAGGGTGGTATTTCAAGGATGCCTCCACCGCCACTGGCGTGACAGTTTCAAAGGCTCCCACCTATCCTACACATTTAAATCCTGATACCACTGCAAAGCTGTAGTAAAGGTGCACGGGGTCTTTCCGTCTGACCGCGGGTACTCCGCATCTTCACGGAGAATTCAATTTCGCTGAGTCTATGTTGGAGACAGCGGGGAAGTCGTTACGCCATTCGTGCAGGTCGGAACTTACCCGACAAGGAATTTCGCTACCTTAGGACCGTTATAGTTACGGCCGCCGTTTACTGGGGCTTCGATTCGCAGCTCTCACCACTCCTCTTAACCTTCCAGCACCGGGCAGGCGTCAGACCCTATACGTCGTCTTGCGACTTCGCAGAGTCCTATGTTTTTAATAAACAGTCGCCACCCCCAAGTCTGTGCCACCCCCCAAAAGTTGCCTTAAGAGGGGTACCCCTTCTCCCGAAGTTACGGGGTCATTTTGCCGAGTTCCTTCAACATAGTTCTCTCAAACGCCTCGGTATACTCTACCAGTCCACCTGTGTCGGTTTGGGGTACGGTCTATAATGATGGAGCTATTTCCTGGAACAGGTTCACGGCAGGTCCAATCCAATAAGGACCCACAATTTACCCCATTCGTCACTACCATCAGGTTCAGGAATATTAACCTGATTCCCATCGACTACGGCTTTCGCCCTCGCCTTAGGGGCCGACTAACCCTGCGCAGATTAGCTTTACGCAGGAACCCTTGGACTTTCGGCGTGAGTGTTTCTCACACTCATCTCGCTACTCATGTCAGCATTCTCACTTCTGATACCTCCAGGCACCCT